>NZ_JADYWS010000002.1:0-254257 GCF_015864715.1 Pseudoalteromonas sp. NZS71 | reverse complement strand
AATAGGCCACAACTTCTGTTGTAGCCTATTATGAGCCCTTTGAAAGATCGTTCAATTAGCTTAAACGATCTGCATTACCACATTAGTGGGCTTTTTTATAGCTGCTTAAATTGGATTTATTTAGTGAGTTTTAAAATCATATCTTGATGAGGTATACCGTCTTCTAAATATTCACTTTTATAATCCTCAAAGCCAAAAGAGCGGTAAAAATCAAGCAAGTAAGTTTGTGCACCTATATAAATATCTCGCTCAGGCCATTGTGCTTTGCAGCAGTCTATAGCTTCAGTAATAAGTAAAGTTGCATACCCATTGCCACGCGCTCTTTCACTTACTAGCACGCGACCTATTGCGCTGTATTGCTCACTTTTGTCATAACAACGCGCATAAGTTTGTAGTTGCCCATTATCCAATGTATATAAATGCTGTGTATTTAAAGCAATATCTACATCATCAAGTTCAGGGTAAGGACATTTTTGTTCTACAACAAACACATCAACCCGCCCACGCATAATAATAAAAAGAGTCTGTGTATCAAAAGCGTCAAACTGCTCACATTTAAACTGCATATTAAATCCTATAAGCAAAAAACCCAGCTTAGGCTGGGTTTATTAAAATCACTCGTTAGCTTAGTTAGCTTATACTAAGTAAATAAGCGCTCTAGCTGATCACACAACTGCGATAGATTCACATGATCGTGCTCTATGGTCAAATCTACATAACCATCGCCTTTAAAGGCTCTGTCTAGCTCTATAAGCACATGTGTTTTATGTGCCTCTGGTACAAACGATAATTCAATCTCCTGAATGCCAAATAAGCTGCGGCTATTAGGTTTATACTCAAGTTCTTGGTAACACCCAGATAATGACTGAAAAGTTGAAGCCCGTAAGTGGCCTTTTTCTACGTCAGCTTTCATTAAACTAAAACCTAACTTTTCCATCGCTTGCATACACGTTTTAACCGCTTCATTAGGGTAAATGTGTAAATGATCTTTATCTGTTGGGTCAAGTGCTAAGTCTATATCTAGGCCTGTTTCTAGCCATACATGTGATTGATTATAACCTGCATTAATTTCTGTAATAGGTGTTTCAGAATGAAGACGTGCTTCAAAAGGGATGTTTTTAACTTCGCCTGGCTCAATTGTACCAATATCTGTAATTCGCCATTGCTCAATTACATGATTAGTAAAATAATCGCCATCATCACCCGCAACTTTAACACGAGTCATTAATAATAAATCTAAGCCTGCGATATCTTGGCTAACATCCCCAGCTGTGATAACTATTTGTGCGTTAAAAAGTTGACCTGGTTGTAGGTGTTCAGTTTCTAAAATAGTGTCTACTTTTGCAGCACCAATACCTACCGACGCTAAAATCTTTTTAAACATATCTCTCTCCTTAAGCTGAGCTGCTCTATTATTTGCTCTGGCTTAAACTTCTTCGTTATCGCATCTTAACCATATTTAAAAGCTAATGTCAGTGAAAAAATGTTATTTACATACTATTTACGATTAAATAAGTGTTTAATGCGCATTTTTCATACGCAGCAAGGCAAGTAATTGATTAGACGCGTTCATTTTTAGGTCTATTATATTTTCAATGGCATAAATTTTTCGTTACACTGCAACACCAAATGAAGTGATATTAAGAATTATGGAACTAATCTATTTTGCTGCCGCGTTTGTTTGTGGTTTTGCCGTTTATCAATTAAAACTACCTCCTCTTATTGGATTTTTATTAGCAGGCTTTGCTTTAAATTTATCAGGATATAAAAGTACAGAGTTGCTCGATACAATTGCAGCCCTTGGCGTTACCCTTCTTCTTTTTAGTATTGGCTTGAAACTTAAAGTTAACAGTTTAATTAAACCTCAAGTTTGGGCACCTGCAACATTGCATATCATTTTTAGCAGTGCGTTATTTAGTGGTTTTATGCTGTTACTTGGCGTATTCGCTATTCCACTATTTGTTGATTTAAGTTGGCAAAGTGCTTTATTAGTTGGGTTTGCACTGAGTTTTTCGAGTACTGTATTTGCAGTAAAAGTGCTTGAAGAACGCGGGGAAATGGCAAGCTTACACGGTAAAATAGCCATTGGTATATTGGTAATGCAAGATATCTTTGCTGTTATCTTTTTAGCTATTAGCACCGGTAAAGTCCCAAATTTATGGGCAATTGCACTAATAATTGCTTTGCCTTTATTACGACCTGTAATGTATGGCGTATTGAACCGATCTAAACATGGTGAACTATTACCATTGTTTGGTTTTTTCTTTGCTCTAGTTGCTGGTTATCATGCATTTGAATTTGCAGGCCTAAAAGGCGATTTAGGTGCATTAATAATAGGAATGATGTTTGCCCCTCACAAAAAGGCAGGCGAGCTATCAAAATCCCTGCTTAATTTAAAGGACATATTGCTAGTTGGCTTCTTCTTAAGTATTGGTTTGAGCGCAGAGCTAACCACTAACTCCTTGATTGTTGCTATTATACTTATTTTAGTATTACCCGTTAAAATAGCGCTTTATTATGTGTTCACTAATATATTTAAACTACGCGCGCGTACATCATTACTTACTGCTTTTAGCTTATCTAACTACAGTGAGTTTGGTTTAATTGTATGTGCAGTGGCTGCAACTACAGGCATGATCACCTCTGAGTGGCTAGCTGTAATGGCAATTGCTGTTTCTATTACCTTTATAATTGCCTCCCCATTAAATAAGCGTTCAAACGAGTTGTACGTAAAAATAGAGCACTGGTTATTAAAGTTCGAAAGCAAAACTCGTTTAGCTGAAGAGCTACCTGTTAACCTTAACGATACTAGAATAGTCATTTTTGGCATGGGACGGATTGGTACTGGTGCTTATGAGACTATCAACGCGACTCACCCAAATGTTGTTGCAGGTATAGATATAAAACCTGAGGTGGTAGATAAGCACGTTAACAGAGGCCGCAACGTCTTAATTGCTGATGCAACCGACCCTGACTTTTGGCAACGAGTAAATCACTCGCAAGTAGAAATGGTTATGCTTGCGATGCCAAAACACATGCAAAATATTTTTGCCTTAGAGCAACTACAAGCCTCTGGTTATAAAGGTCAAGTAACAGCTATTGCAAACTACCCTGATCAACAAAAAGAACTAGAAGAAATGGGTGTTCATTCTACTTATAACTTTTACCTAGAAGCCGGTAGTGGTTTTGCAGAGCACGTTAAACAAGAACTATTTAACGAATAATTACTTTTTATGACGTCTATAATATAACAAGGCCTTAATCAGTTAAGGCTTTGTTATTAGTTTTTAAATAAAAAGCAATTCTATTTACATTCCTTTACAAGCCAATTCACCACAACAATGAAAAACAGGTAGACTAACTGTGTTGGTTAAATAAGAACCCATGTTCTAATAATAACTTAATTAGATCCCAGCTAATTAAAGTTCAACTAGGTTTATATCAACATAAAATTATTAAATCAGAGGGCCTACTCCCTCGCAAAATAGGCTGTTTCTTGCCCGTCACAGCCTATTTTATATCTCTAAAATCCCTTACACTTACGCATACTTTAAATACATAAGTAGTTTTTATGGATCCAAAACAACTAAAAATAGCTATTAATACCATAATGCCGTTTGGAAAATATGCAGGACGGCCATTGCTTTTACTGCCAGAGCCTTATTTAGTCTGGTTTAATCAGCAAGGGTTTCCTGACTCAAAACTAGGGAGTCAACTTGCGATGATGTATGAGGTAAAACTAAATGGCCTTGAGCAAATGTTAATGCCATTACTTGAAAAAAATAAAAATAGTTGAGAACTTTTTTAAGTACTTGCGGTCTATTATATTGCTACTTGTTGATTTTGGTTTTTAACCGCAAAAAAAAGCGCCTCTAGGCGCTTTTTTTATGTCTTTAATTTGAGGGGTAAATATACAATAAATTTAGCACCACCTAAGCTTGAGTTTTCTGCTTTACACTCTCCTTGGTGCCACGATACAATTTTAGCAACTATAGCGAGTCCTAAACCAAAACCACCGGTATCCTTGCCTCTACTTTTATCTAGTCGAGTAAAAGGTTTAAATACATTTTCTCGCTCAGCGGGAGCTATCCCCTCCCCATCATCTTCAACAATCAATACGATGTGTTTTGTCTCTTGTAGCAATGAAATTTTGACTTTTTTATGGGTATATTTGAGCGCATTGCCAATTAAATTTTGAAATACTCGCGCCATAAAATGGCTATCACAGTAGTAATTTAAATGCTCAGGGAGGTTTACAGAGAGCGTGGTTCGGGCTTCAAAGTTTAGCTTTTCAACAGTTGTTTTTACCAGCCCAGCTAAGTCACAGTTTATTGGCTGTAAACTAGGTTGTTGAGAGTCTAATCGCGCGTATTCAAGCATTTCAGAAACTAGTGACTCAAGCTCGCTAATGTCTGTTTGCATGTTTGTTAGGTATTTCTCACCTTTTACGTCAAGCATTTGTTCTTGCAGCATTACAATTGCAAACTTTAAACGTGCTAGTGGTGTTCTAAACTCATGCGACACCGATGAGGTAAGTTCTTGCTGCGCACTAAGTAAAAACTCAATACGTTGCTGCATTACCTTTAATGTATCAGTAATAGGTAAAAAGAAAGACTTAGAAGAGTCGTTTAGTTGAAAGTCTTGCAAACCCTCTACCGCTTCACACGCTTTACGTAGCTTTGCAAAGTCGCGCCATAGTAAAAAGCTCCACAGCCCAACAGGTATACCTACAATAATAAGTAGTAATAAATACGGCCAAACAGAAGATGATTCCTGCGTTAATACACCTACCGGTCCTACTTGAAGTAATGAATCATTACCGAGATCTACATACCAAACAATGCGTTGTTGCTTATCGTATAAGTATAAGTAGTGGTTTTGGTTGAGCTGCGATTGTTGTTTTTGAGGGAGTATTAAATCACGTCGTTCAATAACTTTACTTTCAAAGTTGTGCTTTAATTTTTTAAGACCATTTGGAGTTTGTGAGAGCAACCAGAGTGATTGCCCAAACTCATCATCTAAGAAGACCTGCTGTTGCGACTCTTCGTAAGGCCACAATTGCTCTATAACACCGCTTACTACAAACAAAGAAACGATGATATATAAATATAAGCTGGTAAACAGTTTTCCCATTAAAGCCGACTAACCTTAAATAGTTCTAAAGATCCCATGCATCAGAAACAAATAAGTAGCCTTGTCCCCATACAGTTTTTATACGATACGGCTTATCGCTGTTGTCGCCTAATTTTTTACGAATTCGTGATACGCGTACATCCACAGTTCTATCAAGTCCATCGTATTGGCGGCCAATCATATGCTGGTGCACATGTTCTCGACTTAGTACTTCACCCGCATTTGACGCTAATAGCCATAGTAACTCAAACTCGTGCGAAGTTAATACAATCTCCGAATCACTTAGTTTTACAATACGACTTGTTTTATCAATGACTAAATCACCAAACTGGAGCTCTTCGCTTGATTTTACTATGGGTTGTCCACGACGCAGTAATGCATTAATTCGCGCTAGTAATACACGTGGCTCTGCTGGTTTTATTACATAATCATCAGCGCCAAGCTCTAAACCAAGCACTTGGTCGAAGTCTTCACCTTTAGCAGTCAACATTAAAATTGGTAGAGTAAACTTATCTCTCACTTGGCGGCAAACGCTAAAGCCATCTTTACCTGGCAGCATAACGTCTAAAATCATTAAATCGGGTGTATTGTTTTCTAGGTAATTAAACACTTCGTCACCACGTTCTAATACTTCGACTTCAAGGCCATTATGTTCAAGGTAATCTTTTGTTAGTTGTTGTAAACCGAGATCATCTTCAACAAGTAAAATTTTTGGCATTAGTTGCTCCTAAATTAAAAAAAGCTCCACGGAGAGCGAAGCCTACGCCTATTTTTTTTAGCATGGGCGCTTTGTACTTCAACCTGTGTTTTTGCTATTAACACACCCGTATGAGGATTGATTAAGGAGTATATGGTCTCCACCTGAACACGCGCTTTATAATTAAATTGCCCAGAAAGTTGTTGCTCCCAGCATTGAAGCCGTTGCTCTTGCTGATACAAACAGACATCACTGTAGGCGTTTAATTGCCATTTAAATTGTAAATCAAGATCGCAAAAACCCTGCTGTTCAGAGACAACGCAGACTTTTGGAGAAACGCTAAAAAAAGGGGGTTGTGCCACACTAAAACCACTAAAAAAAGTGGTAATAAAGACAACTAATATTAAATACTTCATATTAAAAAGTACGATCGAATCCTATAAATGCAGTCATTGAATAAGTACGTTCAAAGAGCGGACTGCCATCCATAGTCGAATAGTCGTAATATGCTACATGAAAACGAAGAGAGTCAGCCTTACCCAGTGGCCAACGGGCGTCGATTTTAGCATAAGGTTGCCAACTACTACCAACGTCTATTTTGCCAAATTGAGTTTCACCCTCATTAAGTCCATAAAAATAGCTATTTAGTTCCGCAGATTTATAGTTTATTCCAAGTGTTGGCTTTATTTTGAGCTTTCCTAGCACAGTATGATACTGCCACTGCAATGCTGCGCGTGCACCTCGATAAACATCGGTTATATCATGCAGAGCCTGAACCGAAAAAACATGGTCTTCATTTACATAGTGATATGCAATACCCGCATCCAGTGCAATTTGCCGTTTATGTAAATTATCAATATCAACATAGCGAGAGGACGAGGCTTCATCTTGCATTACGAACTGATTGTTGAGAGTACTGCTTTGTAGTGAAAATACATTTTTAGGGTGCCAGTCTATAAAAAAGCGAGACTCAGAGTTGAGTTCACCAACTAGATTAAAGTGATGCTTAGGGGTTTGCAAAAATGAATAACCAATACGGCCATTATCAAAAAACCATTGCTCTGCATAAAACGCAACTTGAGGAATAAGCACGAGCGGAATATTATCTCCACCATGCAAAGGGTTGGTTATAACTCCAGCCCCCACGCTTAAACTCAAATGCAGACGATCGGTTGTTATATCTTGCTCTGTATAATCGTCAGCATGCTTGCTTGCCTGTGTTGCTTGCACCGAAAGGCAAACAAACAAAGTGCTAAAACATAGAGCTGTTAATAATGAGAAGGCATACCGCATCAGCGTAAATCAAAGTATCAAAATAAGTGAGTTCCCCATACTAGCAAGGTCTTTTTAAACTAGCTCTAGCTGGTTACAATTATTCACAATTTGTATACAAAAATGTTAACTTTATGCTTTTCGGACTATTTATCTTTCAAGGTAGTTGTGTCTAAGGATTGTACTTTGAGTTGCTTGTGTAGTTTTTAACTAATAGTACCTTAAGATACTTTGAAAATGAGGCACTACGTAGCAAATGCAATTATTCAAATAAAAAATTACTAAGAGCTAACTCGCTACAGCTCTATTGGGTTTTACCTGCTTGTTTACCAAAACTGAAGTTGGATTAAATCGCCCTAAATTGAGCGGCTTTAACCCAAATAAATCAAAAACCTCTGGTACTTATTAAATATCAGGGGCTATTTCTATACGATTTCGTCCATGTGTTTTGGCAATGTATAAAGCTCTATCTGCACGCTCAACTAAAACAGAACTATTTGTAAATGGCCGTAAAATTGCTAAGCCAAAACTTGCTGAAATAGCACGTTTTGCAGTTGCATCATGCTTTTTACGAATCGCCAATTTTGCTATTGCTAAACGAATACAATCTGCAAATGCTATTATATCGTTAATAGTGTCAAAGTAGGCTGTTATGCAAAACTCCTCGCCACCATATCTATACACATTTGCAGCTTCAGTTGTATTTTCTCTCACTTTTTTAGCAACTAGCCTAAGGACTTCATCACCCTTTTGATGGCCAAAATCATCGTTAAAGCGCTTAAAATGATCAATATCAAACATAATGAGTACGGCAAGAGAGTCTTCTTGCGCTTGCTCTGAGTATTCGAGGCAAAAGTTTACAATATCAGAATCAAACTTACCTCGATTATAAAAACCCGTAAGCGTGTCGGTATCGGCTGCTTCCTTTGAAATATTGAGTGCTTCTTTTAAATCTTTTATTTCATTGTAGGCAACGGCTAATTTAGTCTGAAACTCCCGAGCATAATCTTGCATTGCAATAGAATCGTCGGTTAAACGCTCAACACAACCTAGTATCTCATTGTAAGAGTTTACATCAACAAGCATATTTAATTCATTTTGTGAGTCGACTAAACTCGTCGTAAAGCTTTTAGAGTGATCAAGCGTTGTGCTTATATCTTGCTGAACTTGCTCCATAGTTGTATGAAATTTTTCAGTCATTTCTTGAAAAAAAACGAGATCGTCTTGCGTTAAATGTTTATCAAAAATTTCTTTTGCTTTGTCTTGTGAACATGTTTGTTGCAGAGCAATAACATGGTCTAACTCAGCATTTAATGAAGGTTTGTTTCCTTGAATATAACAGTACCAAATTGCATAGTTGATGGGTGTAACCGGCATTCGGTATTTTACCATCAAAGGAATCGCCTTTTTTAGGCATTGAGCAGAATGAGCAAGTGATACGGCGTGGTTCATAAATAAACTCTCAAGCGTCATTGTTTTTATTATTAGCGCTCAATGTTAAGTAATAGTAAACTTATACGCAACCTATATTCATACTATTTAACTAACTTGCTTATTCTCTGCGCGCATTAAATCGCTTTTGCATCTAAAGTTTGCGCAATATTCCACAAAGCACTGATTGCAGGGTCATTTAACTCTTTCCTTAATACTGCCAAACCAATATCAAACCCATCAGGCGCTTGCATTTTTGGTGTTAGTATTTGTACTTTATCTTGCAGCGGGCTGTTATCTAGCACTATTTTAGGGACCATTGCGACACCTAATCCTAAGCTCACCATAGATACCATTGCTTCGTGCCCAGCAACTTGTGCGTAAATTTTCCCGTGAATATTATTTTTGCGCCACCAGTGTTCTAACCTTTGGCGAGAAAAACCTTGTTCTGGCACTATAAATTCTAAATCAGACCAATTAATGTCATCACTATTTTGTGTTAATTTTTCTGTGATCGGACATTGAATTTTTGGTCCAATTAATAAAAGCGGAGAGTGCCCTATATCTACAAAAGCAATTTGCGCCGGTAACTTATTTGGCTTAGCTGCAATAGCCATTAATTCATGCCCATCTAACACACGATTTATAGCAAGTGCAGGGTCGCCTGTATTTAATGTTATTTCTATATACTGATGCTGCGCACGAAGCTGCTCTAATATTTGATGTAAAAAACTATAAGATGCAGTAACCGAGCAATAGATACTTACTTTGCCGTAAATATGTTGTTGTGGGTCTTTTACATTCGTTTTAAAACGCTGCCAATTAGCAAGCGTCGCTGTGGCGTAATCAATAAACGACTCACCTTCACGCGTTAATTTAACACTGCGGTTATCGCGTACAAATAATGCAACACCTACCTCTTCTTCCAAGTGTTTTATATTGCGGCTCAAAGTGGGTGCGCTTATGTGGCAAAGTTCGCTTGCGCGCCCAAAGTGGAGTGTTTTAGCCAGCGCTAAAAAGTAGTTTAAATGTTTATGATCCATGCTAAACCCTGTATTTCATATTATGAAACACTTTAATTCAAATATATCATTTTACGCAAGCAACGATTTTACATATGGTGTTTGTAAGCGCAACAAACCTTGCGCATCTAACAAACATGACTTTATAGGACACTAACAATGGCGAATTATTTCAATACCTTACCTTTACGCGAGCAATTAGCGCAATTAGCGCAATGTGAATTTATGGACGCAGGCGAATTTGCCGATGGCGTTGACGCACTTAAAGGTAAAAAACTAGTTATTGTAGGCTGTGGCGCACAAGGTTTAAACCAAGGCTTAAACTTACGTGACTCTGGTTTAGATGTTTCTTACACATTACGTGCTTCAGCTATTTCTGAGCGTCGCCAATCATTTTTAAATGCATCTGAAAACGGTTTTACTGTTGGTACTTATGAAGAATTAATTCCTACAGCTGACGTAGTACTTAACTTAACGCCAGATAAACAACATACCGCTGTAGTAAGTGCAATTATGCCACTTATGAAAAAAGACTCTACCCTTGCTTACTCTCATGGCTTTAATATCGTTGAAGAAGGAATGCAAGTACGTGAAGACATTACTGTAATCATGGTTGCGCCTAAGTGTCCTGGTTCTGAAGTACGTGAAGAATACAAACGCGGTTTTGGTGTACCAACTCTGATCGCAGTTCACCCAGAAAATGACCCTCAAGGTCTTGGTTTAGCACAAGCTAAAGCGTATGCAGCGGGTACTGGCGGACATCGCGCAGGTGTACTTAAATCATCATTTATTGCTGAGGTTAAGTCTGACCTAATGGGCGAGCAAACCATTTTATGTGGCATGTTACAAACTGGCTCTATTTTATGTTTTGATAAAATGGTAGAAAAAGGCGTTGATGCGGGTTATGCATCAAAACTAATTCAATACGGCTGGGAAGTAATTACCGAAGCACTTAAGTACGGCGGCGTTACTAACATGCTTGACCGCCTTTCAAACCCAGCAAAAGTAAAAGCGTTTGAACTAAGTGAAGAGCTAAAACTAATTATGCGTCCGCTTTATAATAAGCATCAAGATGACATCATCGACGGCACTTTCTCACGCACTATGATGGAAGACTGGAATAACGACGACGTAAACTTACTTAAATGGCGCGCAGAAACAGCAGAAACTAACTTTGAAAAGACCCCTGCTGGCGATGTAGAAATCTCTGAACAAGAATTTTTTGATAACGGTATTTTAATGGTAGCAATGGTTAAAGCAGGTGTTGAACTTGCATTTGAAACCATGACAGCAGCCGGCATTATCGAAGAGTCAGCTTACTACGAGTCATTACACGAAACGCCATTAATCGCCAATACTATTGCGCGTAAAAAGCTTTTTGAAATGAACCGTACTATCTCTGATACTGCAGAATACGGCTGTTATTTATATAACCATGCATGTTTACCATTACTTGCTGATTTTATGAAAAACGTTGATACAGACATTATCGGTAAAGGTCTTGGCGAGCACAGTAACCAAGTTGATAACCAAACATTAATTCAAATTAACGCTGCATTGCGCGAACACCCAGTTGAGAAAGTAGGTGCTAAATTACGTGGCTACATGTCAGCAATGAAAAAGATTGTTTAACCCTAAACAATAAATGTTTCGCTTGTTAGAAACCAAGCCCGTATGCTTTTTGCATGTGGGCTTTTTTATGCCTGTTAATAAAACTTTAACCAATCTGGTATATCTTTGCCTATTCTGCTTAGCCAATATTTAGTTCCAAATAAATAATGTGCTAATATGTTTTTCTATTTAGTTGTAAAATTAATTAATATCATGACGATACAAAATCTTTCGATCACTCAAAAAATCACAGCTTTAGGCAGTGTTATTGCTATATGCGTAGCCGCACTGATTGGTTTGACTTCCCTACACAGCTCAGAGGATATTATTGAGCGACGTATGATTGAGTCAGAGCTCCCTAGTAAACTGCAAACAATCAGCAATCACATAGGCGGTGAAATCAACGAGTTACTCGGTGCTGCTCAGCAACTATCATCAAACGAATTTATTTTACAATGGGCTCAATCAAACAACCAAGACGATACATTACTATTAAAAGAATTAAATCGCGTTGCCCAGCAATACGATTTAGCCACAGCATCTTGGGCAAATAGAGACACTGCACAGTACTGGAACCAGAATGGGTTTTTGCGTGTGTTAAAAAACGATGCAGCCGATGGCTGGTTCTTTGCTTTTAAGCAATCAAAACAACCTTACTCTATCAGTATTTATCAAGAGTCAGCCAATGATGTGAAAATGTTTGTAAATCATCAGCAGGCTAATGGGACTGGTTTAGCAGGTCTTGCAAAAAGCATCACTGATATGCAAAAGCTATTACAGCAATTTAAAATTGAGCAAACAGGCTTTGTATTCATTGCAGATAAAAGTGGATTGATTCAGCTTCATAAAGATGCAAGTAAAGTAGCTAAAGCAAACATTGATGATTTATATACTGCAAATATCCACAGCCAACTATTTAATAGTAATGGCTTTGCACTAGAAGAAATTAATTTAAATGGCGAACCGACACTTGTAGCTGCTATGCCTATTAAAAACACCGATTTATATGTTGTAGCCCAAGTGCCAAAAAGTGAAGTTTTCGCAAGCGTAAACACCCTGCAATGGCAAATATTTACTTTTACGGTAATTACAGCATTGGTTGCGAGTTTAATCAGTTATTTGCTTGCTCGCTCACTTTCATCTCCACTTTCTAAAATGGCTGAGTTATTTTCACGCCTAGGCTCCGGCGATGCAAATTTAGCGTACCGCTTACCAGAATCGAGCCAACCAGAGCTTAACAATCTAAGTAACGGCTTTAACCAGTTTATAAATAAAATAGAAACAGCGATTACTCAAGTTGCCAGCGAAAGTCACGATATTAGAAAAAGCTCTGATCATGTATTTGAACAAGCAAAACGAAACTCCCAAGCAATAGACAACCAAAAAGAACAAACAATATCTGTCGCAGCAGCAATCAACGAAATGGGCGCTACAGTACAAGAAATAGCGCAAAGCGCAGCAAATACAGCTAAGTTAACCGATAACAGCCGCGAAAACACCATTCAAAGTCACAAACAAGTACTCCAAAGCCAAGCAACTATATCAGCCCTTGCCAGCGATATTGATGGCATAACAGAGCAAGTTACTTTGCTTTCTAAAAAAACGGTTGATATTGCAAGTATTGTGGACTCAATTAGAGGCATATCGGATCAAACTAATCTACTTGCTTTAAATGCTGCAATTGAATCTGCTCGCGCAGGTGAACACGGACGCGGCTTTGCTGTTGTTGCTGATGAAGTACGTGCACTGGCAAACCGTACATCGCAATCAACCACCGAAATTCAATCTATGATTGAAGAGCTTACAAAAATATCTGATGATGTAGTTAATGATATTAGCCAATCGAAAGATAAAGCTCAGCAAAGCGTTGGTGCAATGCAAAGCTCTGTTGAATTACTTGATACGATAACCGAAACAGCAAATCAAATAAACGATATGGCTACGCTTATAGCGACTGCAACTGAGCAGCAAAGTAATGTGGTTGCCGATGTAAGTCGTAATATTGAGCAAATTAGCGAAATTAGCGATAAAGCAATGAGCGAACAAATCAATACAGAGCAAGCGATTCGCGACTTAGCCAACAGTGCACAAACACTTGATGCGCTTGTAGCTACCTTTGAAAAGCATCGCTAAGCGACTCTAATATTACACGCCAGCTATGAGCATAAGCTATATTCGAAGATAGTTTTTGCTCATAACGAATATGCTTAATTTACACAAACTAAGTACTTTTGCTATCGCCAGTATTAAATGCTGAAACGTACGCTTCCTTTTTAGCTCTAGGAAGCTTTTTTAATTGATACTCAAGCTTACTTGCTTCACTTTTATTACCTACTTGTTGTTGATGGATAAGTAAAAGAGGCCCTTTTCCTCTAAGGTTTTTAGCCCCTTTACCAGCTTGATGAGTTGCAAAGCGTTTTTCAACATTAGTCGTGATCCCTGTGTACCAATGACCAAATCGTGTTTCAACTATATATAAAAACCAAGTAGACTCAGTTTTTAAAATATTCGTTTCAATATGCTGTAAACTTTTTTCATTATCAGTGGTCAAAACATTACCTTAACGCCCTTAACATAAAACAATTGCTTAAAAGGGTTTTACCTTCAGTGACTAATCGGTATCATGCAGATTATAAAAAATAAGGATCACAACTAACAATGCAGTCGTTAAAAACTTTTTCTCTTTGGCTTATCGTCGCTTTAACACTTAGCTCAGCAGCAGGTTGCTCTAGCTGGGTATACCGAATTAACATTCCACAAGGCAACTTTTTAGAGCAATCGGATGTTGAAAAACTTCGTGTAAATATGACCCGAGAGCAAGTTGTTTATGTATTAGGTAGACCTATTGCCGAGGACGCCTTTGATAACAATACATGGCGCTATATTTACAGCTTTAATAAAGGCCGTAAAAACGAACAAAATAAAGAGTTAGTAATTAACTTTGAAAATGAAAAGTTAGTTTCAATCTCAGGTGATTATGACCAACCTGAAAACTTTACTACACCGCTAGAGCAATAAACGTCTCAGGTAGTAAAAAAGGTGAGCATGGCTCACCTTTTTTATTGGTTTACTTAAAAAGCTTTTACCATTTTAAACGACGTTAGCGTGTGATTTAATCTGTTAAATTGTTCGAAGTTTATGCCGATTGGTATTACTTCTCGAGTGGGCGACCACCCGTTATTTTATTTGCACGCCCCTCTTCTTTTGCTTTTTCTGCACGTTTTCTGCGGGCATCTTTAGGATCTGCAATTAATGGACGGTATATTTCTATACGGTCACCGTCTTTTAATTCATAGTTAGCTTTTACAGTTCGATTCCACACACCTAACGTTAGCGATGTGGCATCTATTTCTGGGCACTTTTCTATAATACCTGACTGAATAACAGCTTGCTCGACTGTAGTCCCTTGTGGCACTTCAATTGATAAACACGTGGCCGTGGTCGGTAATGCAAAGACCACCTCAACATTAATCATACTCGCGCTCCATAAACCTGTTTTGCACGTTGAGTAAATGCACTCACCATATTTTTTGCTACATCGTTAAAAATCTTTCCAAAGGCAAGCTCTATTAACTTACTTGAAAATTCAAACTCTAGGTGCAAATGAACCTTACATGCTTTGGCGTCAAGCTCTTGAAAATGCCAGCGCCCTTTTAACGTCTTAAACGGACCATCAACAAGGCGCAATAACACGGTTTGCTCATCAACAAAGGTGTTTTCGGTGGTAAACCACTTTTTTATACCCGCCTTAGATATTTCTAAACTCGCGGTCATGTTATTATCGTGCTGTGAAACAATTTTTGAGTCTGAGCAATTTGGTAAAAACTGTGAATAAGCTTCTACATCATTAACTAGATCAAACATCTCTTTAGTGCTGTACATAACCAGCGCACTTTTTTCTATTTGTGGCATACTCACTCCCAACTGTGTGGGCGAATTTTAGCAAGCTTTGCGCGTTTCCCCAAATTTTCATGCGGCTTAAATTAAAGCTAAATTTTTAAAAGCATTATTAAAAAAATCGATGTAAAACATCTCACATTACGTATATTATAGGGCACTATGGCTAAGAAAAATTCATCAAAATCGACAAGTAATACCATCGCGCTAAACAAAAAAGCGCGACATGAGTATTTTTTACACGATAAGTTTGAAGCAGGTATTGAACTACAAGGCTGGGAAGTTAAAAGTATCCGAGCTGGTAAAGTAAATATCACAGAAACTTATATTCATCTTAAAAATGGCGAAGCATTTCTACTTGGCAGTCAGATTCAGCCACTTATTAGTGCCTCGACCCATGTAATTTGCGACCCGCTACGTTATCGTAAATTGCTATTAAGCAGACGCGAACTTGACCGTTTATTCGGTGCTACAGAGCGCGATGGCTATTCTTTAATAGCTACAGCGATGTACTGGAAAAACTGCTGGGTAAAACTTGAGTTTCATCTAGCAAAAGGTAAAAAGCTACACGACAAACGCGAAGACGGTAAAGATAAAGACTGGTCGCGTGAAAAAGAACGCTTAATGAAGCATAAAGCATAATTAAAAACGCCTAATTTATTAGGCGTTTTTAATTTCACCTATATAAAAACTCAAATAATACCAGCTCGCTTAATTAAGTAATCTGTTTTGAGATAAGAAAATCGTGTCGATAACAAGACAAAACTTGTTATACCAATCTGCTTATATATGGGGTCTATTTAACGTTAAGAAAATTACGCTAGAACTAGGCAAAAATTTTTATATCTAGTTGTTCTAAATAAAAAATTTTTAACGACGTTATAGTGCAATTTAATTCGTTAAATTGATCAAAGATTTATGCAGGTTGGTATTACTTAGCCATTATCAGCAATTGCTCCTGCATTACCCCACCTCCTGTATCTAGCAGTCGTAAATCAGAAAATTTCAATGCCTTTAGCATCAACTTTAACCCCTCAAATTGATTAAGTATTACTGCGAATTGGTATTACATAATTGAATAAATTAAAAGCAGAAAAACAAACATAAGTTTTAATTTATAGAAATAAATTATTACAAATTATTTCTATCACTAGCTATTCCACACATGGCTTCATCTAGCTATATAACAATTATTAACTCTATGTCCTATTCACGCTTAGTTTCACCTAGAAAACAAAGTATAAATAAGGTCATAAAACCCACAAAAAAGCATTGAAACTAATACTTAAATCACAAATTAAGCTAATTGCTAACACTTAAGTTACATGATATTAATACCCGCGCTTGTTAAGCAAATAATTTTATAATATATCAACAAGGACTTAAGGATGAAGCAATCAACTGCATTTACACCAAGCATTATTGTGGGCGCAACACTCGCATTATCAGCAGGTTTTACAACAACAGCCTACGCAGCAGAAGAAGCTAAAAAAGTAGAGCGAATTCAGGTTACTGGTTCTCGTATTAAGCGAACTGATATTGAAGGGCCTTCTCCGGTACAGTCAATCGGTAGAGCTGAAATCGAAAACATGGGTTACGATAATTTACAGCAACTTCTAGAAAGAATGCCTGTAGCAGGTAGCGGTACTTTCTCTACTCGTGGTAACAACCAAGATTCAACCGCTAACGGTTCAGCTGCAGTAAGCTTACGTGGCTTAGGAGCCGATGCAACACTGGTATTAATTAATGGTCGCCGTGTATCAATTAGTGCCTTTGCTGAAGGTATCACCAACTCATTTGTAGATATTAACAGTATTCCTGTTTCTGCTATTGAGCGTATCGACATACTAAAAGATGGCGCTTCAGCTATCTATGGCTCAGATGCAGTAGCGGGTGTAGTTAACGTTATCTTAAAGAAAGATATTGATGGTGTTGAGATTAACCTAGGCTATGGCGGTACGGATGGTCCAAATTATGAAGAAACAACAGCAAGCCTAGTTTGGGGTACAACAAGCGAAAAAAGTAGTGCATCTGTTATTATCGATTACTTTAAAAACACATCTCTTTCTTCTGATGAAATGGGCAGCCTTGGCACTGCAAACCAAGCACCTTATGGTGGTGAAGATTTCCGTTCATCTCGTGGTTTCCCAGGCTACTTTTATGTGGATGGCGTTAAAACAATCGACCCTGCCTGTCCTGCTGAAAATGCAACTTCAAGTGGTAGCTGTTTATTTGATTACGGCCCATATGGATATGTTGCCCCAGCATCTGAGCGTGTAGGCGCTATTTCACAATTTGAATACCGCTTTGATAACGGCATTACTGGCTTTTTAGAAATGGCTGTTCAGCATAACAGCTCTGTCGCTGCAGGTGCACCAACACCACTTGATGAAGATGCAGGCCTTACGGTACCCGCTAATCACCCAAACAATCCATTTGGTGAAGACATTCAAATTGGTCGTTACCGTACAGTAGATGCAGGCGCTCGCCAATGGGACATTGAGTCAGACACCTTACGCTTTGTTGCAGGGTTAAAAGGCGAAATAAACGATTGGAGCTGGGAGACAGCGGTACAAAAAGGTCGCAGTAAATCACTACAAACAGGCGATCGTACACAAGGCTGGGTACGCACCGATTTCTTACAACAAGAAATTGATGCCGGTAACTATAATCCATTCGGTGGCACATATAACGACCCAGCTGTAATTGACAGAATCACAACTAGCTTAGTGCGTCGCGGTGAGTCTCATATGACCTCTTTTGACGCTAACATTACAGGTGAAGCGTTTAGTTTTGGTGGCGAAGCTGTAATGATGGCCGCCGGTATTGAGTACCGTGAAGAAGATGTAAATGATATCCCTGATGATCAATTTCAACGTGGCTTAATATTTGGTACTGAATCAGTATCAGCTTCTGCTGATCGTGAACAATACGCTGCATATGTTGAGTTCTCAATCCCACTTGCTGAAAACCTCGAACTACAATTAGCCGGTCGTTACGATGATTATAGCGACTTTGGTACAACAACAAATCCAAAAATAGCTCTGCGCTGGGCACCGACTGATGAAGTAACGGTTCGTGGTTCTTGGGCGCAAGGCTTTAGAGCGCCTTCGTTAGCGCAAATAGGCTTAGGTCCATCACAAAAAAGCCAATTTTTTGTTGATACACAGCGCTGTGAACAAACAGGATTAGATTGCCAAGCACTTGATTACAACATTGAGTTCTCTGGTAACCCTGATTTACAAGCAGAAGAGTCAGAATCATGGAACGTGGGCGTTATCTGGGCACCAACAGCTGAGTTTGGTTTAAGTGTTGATGTATGGAGCATTACTCAAGATAATAAAATCGATGAAGAAGAATTTGGTCCTATTTATGCTGCAGAATGTGGTAACCAAAATAGTACCGTATGTGTTCGTTTAGCTCCTACAGGCGGTGCAAGCTTAGGCACAATACAAAAAATACACAGCACATTTAAAAATTTATCATCGCAAGAAGTATCTGGTGTTGATGTTTCAGCAAACTATAACCACTCTCTTGATGACTTAGGTTTACTTAAATTTAATTTAGAGTGGGCATATCAGGATAAGTTTGAAAAAGATGGTCGTGATTACACGGGTGAATATGGCTACCCAGAGCATCGCTTTATTTTCTCAACCAACTGGGAAATTGGTGAGTTTAACACCAATGTAAATATCAGTTATGTAGGCGAATTTGAAGATACGCCTGATATCGACTTTGATGGCAATTTAGACTTTGATAGCAATACTTCACGTATGATTGACTCGCAAACGCTTGTTGATTTACAAACGTCGTACCGTATTACTGAGTCAGCTAAAATATCTTTAGGTGTTAATAACTTATTTGATGAAGAGCCACCATTTGCAATTGGTGATGGCGATGGCGATTTATATGGTTATGCATCAGCTGTGCATAACCCTCGTGGCCGCTACTTGTACACTAAAGTAAGTTTTTCTTTCTAAATAAAAGACACAAAAAAACCGCCAATTGGCGGTTTTTTATTTAAAACTAAGGGCTAAATTATAGCTCGCCTTCGTTTTCAGATAAGAACTTAGCAACGCCTTCAGGGCTTGCGTCCATACCTTTTTTACCTTCAGTCCAACCAGCAGGACATACTTCACCGTGCTCAGTGTGGAACGCTAGCGCGTCAACCATGCGAAGCATTTCGTCGATGTTACGACCTAGTGGCAAATCGTTCACTACTTGGTGACGTACATTGCCTTCTTCGTCGATTAAGAATGAACCACGAAATGCAACACCCGCTTCTGGATGCTCAACGTCATACGCTTTACAAATTTCGTGTTTAACATCTGCAACTAGTGCGTATTGAACTTTACCAATACCGCCGTCTGCAACAGCAGTGTTACGCCATGCGTTATGTGAGAATTGTGAATCGATAGAAACACCAATTACTTCTACGCCACGCTTTTGAAACTCTTCAAAACGCTTATCAAATGCAATAAGTTCAGAAGGACATACAAACGTGAAATCTAGTGGGTAAAAGAAGATAACTGCTTTTTTACCTTTAATTGTTTCATGAAGGTTATAGCTATCTACAATTTCACCATTACCAAGAACAGCTGCAGCGGTAAAGTCTGGTGCCTGGCGGCCTACTAATACACCCATTTTATTCTCCAAATATTTTGAGTTTGTTTTCAATTGCTTTCGCAATGCTGGTACTTATATGGGCGCTAAAAATTAAAAACCAATAGCGCACACATATAATTAATTGGCATTCTAAAGTTATTCACTACAAAAGAACAATCGCATTTAACGATGTGAGCAATCGAAAATAACGAACACTTACAACTTGCACTAATCTGCTTGAATAATAGGTCTATTTTGAAGTGTAAATTGCGTTGTAATTAGATAGAACTTTTGACGTTACTGAAGAAAGCTTAATACATTAAATTGTTTAAAAATTCATATAATGCGGTATTAATTTTTACAGCTACAAAAAAACCTGCAAATGCAGGTTTCTCGTTTAGATTTAATCCATTATATCTGAGGGCATATCGCCACGGATTTTTTGCCAAATCTCACCTGTTTGATGACCGTATTTACGCATCATCGAAATAGCACCATCATGCTCTTTATTTTCTGCCAAGATTGTTAAATCTTTATAAAACTGACGTGCAAGTTCACGAGTTCCGGCATCAGAGAAGTAATGACAACCAATCTTTGAATAAAAGCCTCTAAAACCGTTGAGTATTAATACATAAATACGGTTATTACCCGCAACGGCTAATTCGTGATGAACTTTATAATCGTAGTCAGCAAATGCCTGCGCAGTGTCTTCTAGCTCATGACTTTGTGATAAAATTTCAATTACACGTTCAGGATTTAACTTAATTGCAGCACGTGTATAAATAGCACTAATATTAGTACGTGCAGATAAAAGCTGATCTGTCAGCTCTGGCATCTTGTCTTCATCTAAGCGCGCTAGTGTTTCAAGAATATTTAAGCCAGACGTTTCCCAAAAGTTATTTACTTTTGTTGGTTTACCATGCTGAATTGTTAACCAGCCATCACGTGCTAAACGCTGCAATACTTCTCTCAAGGTCGTTCTTGTTACACCAATTAACTCTGAAAGTTCTCGCTCGGCAGGTAGAATTGAACCTGGAGGGAAATCGCCGTTCCAAATAGATTCAACTATATATTCTTCAGCAAATCCTGCTGGGCTTTTCGCTTTAAAAATTCTCATCCAGTTCCCACTCGAATTAATCAACACTCATCGTTTTACACGAATAACTGACTGATTGTACCAGACGAAGCATAACTAACAAGTAAAGTCAGGTATATTAATAAGCAAATGAGTAGAAATTAAAGATTAATAAATAATAAAATTTAGGTTTTTCTAATATAGCTACAATGTATAAATATACAGAGCAATATTCATTGTAGGTACATTGTAATTATTGGTGTTTTTTATTTACACCATACCTAGCTTAATCAACTTAAAACACATAAGTACATTAAAAAGGAACACCTATGCAACAGAGCGTTCTAACCGCAACTTTAAAGAATTTTTTAGGCAATGCACCAATGTTGTATAAGTAAGCGATATAACTAAGCTTATGTATCAATGGGAACTAAGTAGAGCGTCATGTAGCCTCTGCTGAGGCTGCATTGAGTGGTCAATAATTTCATCTTATAAAAAGCGACTTCGGTAGCTTTTTTTTCCTTTTTGTTGCCGCATACATTATCCTAGGTCATAATCTAACGTCTTATTTAAACGCGGAATTTTTATGAACTGGCTTGCGCAATTACCCACCCAACGTACCCCGTGGCTTTTATTTACAGCTATCGTTTTTTTACTTGAAGTGACCGCCCTTTTCTTTCAATACCAAATGGGATTGGCGCCTTGCATAATGTGCATATATCAACGTACAGCCGTACTGGGTCTATTAGGCGCAGGAATCGTAGGTTCGACTAAACCACAGAGCAAAGCAGTTCGTATATTAGCGTATGTAATTTGGGGTGTATCGAGTGTTTGGGGATATTTAATTGCTCGCGAGCATATTGATATGCAAACCACCACAGACCCCTTTGCATTTAGCTGTGAGTTTGAACCAAACTTCCCATCGTTTATGCCGCTACATGAATGGATACCTAGCTTTTTTCAGGCGACCGGGGATTGTGGAAATATAGATTGGCAGTTTGTTGGTTTGAGCATGCCTGCTTGGATGGAAATTATATTTGGGATTTTCTCACTAACACTATTTATTATAGTTATTGGCCGTTTATTAATTAAAAAGTCGATTTGATATGTTTACATTTTTTTCAAGCCAATTAGATGAGCTTAAACATCTAAAAGTACGCAAGCGCCAAGACGTAATAGCACTTTCTTTAAGTATGTTATCGCCAACTGATAAAGTGTTACTGCGTATTATTAAATTAATATTACTAAGTCCACTATTTTTAATATTCACGGTATTTAAAGGTTGGATATTAATCCCGTTTTTGATACTCGGCGGACTTTGCTACCCACTTTTAACAACACCTATTGAAATCAACTTTGCTAAAAAACACTTAAGCGATGCATTAAAACAATTTAATCAGGGCGCATAGCGCCCTGATTGTTATCTACTGCTATTAAAGTGAAATTTTCCCCTCTAATTTGGCTAATAGTTTTTTACCAATTCCTTTAACTTGCGATAAATCACTAACGCTTTTAAATTCGCCGTTTTCTTCACGGTAATCCACAATTGCCTGCGCTTTTTTCTTACCTATACCTGGTAGCTTAGCAAGCATCTCTGCATCAGCATTATTTATACTAATTGTCTCAACTTGAGGCATTTGCTTAGTTACTTCCGATAGTTGTGCATATACGGTAGTTGCAGGTAGTAAGCATAATAAGCTTATTATGAATAAATTTTTTAACGTTTTCATCAAACTTGTCCCTATTCTTCTTTTCTTAATTTTGAATGTTGCTCAGGAAAACCAAAAAGTAAGGAACTGAAAAGCTCATCATTTAAAGTGTACCTAAACGCATTATCACTATGATCCGAAATCCTGAAAATGCAGCTGGTACAACAAGTGATTGCTTAACTAAAGTAAAGTTACCGTTTTTTGTCAAATTTAAGACACCTAAAAATTAATACTTCGCGCTTGCAAATTTACGCCCAAACCATTACTGTACATAAAAACAGTAATCTAATGGTTTTTACAAACCACGGTGCCAAGCAATTTTGCAGGAGAAATCATGGCTGTTGTTGTTAAATATGTTGTAGAACGAAACGGAGTCGAGCGTATGACGTTTACTACCAAAAAAGAAGCTGATGCTTATGACAAGATGCTCGATATAGCAGAATCACTTGAGCTAATGCTAGAAAAGGTAGACGTACCGCTTAGTGAGCAACAAATTGAATCACTTGCTTTAGAAATAGCGAAAAGCAAAGATGACTTTATGACCATATTAAAGGGCGGCAAAGATCCAGTTGTTACCAAAGCGCCAGCAAAAAGTAAAAAGTCAGATAACGTTGCGTCAATTGAAGATAACAACGATAAAAAAGCAAGTTAACTCGTAGATTGCCCTCTCCTCGGACGGGACAAACTAAATAAAAAAGGGAGCAACTTAGTTGCTCCCTTTTTTATTATACCAATTCGCTTAATTAAGTGATCTATTTTGAGGGTGGAAAAACGTGTTGATAGCTAGGCAAAAAATTGATATTTAGTTGTTCTAAATGATAATTTTTTAACGCCGGTAGCAACACGTTTAGCACCGCAAAATGATTAAGTATTATCGCGGATTGGTATTACTTACTACTCATTTTAAAATGAATAGTAATTGCTATTTAAAGCTCTTTTTCTACTTCATCAAATAAAGCAGTGATGTTTTGCTCTGGCTCTTTTGTTACTAAGCTAACAACAACAATTGCGATACTCGCTAAAATAAAGCCAGGTACTATTTCATACATAAAGCTACTTAAACTTTCACCATTAATAGTAAACGGACCATAAATCCAAACAAGCACTGTAAACGCACCTACTAACATACCAGATAAGGCGCCAGCAAAATTCATACGTTTCCAATAAAGGCTAAACAATACAAGAGGTCCAAAAGCAGCACCAAAGCCTGCCCATGCATTACTTACTAGGTCTAAAATAGAGCTATCTCTATCGTACGCTAAATAAATTGCAAACAGGGCAACAAATGCAACGCTAATTCGACCAACAGTAACTAATTCAAAGTCGCTAGCATCTTTACGTAAAAATGTTTTATATAAATCTTCAGTCAATGAACTTGAGCTTACTAGCAATTGCGATGAGATAGTACTCATGATAGCAGCCAAAATTGCAGCTAGTAAAAAGCCAGCAATAAGTGGATGGAACAATAACTCAGAAAGAATTAGGAAAATCGTTTCAGGATCTTCAACTACAATATTATTCTCATAAGTATAAGCAGCACCAAATATACCAGTACCAACAGCACCAAGGGCAGCAACAATCATCCATGTCATACCAATACGGCGAGCTTTAGGCATATCCTTAACACTACGTACCGACATAAAACGAACGATGATATGTGGTTGACCAAAATAACCTAAACCCCATGCCATTGCAGAAATAATACCTAATGCAGAGCCTGCTCCAATCCAGTTAAGCATATCTGGATTTACACTATGTAAAGTAGATTCTAGAGGTTGTTCAAGTAAAGAGTATGCAACGGTAGGCACTAGAATCAGCGCGATGAACATAATACAACCTTGCACGAAATCAGTTAAGCTAACCGCTAAAAAACCACCAAACAAAGTGTATAAAACAACGACACCCGTTGTAATGTATAAACCCACTTCATAACTTAAACCAAATGAGCTTTCAAACAATTTTCCGCCGGCTACAACACCAGATGACGTGTAAAGAGTAAAGAAGACTATAATCACAACAGCTGATACAACACGTAATAAGTTTGACTTATCATTGAAGCGATTTGAGAAGTAATCTGGGATTGTTATAGAGTCATTTGCTTTTTCAGTGTACACACGTAATCTAGGTGCAACTAACAGGTAATTTAACCAAGCACCAATCACCAAACCAATTGCTATCCATGTACTACTAAAACCAGTAACAAACATCGCACCAGGTAGGCCCATTAAAATCCAGCCACTCATGTCAGATGCACCTGCAGATAGTGCAGCAACACTTGGTGATAGATTTCGTCCACCTAACATGTAACCTGATACATCGCCAGTAGATTGCTTATATGCATATAGTCCGATACCTAACATTACAACAAAATATAATGCTAGTGAAATAATCATTCCTGTTTCCAAATTAGCCTCCGCATAATTATTAATAACAGGCTCTTGATCCGAATATTGACTCTTAAAATATTATAATAAAGACACTATTAGGATAAAAACCATTCTCGCTGACTATATCATGCCTAACAATAAAATCTCCAACTTGTTGCTTCCAGCTGATACAAAAATACTCATGTTGAATAATTTTAAAGCGAATTGGTAAAATATAATAAATTAAATAGAAGAAACACCTTAATTTATAATGATAATTTATTAATCATGCAAATATACGTAATGCTATTTTGAATCTTTTGCCATATATTATTACAATACCCAATTACATCACTCTTACGGAACTGTTTATGTATTTTTACGCTGCACGTCAACCGATTTTAGATAGAGATAAAAAACTTATCGGTTATGAGCTTTTATTTCGTGATGGCGTTGATAACGTATTTCCCGATATAGATGGTGACGAAGCAACAACACGACTTATAGAGGGTAGCCAGTTTAATTTTGGTTTAGAAGATTTAACCGACAATAAACCTGCTTATATAAACTTCACCCTAGAAACACTATCAAAGGGTTACCCTACACTACTAGGTAAAGACACTATAGTTGTAGAAATACTTGAAACTATCCAGCCTGGTAAGCGTTTATTAGCTATCGTTAAAGATTTAAAAGATAAAGGTTACACTATTGCTCTTGATGACTACATTCATCAACCTGTATGGCGTCATTTTTACCCATTTATTGATATTATTAAAATAGACTTTTTAGCATCCGATATAGATACAATAAAAACGGTTCTAAACGATTTAAAACCGCACTCACATATTAAGTTACTTGCCGAAAAAGTAGAAACCTATGAAATTTACCAACAAGCTTTAGAGCTTGGGTTTGATTATTTCCAAGGATTTTTCTTCTCAAAACCTGAAATGGTACAAAGTAAGGCTCTACCACCATCAGAAATGGCATTAGCTGAATTACTTTACGAAACATCAAGTGTTGATATGGATCTTAAGAAAATCACTGATGTGTTTGAACGTGATGTAAACCTATCTTATAAATTACTTAGGTATTCAAATTCTGCCGCATTTGCAAGACGCGCAGAAATAAGTACCATTAAGCAAGCTCTTATAGTGCTTGGCGCCAACGAAATTAAAAAGCTATTGTCACTACTGTTTGCAGCACAAGTATCAGCAGATAAACCTGTAGAGCTAATAAGGCTATCGCTTACGCGCGCTCGATTTGCTGAATTGCTCGCTATATCCCATGGGCAGTTTAAAGATACCGGCATGGCATTTTTAACCGGTATGATGTCGCTAATGGATGCAATTTTGGATGAGAGCATGGAAAGCGTGATGAAAAAGCTTCCACTTTCTAATGACATAAAAGCAGCGCTATTAAACGATGAAGGCTTGCTAGCAAAATATTTAAACTTAGTTAAATACTACGAGCAAGCAAACTGGTCAGCTGCAAACGAGCTAACGAAAGAACTAAATCTAGGTGAAAAAGTTCCCGATGCTTATCATGAAGCGCTAGCTTGGGTTAATGAACAAATGCAGTTAGTAGTGAACGAAAAATAAACTACCTGAACTCTGGTTAAGATATTTAAATTTATTTTTCTCTAGCCAGAGATTTTCAGTGAAAACAAGGCGAACTTACGCGTCAATAGTTGACCTATTGCAAGTAAATTCAACGTAGTTAGCGCTGAAAATAACTGCTCGAGATAGATTTATTATCCAGAGTTCAGGTTAAATATATAAACAGCAAATAAAAACGCCAGCATTTAGCTGGCGTTTTTATGAGTGGCTTTTCAATTATAAACTTTCTAAAAAGTCTTCATCAAAATCAGCTGGCTCTTCTTTTATAGGTGGGTTGCCATCGTACAGCTCATAAATTTGACGCTGGAAGTAAATATCTTTTACAAATAAGTACGGATCAAGTGAATCATTTAATAACCCTTCTTGTGGGATTAATGATGCACGTGCCTCAACTGCTTTTAAAACAAACACTAGAATAGTTTGTGGAGTCGTTAGCGCAACTTCAGGTAATACAAAGTTGTCGACTACATCACCGGTCAGGTTACGTGCTGTTGTAGGACCCATGCCAGGTAGCATTAAATAAGCGCCATCACCCACGCCCCATACACCTAACGTTTGTCCAAAGTCTTCATCTACAATTTCAAGACCAAGTGAACTGGCAACATCAAAAATACCAAAAATACCAACCGTAGAGTTAACTAAAAAACGCGCTAAGCTCACACTTGCATTACCCGGCTTACCTTGCAAACCCGCATTAATCATATCGACAGGTGCTGTAATATTACCTGTGAAATTAACAATACCATTTCTTACCGGTACAGGCGTTACTTCAACATAACCTACAGCAACTGGGCGCAATAAATAAGCATCCAGTACATCCATATTAAAGTCGTATAACGGACGATTAATACTTTGCAGCGGATCTCTGTCATCTACTTTGCTTTGTGGTACTTGAGCACACCCGGCTAGTATCAATAAACATAAAAAAGTAAAACTGTGTTTTAACATCTAACGTCCTTAAGGTATTAATGTATCAATTTGAAGTTGGTAGTCACTTACACTTTCACGCTTTAACGACTCTGAATGACCTTCTAGCTCACCAGAACTTGGCATAACCGAGTCATCTATAGAAATACGCGCCGAAATAATAATATTTTCTGCACTAGATAAGTTAAGCCCTGCAACCATTGCACTACTATCACTCAACTCAACTGTAATTGGAAATGAATATTTAGCGAGTTTAACAGCAGCTAATGGCATTGGCGAACCACTTGCTGCTTTTGCAAATATAAACAAGATACCGTCTTTTGGCTGTTTATCTATAAGCTCTTTTGCAATGTCGACTGTAACTGCAATAGCACCCGTTGTAGTAACTGGCATAACAGAACCTTCCGCTCGCATTTGCTTCTCTATATCAGCAATACGCTCAGAGATCATGCTATAACGAGAATCATTTTTTTCCATACTCGCAAGTAAAACTTCAAATGCAGCTTTGGCTTGAGGCCAATCTTTACGCTCATAAGCAATGAGTGCTAATAACGAAATTGCATCTAAATTGGTAGGCTCTACTTTTAGTACTTTTGAGAGCATACCTGCCGCACGGGTCATATTAGCTTCGCTACCTTCTAGCAATAAAACTTGGCTGTAACTAATAAGTACCTGCATATTATCAGGATTCATACGAAGTGCTTTATCAAATGACTGCTGCGCCATGTCAAATTCATTAAGCGACATAGCAACTCGTCCAAGTAGCATCCAAGCGACTTCGTCATCACCTGAGCGGCTAAGCTTTGTACGAAGTGCCAATGCAAAAGCCTGCAGCTCATTTTGGCTAAGCGGCTCACCTTTTTGCATTACAGCACGCTCGCCGTAATCAGCTAAATTATCCATTGCATCATGCCAAGCCGAAATTTGCTGCTGGCTACCCGTTAAACCATAAAAAACACCTGTTAGAGCAAGAACAAATGCGCCACCAGTTAAAGCAAAAATACGATTATTACCTTTGCTGTTTAGTGATTTTTCTGGTGATAACTCATTCAATAAACGGCGTTTTAATTCAATAATTGATTCTGCATGATTTACGGTATCAATACGCTGATTATCTAAATCGGTTTGTAAATCAACTAAACGCTGCTCATAAATGCTAATTAGCTCAGCATTGGCGTTATGAGTAATTGTTTGAACGCGCTCTTTTTTTAAAAAAGGCAACATCACAAACCCAAGAGCAACCAGTGTGAGTAAAGCAAAACACGCCCACATTAAAATCATTTAACTTTGCTCCTGACGTTTATTTTGTTCAATTAGCTTCGTTAACAGCATTTCGTCGTCACTGCTCCACGTTTGTTTTACTGATGCTTTTCGCTGGCGAATAACAATAAAACCAAAGCCGACTATGACAATTAATACAGGTAATACCCAAAGTACTAAAGTCGCTGGTGTAACTGGTGGGTCGTAATGAACAAAATAGCCAAAGCGGTCAATCATGTAATCAATCACTTCGTCTTTGCTCTTACCTTCTTTAACCAATACGAGCACTTTATCGCGCAAGTCTTTAGCAACAACAGCGTCAGAATCCGCAATGTTTTGATTTTGACACTTAGGACAGCGCAGCTCTTTAGTTAGCTCTTCAAACAATATTGCTTGTTTGTTGTTATCAAATTGATAGCGATCTTGCTCTGCAAACGCACTGATGCTTACAAAAAGGCTAAGCGTAAGTAGTAACCATTTCATTATTTAAGCTCCTGCATAATTGGCGCAAATTTGGCTCGCCATACTCGCGGGTTTATATCGCCCGTGTGATGCAACAAAATAGTGCCGTTTTTATCGACTAAAAATGTTTCAGGCGCACCCGAAACACCTAAATCCAACGACAAAGTACGATGTAAATCCAAGATATTAAATTGATATGGGTCACCCGCACGTTGTAGCATATCGCTCACTTCGGTGCGAAGTGATTGCATATCAAAAGGGCCATCAAAGTCAGCGTCGTAACCTTGTACGTAATAAAGCCCAATAATTTTAACGCCTTGCTCACGTAACTTAGTTAAATAACCAAGTTCAACTAAACATGTTGGGCACCAAGTACCCCATACATTTAGTAAGTAAACTTCGCCTTTTAAAGACTCGTTAGTCCACGGCTTATTGTCTTGCATTAAATCAGGTAGATTAAATGCTGGCATTTCTTGACCTAACCGACCCGTTTGAATTTCACGAGGATTAGCAAAAAGGCCTTGGTATAAAAATACACACACAAAAGCAAATACTAAAAGCGGCGCAATAGCTAAAATTTTACGGTTCATAAAACATTCTCCGATGCAGCTCTACGCGCTGTTTTAGCTGATGTACGGTAGCGTTTATCAAATAAAATCATAAATCCAGCTAGGGAAATAAGCACACCACCAATCCACATCCAACGAACAAACGGTTTATGATAAATGCGAAGTGACCATGCACCTTGGCTCAACTGCTCACCTAACGCTAAGTATAAATCACGTGTAAAGCCTGCATCTATTGCCGCCTCGGTCATAAACTGCATACCAATATCATACTTACGCTTTTCGGCGTGTAAGCGTGTTACTAGCTCATTGTTTTTAAGCACCGATACAACACCAGCATGACCACTGTAGTTCGGCCCGCGAATAGTTTTAACACCATCAAAGCGGTATTCATACTCGTTAAGCTGAACTGTGTCGCCTTGTTTCATCGATACGTCACGCTCAACTGAATATGCTGATGTAAGCGTTACACCTGCAATAACAAACGAAATACCAATATGCCCAAGCACCATAGCCCAGTAACTTACACCTAAGCGTTTTAAACCTTCTTTTAAGGTGCCGTGTACAGCAGATTTAGTATAAATGTCGATCCCAGTTGATATTGCAATCCAAACCGCAAGCGTAGTGGCTAGTAGCGTAAGTGGTTTTACTAAATCGTAACTTGAAAACAACCAAGCACAGGTAATCACTACACTGGCTAATACGCCCATTAATATTTTGTTTTGTAAGAAAGCCCATTTATTTTGCTTCCAGCGTAAAAATGGCCCTATCCCCATCAAAATAGCAAACGGCACTAAAATTATTGCAAACATCTTATTAAAAAACGGTTCGCCAATAGAAATACTGCCCAAGCCCATTTCTTTATGAACCATAGGTAATAAAGTACCCAGCAATACGATTAATGTAGCAACTACTAAAAATATATTATTGAGCCATAACGCCACTTCGCGTGATACAAACTTGTATCGACCTTCACTATGTACTTGCGATACACGCAGTGCATATAACGCTAAGCCACCACCTACAACTATGCCTAAAAAGGCGAGTATAAATAAGCCTCTATCAGGGTCTGTTGCAAAAGCATGTACCGATACAATAATACCCGAGCGCACAATAAATGTGCCTAATAAGCTCAATGAAAATGCTGCTATAGCAAGTAATACGGTCCACGATTTAAACACACCGCGTTTTTCAGTTACGCTTAACGAGTGCAGTAATGCGGTCGCAACAAGCCATGGCATTAATGATGCGTTTTCTACTGGATCCCAAAACCACCAGCCACCCCAGCCAAGTTCTGAGTATGCCCACCAGCTACCAATTGTAATACCTAGTGTTAAAAAGCCCCACGCAGTCATTGTCCAAGGACGTGACCATTTAGCCCACGTGTTATCAAGCTTGCCAGTTAATAGCGCAGCAATAGCAAAAGAGAAAGCAACTGATAGCCCTACATAACCCATGTAGAGTAATGGCGGGTGAATAATCATGCCCGGATCTTGAAGTAACGGATTTAAATCACGCCCTTCTACCGGGAAATAAGGAAGTAGGCGCTCAAACGGGCTTGAAAGTAGTAAGGTGTACATCATAAAACCTACACCTAAAAAACCAAGTACGCCCAATACTCGGGCACGTAGCACCCAAGGGAGTGATTTAGAACGCGCAGCGACAACTGCAGTCCAACCTGCTTGCATTACTAACCACAGTAAAATAGCGCCTTCATGGCCGCCCCATGTAGAGGTGATTTTGTAATACCAAGGTAGCGTACTACTTGAATGATATGCCACATACGATACGGTAAAATCATCCGTTACACTGGCGTAAATAAGTGCTGCAAAAGAGATTAAAACAAAAGCGAATTGCCCAATTGCTAAAGAGGGAGCTGCACGCATTAATCGAAGATTACCGGTATGCGCGCCCCAAAGAGGAAAAATACACAGTAAAACGCTTAGCACCATGGCAAGCGTTAAAGAAAAATAACCAATTTCTGGGATCATAGCTAATTACCACTATCTAAGTTGTATTTTGGTTTTTCGTGCTTAATACCTTTAACTGCCTCTGCAACTTCTGCTGGCATATATTCTTCGTCATGCTTTGCAAGCACTTCAAATGCTTCAATAACATTAGGTTCGATTAATACGCCCTGCGCTACAATGCCTTGCCCCTCACGAAACAAGTCTGGCAATATGCCTTGATAACGCACGGTCACTAATGGACCTGTATCAATTAGCTTAAAGCTTACTTGTAAGCTCTGTTCATTACGCTCAACCGTGCCTGGCACAACCATGCCACCAATACGTAGCTTTTGGCCAATGAATGGTTTTTCTTTATTAGGCCCTTTGCCATCAATAAGTTCGCTTGGCGTATAAAAAAGATTAATATTTTCTTGAAGTGCATAAAGCACTAAACCAATTGATCCACCAATACCAAACAGTACGGCAATAATTACCAATAGGCGCTTTTTACGTCTTGGATTCATGAGGCTTGTTCCTGTTTAGCTTTTTTAATTCGCGCTTCACGTATTATTTTTTGCTCAACTGAAGCCATAATACGTTTGGTATCTCTTAAAGAGTTCACTAAAATACCGAGTAAAATAAGGGCGCATGTACCAAAAGAAAGCCAGATATAAAACCCATAGCCTCCCATTGCAATAAAATCAGAAAAAGAGTCAAACTGCATAATTACCCCTTATTTAACAACAAACGCACCCACGGTCGGTGCTTTTCGCGTTGTAAAATTTCATTTTTAAGACGAATTAAAGTCACTGTTCCTACAAAAGCAGCAAAGGCTAAAATATTAACCATAAGTGGCCAAAACATACTTGGGTCTATTGCTTTAGTGTCTAGTTTTGTAATGCTTGCGCCTTGGTGTAGCGTATTCCACCACTCAACTGAGTAATGAATAATAGGTAAGTTAATTACGCCAACAATTGCTAAAATAGAAGCTGCACGCCCTGCTGACTTCTTATCTTCAAATGCATGATAAAGCGAAAGCACGCCAAGATATAAAAATAATAAAATAAGTTCAGACGTTAAACGCGCATCCCATACCCACCAAGCACCCCACATAGGTTTACCCCATGCAGCGCCAGTAATAAGCGCAATAGCAGTAATACAAGCACCAACAGGCGCTATAGCAATAACGGCAAGTTCGGCATTTCGTAGTTGCCATACAAGTGCAACAACAGCTGCAATAGCCATTGATGAGTAAGCCCCCATAGACAAAATGGCAGAAGGAACATGAATAAAGATGATACGGTAGCTGTCTTTTTGTTGGTAATCGGCAGGTGCAAAACCAAGCCCCCATACCCATCCAACAATCATACTAACTACAGTAACTACGGCAAAATAAGGCAGTAACGTATTGCATAACTGGTATGCACGCTCTGCTTTAGCATAGGGATGTAACCACTTCCACATTAACTTACACTCACTTTTAAAGCTGACGATATGGCAATTGGTGCGCTAATAATAGCAATAAGTAACATTGCACCAAGGATGGCAAGCTGCCCACTATAATCCAGCGACATGGTGCTGGTATCGATAGCCGACGTTGCAAAAATCAAAACAGGAATATACAAAGGCAGTACGAGTAAACTCATCAAAATACCCCCTTTTTGTAATCCTACAGTAAGCCCTGCGCCTATTGCGCCAATAAAGCTCAATAGTGGAGTGCCTAATAATAATGTTAAAACAGTCGCTGTTAACGCCGTACTTTCTAGGTTTAACAACAATGCAAATAGCGGCGTCATTAATACAAGCGGTAAACCTGTTACCACCCAGTGAGCAGCCACTTTAGCAAGTACGGTTAACGATAACGGGTAAGACGATGCAATTAACTGCTCCAATGAGCCATCATTAAAATCATCTCTAAACAGCTTATCCAAGCCCAACATGGTAGAAAGTAATGCGGCAACCCAAATAATTCCCGGTGCCATTCTCGCTAGTAAACCAGGCTCAGGCCCTATTGCTAACGGAAATAATGAAATTACAATTAAGAAGAACAAAATAGGATTTACAATTTCAGCGCGCTGGCGAAACGCAAGTTTTACATCTTTGGTAAATACCGCACTAAATAGCAACCAATAAGAATGTTGACGAGTCATTAGTGACGATACTCCAGTGTAACCGTTTGCAAGTTACTAAAATGGGTCGTTAAATCTTGGTGGGTCGTTAACAAAATAGCTCCACCGTTTAGTAAGTGCTCGGTAAATCGCTGCTGTAAAAAGGCAACACCGCTTTTATCAAGCGCGGTAAATGGCTCATCAAGTACCCATAATTTAGCATCACTTAACCAAAGCCTAACCAAAGCTACACGTCTTTGTTGTCCAGCAGATAACATTCTAACCGGTACATCTTCAAGTCCAACAAGGCCAAGTTGCGCTAAAATGGGATACAAGTCAGGCTGGTTTATGTAGCCATTAATTTGTAACCAATGACGAACATTTTCAACGGCACTAAGCTGAGTATTTACACCTGTCTTGTGGCCTATAAAGAGTAGTTCTCTGGCATACTCTTCGTAATACTTAGATATAGGCTGTTCTTGAAATAAAACAGCTCCTTCATCAGGCACAGAAAAGCCTGCGATAATACGCAATAGCGATGTTTTACCAGCCCCATTAGGACCCGCTAATTGCATGATTTGACCGCTATTAAGGCTAAAATTAAGATCCGCAAACAAACAACGATCTTGCTTGATGCAGGTGACGGACTTAATGTGTAACAAGATGACGATTCTCTCTGCCAAAAATTAGGCGTTAGTCTACCATAATGATAGGGTAATACGAATATTGCTTTAAAATCGATTCACTTAAAATAGAGAAAACTTGATTTAAAATAATGAATACGCCAACGCAAATAACATTATCTAATTCATTGGTTATCAATCAATCGACAAATCCTCAAACCAATGAGTTATCGCAATTACCTAATGAGATACTTGCGGCTAAAAACATTCAATTTTCGAAAGACTCGATTACGCTTGATGTATTTATTGATAAACATTGGCAGACATTAAGACTTGGCACTACAAGCGCACCTCAAAATTTACAAAAAATAGCCAGTGCTAACATACAACTTAGTCCCGATGGCAAACAGCTGAACATCACGCCAAACACTACAACCCTTACTTTAAATCAACCAGTACAATTACAGCGTTTATTAAATTATGTAAGCACGGGCACTGAGGTACAAAGCAAACCAATGGATTTACAAGTGGTTATGTCCCCTACCCCAAAATTAGTAGTTGATAAACTTAACGCCAGTATTGCCATAAATAAAGACGTAGCGCAGTTACTTTTAACCGAGCAGCCTTTAAAAGTAGTTGTTAGCACGACTAACAAAGGCGCACAGCTTAATGTTATTAATCGCTTTGCAGATACAATTCATACGCAACCACTTAGCCAAACTAAACTTACTAAATTACTCGTGGCCTTATTACCTAGTGCGCAACTTCAAGCAACACCTAAACTAGCTATTTTGACTCATCCTCAAAAGTCAGGTTCGTTTACGACGCCTATAACTAATCAACAAGTTAGTGAGCTACCTAGCACGCCCATTAAGGTAAATTTAATAAATCAGGCTGATAAATTACTTATTAAAACCGATACTAATAATATAAAAGTGACGCTTAATAACTCATTTTCTAAACCGTTTAACGAGTTACTTTTAGCTCAAAAAAGCAGTGTTCCTGAAATACCTTTTTCTGCGTCCACTATTAAAGCAAGCCCACTGCTTACACCTAATAGCCCAATAAAATCGTGGCTACAAAATAGCTTTAGTGATTTAAAAACGCGAATTAATGATGCAGTTAAATATTTTGAAAGTAAGCCCTTTGCAGCAGCAAATAAACCTGAGTTAATGCCGCCGTCTGCATCATCTGCGATACAAAGGCCGGGCTTAGTTATGCAATTAACAGTATCACCGTTAAATAGAGTGAACATTACCCAAAATGTAAGTACTGCGTTAAATAGTAATACTAGCAATACTTTACCAGAGCACTTTTCAAGACTCCCACCACTTGTACAATTAACTCAGCAAATAAAAGGAAGTGTTAGTGTTTGGCAATCACCTTCAAACACAGCAACAACCTACACGCCAATAACAAGTAACATTACTCAAAATGAAGTGGCGAGCGCTAAGCCAAGTAATTTAAACGCGAGTCAATTGAGTGCTCGGAGTATTAGTACTAACAGTAAAATTGATACGTTAATTAAGCCTACAAGTGAAGTTGTTACTAAAGGGCAAACAACGTCTTCAGTGCAACCAGTAATAAACGGCAACAATCAAAACAGTGTAAACCCAGCCACGATTAAAAACATTCTCCCATTAGCAGAGCCGTTATCTAATATTGCCTCTCGTAGTCAAATGCTACAACCAATAGAAGCAAAGCTATTAAGCACACTATTAAAGCTTCCTGATGCCACAATCCCTATGGATAGAGTAGCTGGTAACAAACAGCTTTTAAGTAGTCAAATTACTGATATTACAAATAGAGCAACAAAAGAAACGCCCGATTTAACTCGCTTAATTAACCAAGCATTTAATCGCATGGTCTCTAGTAATAATATTAACCCTGCGACCATACAGCGTGAAGTATTAGCCACCTTACAGCCATCTCAATTAACGGGTGATATACTACAAAGTAGCTTCACTAAAGGACTTGAACAAGTTGCAGTGAGTATTTTAGCAGCCCCTATAATTAGCCAATCAGTAACACCGATAAGCTTTAATAACCAAACTGGCTTAGATGCACTTTTACAAGTACTCATACCTACTTTTAAAACAGGAAACGCGGGAGCAAAAATACTTGAGCAACTGCAGCAAGCTCAAGTTCAAGCATTGGCTAGCGAAATCGTACAAGTTAAAAACACACTTACCCAAGTAAGTGTTTCAACACCAAATCAACAACCAGACACAAACCCGCTTGCACAATTTTTATTACCAATGAAATTGCCGCCTGAGGCCGCCCAAACAGAAATAACATTGGGGCAATATAAAAAGCCAAGCGCAGATAAATTAGAAGATAAAAATGTATGGTTTGTCAGGTTAAACTTTGATTATGCACAGATTGGGCAGTTACAGATTACCGCTGAGTTAATGGATAAAGCACTCGATTGCCAGCTATTAGCCTCAAGCCAAGAAGTAAGCGCAATTGCTCACCCTCACTTAGATAATTTAAGATCCAAACTAGCTAAGCATGGTTTACAGGTTGGAGAGCTCAACTTAAAGCGAGGCGATGCAAATAATCAGGCATTTTATAAATCTCATGCAATTATTAATATTAAGGTTTAGTAATGAGTGATACACCTATTAATAAGTCAGCCATTGGGCTTTTATACGAAGCTGGCAACACCCCCACTGTAAGCGTAAAAGGGTTTGGTGAGTTAGCTGACGAAATAATTGCAGCGGCAAAATTAAAAGGAATTATGATCCACGAAGATGCAGCGCTTGCTAAAACGTTGTCGCATTTAAGCTTAGGGGAAGAAATCCCTAAAGAGCTTTATTATGTAATTGCAGAGCTTATTGCGTTTTCGTATGTATTAAGAGGTCAATTTCCGCCAGGCTGGCAAGACTTTCAAGGTAAGTTAAATATTAAAGCGTGAGATTATTTACACGCTTATAACTAAAAAGGCGCTAAGCGCCTTTTTGTTTATGTAGTGAAAATAGTAATTCGGCTTCTGCTCGCGGTAATTCGCATTCGCGTATCACCTCATCGAGGTCCGCACCTAACTCTACCATTTTTACTGCACGAGAGTAAATTTTAGCATCAGGGTCATCGTATTTCTGCGCAGCTTGTTGTTGTATTAAATCTTGATTTTGTTGCTCAACCTCAAGCACTCGCTTACCAATACTTAAAAGCCCTGTTCTAAGCTCTGAAATTTCACTTCGCAAAATATGAGTTTGCTCTGAGCTATCTTTAAGCTGCTGTAATACAGCATTAACTTCATTCACTTGTTTGTTTTTTAATGCAATTATTAGCGCAAGCGATATAAGTCCTACCGCTAACGCTGATATAGCTATACTAAGTAACAGCATAATTTATTTGGTAAAGCTTATATATCGCTTAACTCATCCCATTCATCATCGCTGAGTAACTTGTTTAAATCGACTAAAATCAGTAGCTCATTATCACGATTACAAACGCCTTGAATAAACTTAGCACTTTCTTCAGTACCAACATTTGGTGCACTATCGATCTCAGAGCTGCGTAAATAAACGACTTCAGATACGCTGTCGGCTAAAATGCCGATAACTTGCTCTTCAGCTTCAATAATTAATATACGAGAATTATCGGTTGCATCAGCAGCTAACAAACCAAAACGTGCACGAGTATCAATAACAGTTACAACGTTACCGCGTAAGTTAATAATACCAATAACGTAAGAAGGTGCACCTGGTACAGGGGCTATCTCTGTATAACGAAGTATTTCTTGTACTTGCATTACATTTACGCCGTAGGTTTCTTCCTCTAGCTTAAACGTAACCCACTGTAAAATTTCATCATTATTATCTGCGTTTTTATTTGCTGACAGTAATTTATCTTGATTCATGCTATTACCCCGTAATGGTCATTACTACTGACGGCTATCTAAGCCTTTCTCTAATAATATATTTAAATTATCTACATCTATTAAAGCACACATTTTTTCTTTTATAACACCAGCAAGCCATGGGCGCTTACTTTTATTTGTACGCCATTTTACATCTTCTTTACTCAATGTAATGTTATTTATCAACTTTTCAGCTAATAAGCCCCACTGGCTATCACCTAAGGTAATTAAATACTGATAATCTAAAGACGCCTCTAATTTATCATCATACTTTTCTGGCATTACCCAACGAGCAGTATCAACAACATTAAGCTTTTCTTCTCTGTTGAGCATAACGCCTTTAAACCACTTTGGCTTACCAAATAAATGATTTACTTCACCTAGTTGATGTATACCGCCTAATGCTTTTAATGGCACAGCCAATGTTAAACCAGCAACTTCAAAAAATAATGCCTGAAATTCACCATCAAAATAGTCAGATTGGCTAGTGGTTATAATCTGTGGTTCTGGTTCTTCTGTAATCGTACTTATCGGCTCTATTACTTCATCGTCAATGGCTTTATTAACTTTTTCGGCTTCAAAAATAGGTTCAACTATTGGCTTAATTTCAGAATTAAGTAAGTCTTGATCAAATATTTTTTCTGCCGCTTTTATCTGTTCTTTTGGTTTTAAATGAATATGTTCTTGCTGCGAGTCATGTGGCATTTGCTCAAGTAATTTTGCGACTGGCTCAAGGTTATCTACAGGCTCGTCTTCACATAACAAAGCCCCTAGGTATTGTTTCATTACTTTTTCATTAGCAAATAATTGCTTACTCATTCATTAACCTTGTTCAATTAAATATTCTAGCAGTGCTTTATATGCGTATACACCACGCGAACGAGGACAATACTCTACAGGCACTTTTTGCGCAAAGCTTGCATCTCTAAATTTAGTATCTACCGGTATCACACCTGGCCAGACTTTATCACCATACGTACTTTGCAGTGTTTTATATGCTTCTAACGATGCTTTAGTACGTTTATCATACATAGTAGGGATTATAGTATATTGATAATCTTTCGCTTGAGAGGTTTGCATTAATTCCATAGTGCGCATCATTCTATCAAGCCCTTTCAGTGCTAAAAATTCCGTTTGCACTGGCACTAAAATTCGCTCACTTGCTGCAAGCGCATTAACCATTAACACCCCTAAAACTGGGGGGCAATCTAAAATGGCATAATCGTAATGTTCACTGATTTTTGCAAGCGCTTTTTTTAGTATTAATCCCATACCTGTTTTATTACCCATGCTTCTATCAAGCGTGGCTATCGCCATTGTTGCGGGTAAAATATCTAGGTTTTCAAGTGTTGATGGGCATAAAGCTTGAAGTATCTCTTCACTTTGCATGCTCGTGCCACGCGCAAAAATATCATATACGCTGGCTTCCAAATCTTCTGAGTCAATGCCAAAGTAATAAGTGAGTGATGCATGAGGGTCTGTATCAATAAGCAACACACGCTTACCCTGCAAAGCTAAAATACCAGCAAGGCTCACTGCTGTTGTTGTTTTACCAACACCACCTTTTTGATTTGCGACAGTCCAAATCTTCACATTACATCCTAATTACTGTTCATTGCGCGTTGTTATGCGAATACCACCATGAGGCAAACGAATTATTTTTATTGTATCGTCATCTGAAGGGAGCTCAATTTCAGGCTCTGCCACTACTGGCTTGACGGCCTGTTCATCACCTTTAATGTCTTGTATTGGCGGTAAACCATACTTAGAAAGTGCAATAACAACTTTACGATTTTCTGCTCGCCCTTGTTCTGTATCGTTACTTACAAAAGGTGAATATTGACCATAACCTTCTATCGCCATTCTGGCAGAATTAATACCTAATGCTTCCAACTCTACTAAAATAGATGTTGCTCTAGCAACCGAGAGTTCCCAATTTGAGCGAAATATTTCATTGCGAATACTTTCATCATCAGTATAGCCACGCACCCTAATATAGTTATCTACTGGAGCAATAATATCTTTAACAATTTTGACGACTTGCTTTGCCCTAGAGTGTGCAACTGAGCTACCACTTGAAAATAACATACCTGAGCTTAGCTCTATAATCAGCCAATCTTGATTAAGCTCTAAACTGGCTTCTCCATCACGAATTTCATCAATAAGCGCTGACTGCAGCTTAGCAAGTAAGCTATCGAGTGGTTTTCCTAAATATTTTTGTTGTATGTTACTTGTATCACTTTGACCGTCGAGTAACTCTGGACCTTGTTCTTCTTTTAAAATACTTTCACCATAAAGAACTTCTTGTTCAGGTGTCACTCTATCAGTCAATATTCCATTACCATTGACGCCCTCACCTTGCTGGGAGTGCTGGCGGGCAGATTTATCAAAAACGTGTTCAAGGGAGTCTGACAATATTTGAAATTGTTCTTCTTTGTTGATCGCTATCGCATACAGCACCACAAAAAAAGCAAACATAATGGTCATGTAATCGGCATACGATACAAGCCAACGCTCTGTATGTTGACTTTTAGGAGCAGAGTGACGCAGTCGTCGGCGTAGCATGTTATTCGTCCACTAAATTAGGACGCTCTACACGATAGGCTTCAAGCTTTAATTCTATATTTACTGGGCTTTCACCAACGCTTATTGCAATCACACCTTCGGCAAGCATTTCATGGTAAAGCATTTTTTGCTCTACACGCTGTTTTAACTTATTTGCCATAGGTAAAAACAATAAATTAGCTAAACCAACACCATAAATGGTCGCAATAAATGCCGTTGCAACTCCTGCACCAAGCATTTGTGGATCGGTAATAAACGACATTGCCTGTATTAAACCAAGCACAGCACCTAAAATACCAATGGTAGGACTGTAGCCCCCCATCGCTTCATAAACACGTGCGGCTTCAAGCAAGCGATCGCGTTCTAGCAGTAAATCAATTTCAAGCGTGTCACGTAGTTTTTGCTCTGAGCAGCCATCTACAAGCAAGCTTAAACCTTTTGCTGCATATGCATCTGGGTGAGCTAGCGCTTCGTTTTCAAGCGCTAAGTAACCTTCTTGACGTGCCTTATGAGACCACCGCTTAACTTGCTCTATTGCATCTTCAATATCATATTGTGGCGCAACAAAAACCCAAGAGCTCATATTTAGCATTTTTTTAAAGGTACTTGCTGATGTTTGCAACATAACAGCACCAAGCGTGCCGCCTAATACAATAATAAGGGCAGGACCATTAAATAAAGCAGAAACAACGCCGCCTTCTAAAGAGTAACCTAGACCTATTGCACCAAGTGCTACAAATAGTCCAAATATTGAGAGTTTATCCACAACCTACCTCTCTCTTGATACGTGCTGCAACATCGCTTAATGCTAAACTTTCACTCGAAAGCCCCGCATTAGCAATGGCTTGAGGCATTCCATAAACAACACAGCTTTTTTCATCCTGTGCCCAAATGGTTGCACCCGTTTGTTTTAACATTCTTGCACCGTCACGTCCATCAGCGCCCATGCCTGTTAAAACGATAGCAAGCACATCGCCTTGATACGTTTTTGCTGCACTGGCAAAAGTTACATCTACACTCGGTTTATAACTTATTCTCTCGCTATGATCTTCAAATACGCGCAGAGTTCTATTTGCACCACGCCCTTCTACCATCATCTGCTGTCCGCCAGGCGCTAGATAAGCAGTTCCTGGTTGTAAGCGGTCACCTTGTTGCGCTTCTTTCACTTTTATTTGGCACAGACCATTTAAACGTGCCGCAAATGCAGGTGTAAAAGCAGCTGGCATATGCTGAATAAGCAAAATAGGATGAGGGAAATTAGCAGGCAATTGAGTTAATATAGTTTGTAGTGCAACAGGGCCACCTGTAGAAGTGCCAATAGCCACAAGCTGGTATTGCTTTCCACTTGCTCGCATTGAGGCAATATTTGAACCTGACGATGTTGTAGGGGCTGCTCTTTGAAAGCTTCTATCGGGTTGTTTTATCGAAGGCGTTAGTGTGTTTGTTCTTTGCGAAAGTGAGCTTGTTATCGGTTTAGTTGATATTACTGGCTTAGGTGGTGTTGCAGCTTTAAACGTTCGCGGTAAACGTCTTCGCCCTATATCTTTCACTTTATTTTGTAAAAGCTTTATAGCGTCTTCATTATTGCGAGCGATGTCTTCAAATTTTTTCGGTAAAAAATCCATTGCTCCAGCATCTAGCGCATCAAACGTTGCTGTTGCGCCATCACGTGTTAGTGATGAAAACATTAAGATCGGGGTTGGATTACTCGCCATTATCTCTTTAACTGCGCTAATACCATCAAGCACAGGCATTTCTACATCCATAGTGATCATATCTGGACGTAGCTGAGCTGCTTTTTCAACAGCTTCTCTGCCATTCACAGCAAAGCCTATAACTTGTATGTCGCTATCTTGCTCAAGAATTTCGCTTACCCTGCGGCGAAAAAAGCTTGAATCATCAACAACTAAAACTTTAACGGCCATTTAGCTCTCTTATTAAATTTATGCGTAGGTATATATTAAATATATACCTACTTTATTATTAGCCTGCGTAATGTTTTAACATGTTTGGAACGTCTAAAATCAGTGCAATGCCACCATCTGAAGTAATTGTAGCGCCTGCCATACCTGGGGTACCTTGTAGTAACGCATCAAGTGGTTTAATTACAACTTCTTCTTGGCCAATTAATGAGTCAACAACAAAACCAATTTGCTGCGTACCAATTTGCACAATAACTACATGGCCTTTTGCTTTTCGCTGTGAACGATCTGAGCCTTTAACTAACCAGTGCTCGAGGTAGAATAACGGTATTGCCTTTTTACGCACAATAATTGTTAATTGCCCATCAACCACATTTGTTTTCGTTAAATCTAAGTTGAATATTTCACTAACACCTGCAAGTGGTAACGCAAATGTTTGTGCGCCAACAATTACCATTAAGGTCGGTAATATGGCTAAGGTAAGTGGTACTTTTATCTCTAAAATAGTACCTACACCTAACTCAGATTGAATACTTACAGAGCCGTTTAATTGGGTGATTTTAGTTTTCACCACATCCATTCCAACACCACGACCTGAAATATCAGATATCTCTTCTTTTGTAGAAAAGCCAGGTGCAAAAATTAGGTTGTATGCTTCAGTGTCAGAAAGTCGACTCGCTTGATCGTGGTCGAGCACGCCTTTACTAATTGCTATTTTTTTCAGTTTCTCAGCATCCATACCAGCGCCATCATCTTTAATGGTCAACAAAATATGGTCGCCTTCCTGAGACGCTGATAAAGTAACATTACCTGTTCTAGGCTTACCGGCAGCCTCACGAACAGCTGGCATTTCAATACCGTGGTCAACTGAGTTTCGAACTAAATGCACAAGCGGATCGGCTAGTGCTTCCACTAAGTTTTTATCTAAATCGGTTTCTTCACCTACAAGTTGTAAGTCAATGTCTTTGTTTAAGCTGCGTGCTAAATCGCGTACTACGCGAGGGAAACGACCAAATACCTTTTTAATTGGTTGCATTCGCGTTTGCATAACCGCGCCTTGAATATCAGCAGTCACTACATCTAAGTTAGAGATTGCTTTACCCATTGCTTCACTGTCTGAATTGGTCGCTAAACTAACCAAACGATTTCGCACAAGTACTAACTCACCAACCATATTCATAATTTGGTCAAGTCGTTTTGTATCTACGCGAACTGTCGTCTCTGCTGCTGGTGGCGCTGATTTTTTAGGCGTTGCTGGCGCTGCTTTAGCAACCGGTTTTTCTACCGGTTTAGAAACGGGTGCTTTTACAGGTTCTGGTTTTTTTACAGGCACACTCGCTTTTGCAGTTGGTTTAGCTGGGATATTGGGCTGTTTCACAGCTGGAGTGCTTTCTATTGATTTAGGTGCAGTGCCTTTACCATGAAGTTCATCAAGAAGCGCTTCAAATTCATCATCACTAATTTCATCATCTGATGAATTAGCAGTATTTGACGCTGGTTTAGCTGGTTCTACAGGTGCTTTAACTGCACTACTTTGCTCAGGTGCTTTACTCGCAACCTCACCAAAACTGCCAACTCCATGTAACTCGTCTAATAAGCTGTCAAATTCATCATCAGTAATATCACCATTAAAATCACTACTACTTGCTACTGGCTTTTCAACTGCAGGACCTTGTCCTTTACCGTGTAGTTCATCAAGTAAGTTTTCAAATTCATCTTCAGTGATTTCGTTTATTTCAGCATCACTAACCGAAGGAGTTCCGCTAAACATTTCATCAAATGCAAATGGATCTTCCTCATCAGCTATTGGCGTATCAACTACTTCATCAAGAGGTTGTTCAACGTCAGTTTCTGAAGCGACTCCGTTAAGCTCGGCTTCTGTTGGAGGTAGGCCCAAAATATGGAGGGTTTGAAGTAACTCAGGATCTGCTGGTTCTGGCTTATCCCTATTTTGGATAGTCGCGAACATTTCATTAATGGTGTCGAGCGCTTGTAAAATAACATCCATTAACTCTGAATTGACCGTTCGCACGCCTTGACGTAGTAAATCAAATACGTTTTCAGCGCCGTGGCAAGCATCAACAAGTTCTGTCATAGCTAAAAAGCCTGCACCACCTTTTACAGTGTGAAAGCCTCTAAATATGGCATTTAGTAACTCGGTATCTTCTGGATTATTTTCCAGTTCAACTAACTGTTCAGATAAAAGCTCTAGGATTTCTCCTGCCTCTACAAGAAAGTCTTGTAAAATATCTTCATCGACTTCAAACATGCAGTTACTCTCCTCTTAGAAGCCCAAACTTGATAAAAGATCATCGACTTCATCTTGATCAGACACAACATCATTACGCGATTCTTTATCAATAATAGGGCCTTCAGGACCTGCTAAAGTTTGTGTGGCAACTGGTTCTTTTATTTTTTGTTGTTCTACTTTATTCGCTGTGTTGTCACTGTCATCTTGTTCAGCAAACGCTGTTAAAAGATGAAGTAAGCTTTCTTCTACTTCTCTAACAAGTTCTATAACACGGCGAATAACTTGACCTGTTAAGTCTTGATAGTCTTGAGCCATTAGTACATTTGTCATTAAGCTTTGAAGCTCATCCGTTTTATGATGAGAGTTATTCATAAACTTATCGATACTATGGCAAAGTTGTTTAAACTCACCAAGCTCAATCTCCCGGCTCATTAAACGATCCCATGTCGGTTTGATATGAGATATTTCATCTGCAAGTTGCTGAGCTATAGGTAAACTAGCCTCAACAGCATCCATTGTTTTATTAGCCGCATTTTCTGTCATTTCTATAACATAATTAAGCCGCTTTTTAGCATCTGGAATCGCATCTGTCGTTATGTTAGTTAAGCGAGTATCAAGCTCAAAGCTTTTAAGTGCTTCGTGCAGTTGACGAGTCAACTTCCCAACTTCAGCAAATAATTTAGACTGCTCTTGCGAAGCTGTCTCTAAAATCAACTGATTAGCTTTATCTTGCTCATCGTTTTCTAAATAAATGACGAGTTGACGAGCTTGTTCTAACGTTATTTGAGGCGCAGCTGGTGCTGACATAAGCCTCTCCCCCATCATTAGCCTAAGCGTTCAAATACTTTTTCTAATTTAGTTTTTAATGTTCCAGCCGTAAATGGCTTAACAATATAACCATTAACGCCAGCTTGCGCTGCAGCTATTATTTGTTCTTTTTTAGCTTCTGCCGTTACCATCAGTACAGGGATATGTTTTAACTTATCATCTGCACGAATTGCTCTTAAAAGGTCAATACCTTGCATTCCCGGCATATTCCAATCTGTAACCACAAAATCAAACACTTGATTTTGTAACATAGGCAAAGCTGTAGACCCGTCATCAGCTTCTTGAACGTTAGTGAAACCTAAGTCACGTAATAGGTTTTTTATAATTCGTCTCATCGTTGAAAAATCATCAACTACAAGAATTTTCATGTTTTTATCCAAAACATCCCCCAGTGAGGTATTAACCTTAGTTTACTTACTACTAGTTTATCCAGTCATTGATTTTAGCTTTAAGCTTAATCATCGCCTGACCATGTATCTGACTTACACGCGATTCGCTTACATCGAGTATATGTCCTATTTCTTTTAAATTCATTTCATCGTTATAGTATAAAGAAAGTACCATCGCATCACGCTCTGGTAATGACTTTATTGCATTTAGCAAAGACTCATTAAACCGATCATTTTTAACATTATTAAAAGGTTTGTCTAGCGCTAAATCTTGGCCTACGGGAGTAATAACATCCTCATCTACACCAAGGTCTTCTATGCCTAATACTTTACTGGTATTAACATCATTTAAAATATGATGGTACTCATTGAGTGAAATTTCAAGTTTTTCAGCAACTTCTGTATCTGTTGGTTCGCGATTCAGACTGCTTTCGAGCCCAGTAATTGCCTCTGCAACTTGTCGGCTTTTACGGTGTACTGAACGAGGAGCCCAATCACCACGGCGCATTTCATCAAGCATAGCCCCGCGAATACGAATACCGGCAAAGGTTTCAAAGCTTGCGCCTTTTGTTGCATCAAAGTTTTTTGAAGCTTCTATTAAACCTATCATTCCTGATTGAATTAAATCATCAAGCTGAACGCTAGGTGGTAATCGAGCAATTAGATGACATGCCACTTTTTTGACAAGTGATGCATGTTTCTCAACAATCACATTTAAGTTTTGTGTTGATTGATATCCCATAGCTCTATTCACCAATGTTGTCATAATTAGCCGTTTACTAGTTTCTCAATGAAAAACTCTAAATGCCCAGATGGTTGATTTGGTATTGGCCATTTAACTGCTTTTGTCGCCAGCGCTTTAAACGCGAGAGCGGCTGGCGAACTTGGAAAGAGCTCAACAATCACCTTTTGGCGACGTGTTGCTTTGCGCATATTTTCGTCATAAGGAACCGTTGCTACTAGCTCCATTGAAACATCTAAAAAGCGATCGGTAACTTTAGATAGTTTTGCAAATAATTCAGTGCCTTCACGCATACTGCGGACCATATTGGCAACAATTTTGAACTTATAAACACCGTGCTCGCGGCTTAATACTTTAATAAGTGCGTAAGCATCGGTTATTGATGTTGGTTCATCGCACACTACAACCATTACATCTTGTGCTGCTCGTGAGAAGCTTAGCACCATGTCTGAAATACCAGCGGCTGTATCTACAATTAAAATATCAAATTCGGTATTCAATTCGCTAAATGCACGAATTAGCCCGGCATGCTCAGATGGCGATAGTTCAACCATACTTTGCGAGCCCGATGTAGCGGGTACAATTTTAATACCAGCAGGGCCTTCAACTAAAATCTCGTCAAGCTCACATTCACCTGACAAAACGTGTGATAAATTGCGCTCTACACGTAAACCAAGCATCACATCACAGTTTGCTAAACCTAAGTCAGCATCCAGCACTAATACTCTATTACCTTGTTGCCCTAGTGCAATAGCGGTATTTAGAGAAACATTTGTTTTCCCTACCCCACCTTTACCACCGGTTACAGCGATAACTTTTACGCCGTTGTTATTGTTTTGACTCATTTTGCGCAGGCCGCTTGCTTGATCTAATACTGTGTTAATCATACATCCCTACTGTACTTGGCGCCACTGCTTGGTGCCTTGAATGTTGTGCTTTTGTTCTTTTTAAATATAATTGCTCAGCCTTTTTCACTAGTTTCTCAGCATTTGCAACACGAATATCTTCTGGCACTCGTTGACCGTTAGTAAGATACCCTATTGGGAGGCGATTTTGAATCGCAATACTAATAATCTCACCCAAACTTAATGATTCATCTAACTTAGTGAAAATACAACCACTTAACTGTACTTTTTTAAAGTGACGTACTGTTTCTTGTAATACATTAATTTGTGCCGTCGCGCTTAGTACTAAGTAGCTGCGAATATCCACACGTTGGTTACGCATTAACGTGTTTAACTGCTCAGTCAAACGTAAATCTCGCTGACTCATACCTGCTGTATCAATTAATACTAGACGTTTATTTCGTAAATGATATAAAACTTCAGCTAATTCATTAGCATCTTTAACTTGCTTTACACCACAACCAATAATACGGCCGTAAGTAGCAAGCTGTTCATAAGCACCAATTCTGTATGTATCAGTGGTTATTAAGGCCACTTTATCAGCGCCATATTTTTGTGCACCTAACGCTGCAAGCTTAGCAACTGTTGTTGTTTTACCAACACCTGTTGGACCCACTAACGCATATACACCACCTTGGCGAAGTATTTCATTATTGGTTGTTTGCATTTGATCTTCGACCATCGTTAACAACGCTTTCCAGCCTTGCTTACGAGATACATCATCAGGTACAAAACATGCCATTTGTTGCGCTACTTCTTTATCAATACCCATACCGACTAAGCGGTCAACCATGCAAGCGCGTGTTGGATCGCGACGCGCCATATCTTGCTGCATTAAGCCTGATACTTGATGCTCAAGTAATTGACGAATTGCGTTCATTTCTTCACGCATTGTTGTCATTTCTTCGCTTTCATTATTGGGTGTTTGTTGGCGAGCAGTTACTGGACTATCTAAATCATCAAAGTCGCTGTCTAAATCATCAAAACCTAAGCTATCCGCTTGAGTTTGTGGACGAACTGGCGCTGCATTTTCAGGTGCAAACATATTTTTAGTACGCTGTTCCATAACTGGTTCTTGATAGTTATCGGTAGTATCAATACCTGATTGTGAAAACATTGATGCAAGCTCAGGAGAACGAGGACGCGGTGATTGACGCTCTAATAAAGCCTGTAGGCTGTCAGCCACTTTTGCTTGCGGCTCTGGTTTGGCACGCTGAGGCTCTGGTTTTACAAAATTATGCATGCTTTGCTGTGGTGCTTGAGCGCGCGGTTCTGCAGTACGTTGTGGTTGCGCTGCTACTTTAGGGGCTGCTTTGTCATAATCAACTGCCGCTACAATTTCTACACCGTTAGCCAGCTTCTTATTTGACATAATAACCGCATCAACACCTAACTCATCTTTAACTTCTTTAAGTGCTGTGCGCATATCTTTAGCAAAAAAACGTTTAATTTTCATGATTCAACCCCTGTTAAAATCTTATTGTTGGCCTACAGAGCTAACAATCTTGATCTGTCTTTCGTCTGGTACCTCTTGATAAGACATCACTCTCAATCCTGGAATGGTGTACTTAACAAAACGAGATAACACAGTGCGTAACATTCCTGACGTTAGCAATATAGAAGGTTCACCGGCCATTTCTTGATTTTGATGCGCTTGTGTCAATGACACTTGAAGTCGCTCTGCAAGTCCAGGCTCAATACCGGCACCTTCATCGCCTGCATTTTGTAATGACTGATGCAACATCTGTTCCAACTCAGGTGCCAAGGTTATGACAGGGATTTCTGATGACATACCAACCGCATCTTGAACAATTAACCTACGCAGAGAAATACGCACTGCAGCCGTTAATACATCAGGGTCTTGGCTACGCGGGCCATACTCAACAAGGGTTTGAACAATTGAGCGCATATCGCGAATAGCTACACCTTCATTCAATAAATTTTGCAGTACTTTTACAATTGCAGTTAATGGCAACACATCTGGTACTAGCCCTTCTACTAAGCGAGGGTGGCTTTTAGCGAGCATATCAAGCAGGTTTTGGACTTCTTCATGCCCTAGTAGCAACGCCGCGCTGTTAGTTAATAACTGGCTAATATGAGTGGCAACTACCGTGGCTGAATCTACAACGGTATAACCTAGTGATTGCGCTTCATCTTTTTGATCTGGCTTGATCCATACTGCATCAAGGCCAAACGCAGGATCTTTAGTTTCAACCCCTTTAATTGGGCCAAATACTTGCCCTGGGTTAATCGCTAGCTCGTCACCATGTTTAAGTTCGCTTTCACCGGTTGAAACACCCATTAGCGTTATTCTGTAAGCATTAGGGTCAAGCTCTAAATTATCGCGAATATGAACAGGTGGTACTAAAAAACCAAGTTCTTGAGAAAGCTTTTTACGTACACCTTTAATACGATTAAGTAGCTCACCACCTTGAGATTGATCTACCAACGGAATTAATCTATAGCCTACTTCTAAGCCAATTACGTCAACCTGTTGAACATCATCCCAACCAAGTTCTTTTTGCTCTTGTTTATTGGCAATACCTGTTGCAGCGCTTCCGCCACTGGCGGCTTCTTCGGCCTCTGCTGCAGCGGCTTTTAACTTAGTTTGCTGTGTGTAGTAAGCTAAATAACCCAGTAACGCACCTAAACTTAAAAAAGCAAAATGCGGCATACCAGGCACTAACCCCATGATGATCAAAATACCTGAAGCAATAAAGAGTGATTTTTCGTTACCTAGTTGTTTCTTAAATTGGTCACCCATATTGAGCGACTCATTTTGGCGTGTTACAACAATCGCGGTACCAATTGAAAGCAGTAAAGAAGGGAGTTGAGCAACTAAGCCATCGCCAATGGTAAGTAATGTATATACTTCCATTGCGTTGCCAAAACTCAAATTATGCTGAATCATACCTACAAATAAACCACCAACAATATTGATGATTAATATAACAATACCTGCAATGGCATCGCCTTTTACAAATTTACTCGCACCATCCATTGAGCCGTAAAAATCGGCTTCGCGAGTTACTTCCTCACGGCGGTCACGCGCTTGCTCTGCGCTGATAAAGCCTGCGTTTAAATCGGCGTCAATTGCCATTTGTTTACCCGGCATTGCATCAAGGGTGAAACGTGCAGATACCTCAGATATACGCCCAGCACCTTTAGTAATTACCACAAAGTTAATAATGATCAGGATTAAAAATACGACCAAACCAACAGCGTAGTTACCACCAATAACAACTGAGCCAAACGCTTCAATTACCTTGCCGGCAGAATCACCACCATTATGACCTTCAAGTAATACAACTCGAGTGCTGGCAACATTAAGCGCTAAGCGCATAATCGTAGCGATTAGTAATACAGAGGGGAATATACCAAACTCAACCGGCTTCATCGTGTAAACAGTCACGAGTAAAACCACTAATGCGAGGGCAATATTAAACGAGAAAAGGATATCGAGTAAAAATGGCGGTAACGGTAAAATCACCATTCCCAAGGCAGCAAGCACAAGCAAAGGAGTACCTACCCCTTTGGCATAGTCTTTTTTGTCTCTGTTAAGTTGTTGTAATACCGCTTTAAAACTCATAATTCTACAATTTCAAAAAATTGACACTACGTAGAATTAGCAATAACTATTCCAAGTTACTAAGTTAGCAGTTTAATACTTATAGTCGTCGGGGATTGGGAGCTTGTTATTGAGCTTAGTTGGACGTTTACCGCGCCCTTTATTAAAGCGCTTAAGCTGAAATACATACGCTAAAACTTGCGCTACAGCAGTAAATAGCTGATCAGGTATTTGCTCTCCTACTTCAGCCGTATGGTAAAGCGCTCGGGTCAACATGGGGGATTCTAAAATAGGTACTTCGTTCCCTATTGCTACTTTTCTAATTTGCATCGCCATTTCATCAATACCTTTAGCAAGTACTATAGGCGCACCTGCGCGCTCTGTATCGTATTTTAATGCTACAGAGTAGTGAGTTGGGTTGGTAACAATAACATCAGCGTCAGGGACATCTTGCATCATACGGTTTTGCGACATTTGCCTTTGTGTTTGCCTAATACGCGCTTTTATTTGTGGGTCACCTTCAGAGTTTTTATACTCATCTTTAATTTCTTGCATTGTCATTTTAAGTTGTTTGTTATGGTTATAACTTTGAAATGGTGCATCAATAGCCGCAATAATAATTAAAGTGCATGAAAGGCCTAAAAACATCCAGCCTAAAATCTCTAAGGCATGAATAATATTACCTGGTGCACTTTCTAAACTTAAATGCAGTATTTCATCAAAATAGGTATTAATTAAAAATATAGCAAAACTTGCAACCAAACCAAATTTTAAAAGTGACTTTACAAGCTCAATAGCCGCTTGCGGGCCAAACATACGTTTAAAGCCTTTCATTGGCGACATTTTACTTGCTTTAGGTGCAGCGGCTTCCCAGCTAAAATTAAAACCACCTAGTAACGTATTCCCAATAAATGCAGCCAAAACTATAATTAATACAAACATAGCCATAGGAAACATTAAAGCGTCTGCAACCTCTCCCCATACGGCAAACATTTTAGTGGTATCAAAGGCTTCGTTGCGATTTAAGCTAAGGGTTCGGCCCATTACATTGTATAAACCTTTGCCAATTTCTGGCCCATACATCAAAAGCGATATAGCCGAAAAAATAAGTACAAACATGGTACCTAGCTCTTTTGAGCGCGCTATTTGGCCTTTCTTTTTAGATTCTTCAAGCTTTTTGGATGTGGGTTCTTCTGTTTTTTCTTGTCCTGAGTCTTCAGACATGACTTTCCCCTAAGGTGAGCAACCAACTAAAGTACACATTAGCTCAACCATTTTTAACCATTGAAACTCAAACTGAGTAACAAAGTTACCTAGTGTCGCCCAAATAATAATAAGTCCCGCTACCAAGGTAAACGGAAAACCAATAGAGAAAATATTTAATTGCGGTGCTGCACGCGTCATAATACCAAACGACATATTAATAACGAGCATCGCGGTAAGCGGTGCAAGTGAAAGTACAAGTGCTGTAGTAAACATCCAGCCGCCCCAGGTCACTATGTCCCAGTAATGATCTACAGACCACCATGTGCCATCAATGGGTAGCACTTGAAAACTATGCACCACCATTTGAATCATCATTAAATGACCGTTAAAAGCAAAAAATAATAGGGTGGCCAAAATAAGGAAAAACTGGCCCACAGCAGGCACACTCGCGCCATTAGAAGGGTCAATAACCGAAGCAAAACCTAAACCGGTTTGCATCGCGAGTATTTGCCCTGCTAACACAAAAGTATTTAGTAAAAGTATAGATGCAAAACCAATAGCAACACCAATCAGCATTTGTTGAATAACGACTAAAATCATCTCAAACGAAAATAAATTAGTGAATGTAGCTGGGGGCAAAACAGGAACTACAACAAAAGTTACAACAACCGATAAACCCATTTTTATACGTGTAGGAACATTTTTAGCCCCCAAACCAGCCATAATCATAATCATTGAGCTAATGCGTACCAGCGGCAACAAAAAATCGCTCAACCATTGAATAACGACAGCAAAGGGGTATTCCACGTTTAACCTGCAATTTCAGGAATAAGTAATACTAGGCGAGTAAAAAAGTCCATTAGTTCTTGAGTAAGCCAATGCCCACCCACAATAAGCGCACTAATGGTAATTAATAAACGAGGTAAAAAGCTCAATGTTTGTTCATTGATAGACGTTGCGGCCTGAAACACAGCTACAACTAAACCAATAATTAAGCCTGGGACTACAATTGCAGACACCAGCTTAATAACTAAAAAAAGAGCGTCACTTAGGATATCAACAAAAATTTCCGGTTCCATGTTGTACTCCTATTGTTGGGTCATGTTAATGCTTTGCATACTAAGTCCCTAAACCAAAGCTTTTGGCTAGAGTCCCCATCACTAAGCTCCAGCCGTCTACAAGTACAAATAACATAATTTTAAACGGTAAGGACACAATCATGGGTGAAAGCATCATCATACCCATCGCCATTAATACCGAGGCGACCACTAAATCAACAATTAAAAATGGGATAAAAAACATAAACCCTATTATAAATGCGGTTTGCAATTCGCTGGTTACAAAGGCGGGTATAAGCACTATTAACGGTGTATCTTGTGGCGAATCTAGCTGATCGTAACCGGCAATTTTAGCAAACGTTTCTAAATCTTTTAAACGCACTTGCGAAAGCATAAATGCTTTCATTGGCTCTTTAGCCAGCTCTAAAGCCTGTACTGAAGTAACCTGCTCATTTAAGTAAGGTTCTATAGCTCGCTCGTTTACCTGCTGATAAATAGGCGACATTATAAAAATACTTAGAAAAAGCGACATCCCTAATAACACTTGGTTTGACGGTGTTTGCTGCAAACCAATTGCTTGGCGCAAAATGGCGAGTACAACAATTATTCGTGTAAAGGAGGTCATCATAATTATGGCAGCCGGTATAAAACTCAGCGCCGTCATAATTGCTAAAACTTGTAACGTTACTGAGTAATCCTGTGTGCCATCAGCGTTTGTTGTAATAGTAAGCGCATCAATTCCTTCTGCGCTTACACTTGGTACAAACACCATGGCAAAAATAATAAGCAGCCACTTTGTCATAGGTTTAATTCTTTTTATTTTGGTTTGATTGCGGGTTTAAAAGTTTACCAAATCGTTTAGCGAGTTCAGGTAGTTCTTTTTCACTTAATGGGGTTTCTAACTTGTGTAAGTAATTAATACTGTGGGGAGTTACACCAAGTAAATGCTGAGCATTATCTATCTCAACAACCATTAAACGCTCGCGAGAACCCAAAGGTAGACTTCTGACTACTTTAAATTCATCGCTGTTTGCTAAATTTGGATTAAGCTTTTTAACAAAAAATGCCAGCACAATAATTAGTACTAGCACCATTACAAGCGACAGCACCATAGAGAGTATATCCCCAGTTGGTGTTGCCACATCTGCTTTTGAAAAAACGGAACTCGTTAAAGCAACTAATAAGCTCATCGTAGTTTTTTGATCCGCTCTACTTGGCTTATCACGTCAGTTAAGCGAATACCAAACTTGTCGTTTACTACAACTACTTCACCATGGGCTATCAAAGTACCATTAACTAGCACGTCTAGCGGCTCGCCCGCAACACGGTCAAGCTCAACAACAGAGCCTTGGTTAAGTTGCAATAAGTTACGAATATTAATTTTAGAGCGTCCTACTTCCATTGAAATAGTAACGGGGATATCTAAAATAGTGTCGAGTTTTCGTTTTTCATCGCCACTCATTTCGTGTTTTGAATCACTTAACTCATCAAGCTCTGCAACATGTGCTTCGCTACTATCATCTGGAGCTTCGGCTTCTGCTAATGCTGCTGCCCATTCATCCATTGTGTCTTGATCATCGCTCATACTTTTAACCTTTTAATCAATTACCAGTCTAAGTCTACACCGTCAGAGAGGTGTAAATCATCTTCTAGTTCTGCTAATTCTGCATCTGAGTCAATTTTCTTGCCGCCTTTGGTAAATACATGCAGCTCAGATTTAACTGAATCAGGTCGTTTAATTTTTTCACTAATTTGAAGCGCAACATTATCGCGAGAGCGACCCATTTTGGCTCTAAATGTAGGTAGTTCTTCAACAAACACGGTTATATGCTCAGGCATTTCAACCGGAATAATATCACCGGCTTTGAGTTCCATAATTTGTTTTAAGGTTAAATCAACTTCAAGTAACTGAGTTGATATTTCAACCTCTACATCCATTATTTCATCGCGAAGCGCTTTGCTCCAACGTAAATCAGTATCTTCAGTATCAGACTGAACACCCGCATCTAACAGCTCTCGAATTGGCTCAAGCATAGAGTAAGGTAAAGCAATATGAAAATCGCCACCGCCACCATCGAGCTCAATATGGAAAGAACTAATAACCACAACCTCAGTTGGGCTTACAATATTAGCCATAGCTGGGTTTACTTCAGAATCGAGGTATTCAAACGATACATCCATAACCGGTGCCCATGCTTCTTTATAATCTTCAAAGATGATCTTAAGGAGCATTTGCACAATACGACGTTCTGTAGGCGTAAATTCTCGGCCTTCTATTTTTGCATGATAACGCCCGTCACCACCAAAAAAGTTATCTACCAAAATAAACACAAGTCGTGCTTCCATGGTAATCAGGCCAGTGCCTTTTAAAGGTCTAAAACGCACCATATTTAAGCTGGTTGGAACAAATAAAGTATGAATATACTCGCCAAACTTAATCATTTGCACGCCGTTAATAGACACCTCTGCGGTGCGGCGCATCATGTTAAATAGGCTAATTCGCATATGACGAGCAAAGCGTTCATTAACAATTTCCAGCGTCGGCATACGACCACGTACGATCCGATCTTGCGAAGAAAAATCGTACTGAAGCGTACCTCCTCCGCCATCTTCACCGTCGTGTATATCTTCCTCTTCAACGTCATCAACGCCATGTAATAGCGCATCAATTTCGTCTTGGGATAATAAATCGCTCACGCTAACCCCTTATTGCATCACAAAGCCGGTAAACAATACCCGCTCAATTACTTTGCTGCCTTCAACATCCATTAAAGCTTTTTGTACCTTTTCAAGTGCAGAAAAACGAAGTGTTTCTTTACCAGAGCTCGTACTTAACTCATCAGCTGTTGTAGTAGAAAACACACTTAATAGCGTCCCTTCTATTAGTGGAATGTGTTTTTTGGCTGTTTCTTCATTTACTTCGCCACGTACTAGTAACTGTACTTTAATTTGCACAATTCTGTCGCGACTTGAACCGGGAACGTTAAATACAAATGGGCGTGGCATTGACACATATAAAGCACTGCCTATTTCAGCTGAATCACCAACTGCAGCAGAGGGTGCATCTGCTGACATCGCAGTCTCTTCATCTAAGGTTTCAACTGGCGCATCCGAACCCGACATAAAAAAGTAACCTGCAGCACCGCCTACAATAAGTAGTACAGCTACTATGATTATTATTAGTTTCTTTTTGCTTTTACCGGTTTCTTCAATTTCTAAACTTGTTTCTTCAGCCATCATGATTCCTTTAATCGCAAAGGTACTTGCTTGTTTTAGTTATTATAATAGCAGCACTTAGGCATAGTAATCTATTGATGATGAAGTTTGTTGTCGAGAACTTTGTGCAGTGTTATTTGCTTGCTCGTCGTTTTCATCATTAACTGACTTATTATTAGCTAAATTACCTTGGGTTCCACTCTCACTTTGCTCAGCAGTTTCACCACCTGATTGCCCATAAGAAATAGTACTTTCACCAAGCTCTAATCCTTGTTGCGCTAACATTTCACGTAAGCGCGGCATTGATTGTTCAAGTGCTTCTTTGGCTTGCTGGTTTTGTACTACAAAGTTTATATGTGCTTGTTCTGCATCGCTACGAATACGTATTTGCATACTGCCCATTTCGGGAGGATCTAGGCGAATTTCTGCTTCTTTGTTATTAATGCTCAGCATTGAGCTAACGCGCTCTTGCAGTAATTTAGCTGCATCACTTTTAACAATATTAATTGCCTGCATTACACCAGGATCAATACTTACTTGCTTAACTTGCGATGTACTTTGTAATTGTTGAGTTTGTATTATTTGGGTATCAAGTAAGCTCTGCTCATAACTTAATGAGTCGTATTGGCTTAATGTGCTCACTTGCTGAGTATTTAAAGCAGCTGTAATTTGCGTAAATATTTGTGCCACGCGTACAGGAGTTTGTTCTGCAGTTATTTTTTTAAGGCCATCTTTTTGTAATTCTTCAAGTGATTTTAATAAATCATCACGCTTAGTTGAGTTTGTTACGGCTTTATTTAAATCAGCCCCTTCGTTTGTTGATGTCTTTAAGCTTAACTTTTGTGGATTATATACTGTGTTAGGAGTCTCTGACGCTACAAACGTTTTTGAGTCTGTCTTAGCGGTATCGGCAAGTCCTATTTCAATTGAAGCTTTTAATTCATTAACTGTTTGCTTAAGCACTGCCAATTGCTCGCCTTTAGGCTGCTCTGCTTTAATATAAGCGTTTAATTGCGTTAATAAGCTTTGTTTTTCAGTTGTATTAAGTGAATTGATTTCTGCGCTAAAAGAGTGTTTTGTGCTCGTGCTCTGCGTTTTTTCGTTATCAGTAATAAATTGCGCAAGCATTTGCTTAAGATTTGAAGTGCTACTAGTTGCGTTACTTGTTGAATCAGTATTTTCTAATACTTTAACTTGCGCGTTAAGTTGTGAGCGCTGCTCAGGCGTTAAACTAGCAATAACATCATTAGCTTTAATTAAGCTCGCATCTTTAGTCATTAACGTATCTATTGCTGCATTATTATCTGCTTCAGTTGCGACTAAAGAAGACTGAGTAACGCCCGCTTTGTCGGTGAGTGTTGGCAAAACTATATTATTTTCATCAGCAGACTTATTTTGTCCTAGCTGCTCTTTAAAACTCATTGATGCAACTTCAGGTTTTTCTAATATAGGGCCAATGCTGTCATCGGGCTTTTTATTTATAGAATTTAATGGCCCTTCAATAGCTTCAGCAACACCACTTTTACGATGCTTGCCTTCATTTAATGGTAATGAATTCAAAGATGGTGAGCTAAAGTTATCGCTTTTTGAATCAGTTAATTTAGCCGTTTTAGAGCCTACATTAGTGGCAATTGGATTTTGCACTACACTGGCTGTATTCGCTTCTTTAGCCGATACTTCATCACTTGTATTAGTGGATGAAATTATTGGTGTGCTTTGTAATTCTGAATTCTCTATTTCTGTGTTTTCTATTTCGGTATTCTCTGCTTGTGTAGCTTCTAGCTCTGCATTTTCTGATTCTAAACTGTTAGTTGCATCGAACGGCTTATTGACCGAAGTGCTCATTGCTTGTGCTGAATTAATTTGATCAAGCATCTCAACAGACACAAAAGTAACTTCATCTGTTGTTATTTCATCTAGCTTTATGCTCAGATTTTCATTTTCTTCTGGCTGTTTATGCTTAGGTATGGCAATCGAATTTTCGGCATCGGGATTTTTATTGCCTTTAAGCAATGGCTCCATAGAGTTATGCGCTTCGTTTAGCTGACTTAAAAATTCATCGCCTAAATTTTCTTCGCCATTAGCTAAGCTATTGTCTTTAAAAGCTAACAGTGAATCTTTTTCAGAAGAAACTAAAAACGAAATGTTATTCATCGCCATAAATCACCTAATACCATTACGGCAATATGCCACCGCATACCGCCAAAAGTTGAATTCCACTAAGTAACAAAGCAATTAACGTGCCTGAATTACAAAGCTTTACGACGTTGAAAAAACTGATTAGCTGAAAATTCATCTAACATTTTTTGCTCATTTTTAGCCATTAACGCATTTGCTTTGAGTTTTTGATTTTCGATTAGTTTGGCAACTGCTTTAGCTTTAATTTGCTGCTTAAGCCATAGAGTTTTACGTTGAGTAACAACTTGCTTAGCGGTATTTACGGTACTTGCTTGTTGGCGAATTGCTTCTTCAATTTTAGCTATAAAAGCATGGTACTGACCAAACCCTGCACTAGATAAACCCGACTTACCTTTTAGGTGTAACTGCTGAGAGTATTCAAGTCTAAAATTGTTTAAACCTTGTAGCTTTTGTTGATTCGATTGCAAGTTTTGATTAGCTTGTAAGTAACTCATGCGCAAATTTTCTTCTTTATCATTTTCAATTTTGAGCAATAAATCGAGTTTGTTTTTAGCCATTATGCTTGTCCTAGTAACTGAGCAAGACCTTGCAGACCATCATCGTAACTAATGACATCTCGCATACCTTGTTGTAAAAATGCATTTACTCTTGGCATCATATTTATAGCTTGGTCGAGCATTTGATCGGTCCCTTTTTGATAAGCGCCTAAAGTAATCATGTCTTTGTTTTGTTGATACATTGAATACACTTGTTTAAGCACTCGGGCTTGTTGCATATGCGGCTCAGAAACAACTTGAGGCATAACACGCGAAATCGACTTTTCAATATCTATAGCGGGATAGTGCCCACTGTCAGCTAAATCACGCGATAGTACAATGTGGCCATCTAATATAGCTCGCGCTGCATCAGCAATAGGGTCTTGCATATCATCGCCTTCACTCAACACCGTAAAAAAGCCAGTAATTGAACCTTGCCCTTCACCGCCATTACCAGCACGCTCCACCAGCGCAGGTAATTTAGCAAACACCGAAGGCGGATAACCCTTTGTAGCGGGCGGCTCGCCAACAGCAAGTGCAATTTCACGTTGTGCCATTGCATAACGCGTTACCGAATCGAGTAACAATAATACGTTTAAACCCTGATCTCTAAAATACTCTGCAATAGTTACGGCGCTCTCACAGCCTTTTAAACGCATAAGTGGTGATGAATCAGCAGGCGCTGCGACAACAACTGAACGTTTGCGCCCTTCTACACCGAGTATTTCTTCAATAAATTCTTTTACTTCGCGGCCACGCTCCCCCACTAAGCCAACCACAATGACATCAGCTTCGCTACCTCGGGTCATCATACCGAGAAGTACTGATTTACCCACACCAGAGCCTGCAAACAAGCCCATACGCTGGCCTTGCCCTACTGTGATAACCGAGTTAATAGCACGCACACCTACATCCATAGGCTTAGTGATTGGTCTTCTTGAAAGCGGGTTTATAGTATTTTGCGCAAACTTTAAATGATGCTCAGCATTAATTTTACCCAAGCCATCTAGCGGTCGCCCTAAACCATCCACCACGCGGCCTAATAAACTCATCCCTACAGGTAAACCTAAATTATTTACTTGAGGAATAACACGCGCACCAGGTAATACACCAGAGATGTGGTCGTTAGGCATTAAGTACAAAGTTTGATCGTTAAAACCGACTATTTCGGCGTCTACAAAGCCGTTCATAGTTTCTATTTTACATTGGCTACCAACGGGTGCACGTAAACCTCTAGCCTCAAGGGTAAGGCCAACAACACGCGTTAAAATACCTGCCACAGCAGGCGCCGGGGTTTTAATATGTTGTTGATATTGAGATAAGCGTTCGCTTAAAGGTGCACGTTGAGTTGACATAACACGCCAATAAAATAGTTAGATACCACTATTATGCAAAAAACTATCCAACGTTTCTTTGACACGTGTTTTAAGGGTCATGTCGAGTGACGATTGCGCTGTTTTAACTTCACAGCCACCGCGCTCAAGAGTGGGCTCTGCCATTAATTGCCAGTTATTATCAATAATGGTTTGTTCGCCGTAGCTCTCTTTTATGAGTTCTAAGTCTTCGGGGTTTAAATGGATTCGTACTTTTTCTTGCTCCGCATTAAGTGAATCAATACTTTGCTTTAACGTATGTAAAATTACATCAGGCGATGTTTTTACTTCTTGATAAATAACAGCTTCAGCTAACATGCTAGCAAGTTGTACTAATTGCTTTTCAGCTTGTTCGTCCACTTTATCTAGCGGTGCAGTTAGCCCCTCTAAAATGGCTTTTAAACTTGTTAACTGCTCTTCAATTAATGGTTTTACATCTTCAAGGCCTTGTGTTTTACCTTGTTCTAAGCCTTCTTTGTAGCCTGCTTCTTTACCTTCGCCAACACCTTTTTCAAAGCCGTCTATGTAGCCTTGCTCATGACCTTGTTTAAGGCCTTCTTCGTACGCGTCTTGTCTAATGCGTTCAAGCTCAACCATCGTAAGCGCAGGGAGTTCTGGTTCTTGTGGTTCATCAATAGGCATTTCTTCGGCTAATTCTTTTTTGTACAACTCACTAAGCGGTGTGCCGTAAGCCGTAGAGCGATTGCCAAAGCTGCTCTCATCTGGTGCTACATCTGGAATAGCCCAGTTTTTTAATAATTCATCTGCTTCATCAGCCCGAAGTGTGCGTCCTTTGAGTTTGCTCATGGTTTACAAGAACTCCTCGCCACCGCCGCCGCCCAGCTGAATTTCACCTGAGTCAGATAAACGACGCGCTGTTGATAAAATCTCTTTTTGCGCCGCCTCTACTTCGCTTATACGTACCGGTGCCATAGCTTCTAAATCATCAGCAAGCATTTCGGCTGCACGTTTAGACATATTGCCCAGTATTTTGTCTTTAAGCGCATCGTCGGTGCCCTTAATTGCTTTCATTAATACGTCTTGTTGTACTTCTCGTAGGATTGCTTGAATACCACGGTCTTCAACATCCATTAAGTTTTCAAACACAAACATTAAGTCTTGAATTTGCTGCGACATCTCTTCGTCATGTTCACGAATAGAGTCCATTAACTGCCCTTCTACATTGGTATCTAGGTAGTTCATAATATCTGCAGCAGCTTTTAAGCCCCCCATTTTAGCGGCTTGTGCACCTGCTTGGCCGGCAAATTGTTTTTCCATGATTTCGTTTAGCTCTTGCAGTGCTGCTGGCTGAACTTCTTCAAGGTTTGCAATACGCATGGTTAAATCTAAGCGCACTTTTTCAGGGAACTGAGCAATAATCTCAGCAGACTGCTCGGGCTCTAAGTACGATAATACAATGGTTTGAATTTGTGGATGCTCATTACGAATAATGTTTGCTACCTGCTTAGAGTCCATCCATTTTAATGAATCCAAGCCTTTAGCGCCTGAGCCCATAACAATTTGGTCAATAAGGCTAGCGGCTTTATCTTCACCAAGTGCTGCTGTAAGCGCTTTTTTAATAAAGTCTTCTGACTGAAAACCAATGGTACTAAAGCTTTGAATTTGTTCTATAAACAAGTTGTGTACAGCGCTAATCTTAGCCTGTGATAAGTCCTGTAACCCAGCCATCGCCATACCCACTTTTTGCACCTGTTTAGGTTCTAAGTGTTTAAGGATTTGCGCGGCATCTTCTTCTGATAAACTCAAAAGTAATATAGCGGCTTTATCTACCCCATCTAGCTTATCAACATCAAAGGCTGGCGGGAGTTGTTTTTGTTCTTGATCAGTCATCTTCTGTTAACCACGCTTTGACTACTTGTGATGATAGTTCTGGTTCGTTAGCTACAAGGGCACGAATTGCTTTGAGTAAATCTTCGTCGCCATGTAAATCCGGTAACTGCAGTGTACCATCACTTGAGAAACCAACCGAAGCAGAATCAAAGTCTTTATTTAGCATATCAAGCGTGTTGTCGCCAATATCTACGCCTGAACTTAATGCATCTTCGTCGTATTCTTCTAGTGTATCGTCTGGGTAAATTAAGCGTTTAAGCATTGGTTTTACTACTGCCATTATCAATACAATGATAACTAAGGCGCCTAATACAAGGCGGGCTATTTTCATAAACCAGTCTTGTTCCCACAGTGGCACTTCTATTGCTAAATTTGTTTCTTCACGTACAAACGGCACTGTTACGACTTCAAGTGCATCACCACGTTGCATATCAAAACCTACACCACCTTGCAGTAAGCGACGAATATTTGACAATGCCTCTACCGAACGTGGAGTCATGGTTGTTTCGCCGTTTTCTCCCACTTTAGCAATGTAGTCAACAGCAACTGATACGCTTATTCTACGTATTACACCACTTTGCTGGCGCTTATGAGAAATTGTAGTGTCGAGTTCATAATTACGCGTGGCTTCTTTGTGGCTGCGTGTTGGTGATGTAGCTGTGCCTGCACCACCTTGCCCTGCAACCTCAGGAATGTTCGAATTTAACGGTGGCTGGTTTGTAAGCGCACCTGGAATACCAACAGCTAGGCCGCCAATGTTATTTTCTTCAAATGTGGTTTCGCTTCTAACCGCTGGTAGGTCTGGGTTATAACGCTTTTGAGTTTCCTCAATCGAGCTAAAGTCCATGCTCAAATCAACTTGGGCTGTATAGTTTGCAAGCCCTACAACCGGTATTAAAATACTGTCTATTTTTTCAAGGTACTCTTGTTCGCGCTTACGTTCTAAGTCGTATTCTTTACGAGAGCGTGCTGCTAATGAGCTTTGCGAACCTGAATTTAGTAATCGACCATTTTGATCGGTAACAGTAACTCGCATAGGCTCTAAACCCTGTACTGCCGAGGCAATCATATCAACAACAGAATCTACTTCTTCACGGTCAAGTGAGCGCCCACGTTTAAGTGTTAATACAACGGTAGCTGATGGTTTTTTCTCTCTGCGGGCAAATACGTTTTCTTTAGGAATAGCTAACAATACTTTAGCGCGAGTAATGTTGTTAAGTTCTTCAATGGTGCGTGCTAACTGCTGTTCTCGACCATGTTTTAGGCGTTCGCGCTCTAAGCGTTGGCTTACACCAAAGCCCATATCTTGCATAATTATATCAGAGCCCGACGCTGGCCCTTGCTCTAACCCTTCGCGGGTCATTAACAATTTAATATTTTGGTATTCGCTTTCATCAACCGATACAACATTGCCATCGAGTTGATATTCAATTTGTTGCGCATCTAAAAAGTCTAGGGTTTGAATCAGCTCTTCAGTTTGCATTTTGCCCAATGGGCGCATATCTGGCTGACGAGCCCAAATAATAATGAAAATCGCGATAGCTAAACAAATAGCCAATGCTATAACCAATGTTACTTGGCGCAATACATCAACACCATTTAAAGCACTTAAGTAGCCTGACTTTTGTTCTTGTTGATCATCACCACCACTTTGGTCAATACCGCCACCAGCAAGTGCTAGGTCTGTAGATTGGTTAGATTGCGCCACAATAATTCTCCACTACCTAATTAAACAGGCATGTTCATGATTTCTTTATAAGCTTCAACAAGTTTATTACGAACCTGTACTGTAGCCTCAAAAGCAACTGACGATTTTTGAGAAGCAATCATCGCCTCAGCAAGCGATACACTTCGATCACCCATTTCAACCGCTTTTACTTTTTGACCTGCATCTTGCTGTAAACCGTGCACTGTATTTAGTGCATCACTTAGCATGTCGCCAAACTGGGAAGTAGAAGTAGGCTGAACTTGAGTCGGCAATTTATTTATTTGATTATTACGGCCGGCTTCTAAAGCCATTGATTGCATTTCTTGAAATACAGCACTGTTTTGAATTTTCATAATTTATCTCTGACACGCAGTGAACTCTTACAAGTAATAAAGCACAAAGCATGCCAAATAATTAATCATTAAAATACAATAGGTTAACTTTGATTTGTGTTAGTCAGAGTTTTGACAACCCTAAGTTCGTAGCGCAAACTTAGGGTTTATAGGAGGTTATGCAGGAAGTGAAATACCTAAATCGCGCATTTGCGCTAGTTTATAACGTAAAGTTCGTGGGCTTATGCCCAACGTTTCGGCAACGTCTTTACGCTTGCCTTGGCAACGTGCAAGGGTTTCTAAAATAATGCGATGCTCTTTGTCTTTAAGCTCATCTTTATAGCTACCGGTATCCGCCGCAAGTAAACCTTGTTTGGGCTCATCCTCGGCATGCGATTTTTCATCATAATATGCAGAGCTTAGTGTGCTTTTGTCAACGCCTTTATCTGCGTGAGCTAATTCTGTTGGCGATACTGTTTGCGCTGGTGCCAATGATGGCTCCATAACAAAGTTATTAGATACTAAGTTTTCGATAAAAATAGCATGCTCGTTTATTGTGTTACCCGTGCGCAATATAAGTGCACGCTGTATAACGTTATCAAGCTCGCGCACATTACCAGGCCACGCGTGAGCCAGTAACTTTTGCTCGGCAGCTTTATCTAAATACGCCATAGGCTCTTTGCTTTTACTTATATGGCGCTCAATTAAATGCTTAGCCAATACAATAATATCGCCAGGGCGTTGGCACAATGGACGCCACATTAGTGGAAAAACATTAAGCCTATAATATAAATCTTCTCTAAACTGATTTTCAGACACAGCTTCTTTTAAATCACGATTACTGGTTGCCAAAATACGTACATCGAGCTGAATTGTTTTACGACCCCCTAAACGCTCAACTTCACGCTCTTGCAGTACGCGTAACAGCTTAGCTTGTAGCCCTAAGTCCATCTCAGTAATTTCATCAAGTAAAATAGTGCCGCCCTGTGCTTGCTCAAACTTACCCGGACATGCTTGAATCGCGCCCGTAAAAGCCCCTTTTTCGTAACCAAATAAAGTGGCTTCGAGCATGTTTTCAGGAATAGCCGCGCAGTTAATCGCTACAAAAGGCTCATTACAACGACTCGACTTATCATGAATATAACGAGCGAGTACTTCCTTACCTGAACCACTTGGGCCAAGTACCATTACACTTGCATCAGAGCGTGCTACTTTACTCGCAAGCTCCAATAATTGAATACTAGTTGGGTCGGCAACAATAGGTCCGTCGGTTTCTTTTGCTTTTTCAGGCAAATAACGGCTCACCATATTTAACAGCACTTCAGGTGCAAATGGTTTAGCCATGTAGTCAATTGCACCTAGGCGCATGGCTTCTACCGCATCGTCAATTGTGGCGTACGCCGTCATCATCAATACAGGTAAATCAGGGTGGTTTAATTTAATACTGCGTAGTAAATCAAGTCCACTCATTGCGCCCATTTGCACGTCGCTTACAACAAGCGAAAATTGATCTTTTTTAAGCAGTAACATTGCTTGCTCAGCACTGTTAGCTGCAACACATTCAATACCCGACATTTCAAGGGTATCTATTAAGGCTTCACGAAGCCCTGCGTCATCTTCGACAACTAAAATAGTGTTACTCATAATGACCCCTCTAATTTAGATGTTGCCTTAATAGGCAGTAACAAACTAAAGCAGGCACCACCCTGCGTATTATTGGTCACATCAACACGACCTTGGTGCGCACTAGCCACCGAACTCACTACAGCAAGCCCTAAACCTGTGCCCTGACTTTTTGTAGTAAAAAATGGTTCAAAAATTTTATCGCTTTGGCTTAAATCAACACCTGGGCCATTGTCGCTCACACTAATACGAACCATATCTAAATCTTTTAAATCTCTTTGTGCGCTAATTTTTACTTTTGCACCGCCGCCAATAACTTGAATACTATTGTGCACAAGATTTTGAATAGCACTGGCCAATGCCGTTTTATTACCGACTATTTGTATATCTGGCTCTGGTAAGCTTACATCCAGCTCACTTTCATTAAGTGCGACCATCGCATCAGCGCCCGCTTTAACTTCTGTTAAAAGCTGCTGCATTGAAACTTGCTCAACAACTTGCTGATCGCCACTTTTAGCAAATAACAGCATGTCGTTTACTTGAGTTTCTAAATCTTTTAAACGCGACATTAACTTTGTTTGAAAGTTATCGCGAGATGCTTCGGGTAAGCGCTTTGATCCTAAATTAGCGGCGTAAAGCATAGCGGCTGAGAGCGGTGTACGGACTTGATGCGCCAGTGACGCAACCATTTTACCCAGCGCGCTTAATCGCTGCATATGTGCAACACGTTTTTGTAAACGGCGAGTTTCGGTTAAATCCGTCATTAAAATAAGTTGCCCAGGCTCTGGTGCTAAAGCGGTAATATCAAGCTTTATTAGGCGCCCGTCTTTTAAAGACACTTCGTGGCCATCATCTTGATGCGGCCTAAAAGAGCGCTGAATAACATTAAACCAGCGTTCGCCTTCAAGTGGCTCGCCAAGCATATCAATCGCTATTTGATTCGCTTTTGCAATCAACCCTTTGCCATCAAGTACAACCACGCCTGCTGGCATGGTATCAACCAAATGCGAAAGCCAACTTGCTTGCTTGCGCAGATCGCTTAATTCACCAATGTACTCCTCTTGAAGTAAACATGGGTTATACTGATTTGCAGAAAAAAACTGTGGTTTAAGCACGCTAGCAAGGGCCATAATCAAATCTCGAATTGATGTAGATATATGTCTAAATGCACGATTTATACCAAAATTTATTTACATACTTATCATTAAGTTACATCAATAATTTGAGCGACATAAAAATGACGCACACAAAAAGGAATAATAATGAGTGAGCAAATAAAGTGCCGTTGCCCGTGGCTCGACACCACTAAACCCGACTACGTTATTTACCATGATGAAGAATGGGGCGTGCCTCTTTATGATGATACAAAGCTGTTTGAATTTATCACGCTAGAATCAGCGCAAGCCGGCTTAAGCTGGTACACAATTTTAAAAAAGCGCAGCGGTTATAAAAAAGCATTTGCTAATTTTGATGTAAAAAAGGTAGCCCAATTCACACAAGATGACGTTGAGAGACTAATGCTTGATGAGGGGATTGTGCGCAATCGCTTAAAAATTTCGGCAACTGTTAACAACGCAAAGCGCTTTATAGAAATCCAAAAAGAATTTGGAAGTTTTAGTAACTACCAATGGCAGTTTGTGGGTAATAAGCCGATTATAAGTAATTTAAATAACGCTGAGGACTACCCAGCAATTACAGAGGGATCAACCGCATTTGCTAAAGACTTAAAAAAACGGGGTTTTAAGTTTTTAGGCCCTACAACGGTTTACGCTCATATGCAGGCCTGCGGTATGGTTAACGATCACAGTAATGATTGTTTTAGAAAAGAAGAAGTTATTGAGGCTTTTAGTAGTAAGTGATTAAAAGCCATAAAAGTAATTTGTTCACAAAGAGGTTAAGAGACGCTGTGCTTTAGAGAAGTAACGCGTAGGTTGACTATGGCTTCTCATTTACCCTCGTTTTTTCTCTTTGTGAAATAACGTTTTAATTAAATGATTAAAAGCTACGCTTTTCACGCGAGCAAGCTCAGCGTCTACCGCCAAGGTTTAAGTTTGTGTTTATCTTGTAGACGCGAAGCTTGCTTGCGTGACGGGCAAAGCCCGTAAAGTGATTGATCACAAATGAATAATAAATAACGAAAAGTATTTCACCATTTTCGTATTTCTAATCTCTTGAAAGATTATACTTTTTCATTTTCTCAACGAGTGTTGTTCTGCGAACCCCTAATATCTCTGCAGCGCGAGCTACAACGTAATCATAGCGCTCTAACGCTTGGGTAATTAAGCTTATTTCAAGTTCGGCTAAATAATCTTTAAGTTCAATACCATCATCAGGTAATAGCCCACTACCCGTTTGGCTAAACTCAGCGTCTGGCTCACTTTCGTAATCACTAAAGCCTGTGCTAAATATATCGTTAAAGGCGTCTTTTTCCATTAACTCTTCAGGGTATTCTGGCTCGTAGGCTTCAACTTCAATGTAACGATATTTGTTAGGTAAATCAGGAATATCGACCACTTTGTCAGGGAACATAATAACCATACGCTCCACCAAATTAGCAAGCTCACGAATATTACCAGGCCAAGCATGTTCTTTTAAGCTCTCAACTGCGCGCTCTGTAAACTTAGCGGTAGAACCAGTCTGGTCGTTAACACGGCGCATTAACTCTTTTAAAAGCAGCGGTATATCATCAGCACGTTCACTCAGCGATGGGTTTTCGATAGGGAATACATTTAAACGGTAATATAAATCTTCCCTAAAACTACCCTCTTCAATCATTGTTTCAAGATTACGATGCGTGGCCGCAATAACGCGTACATCAGCTTGGATTGCCTTTGTACCACCAACACGTTCGTAGCTGCGTTCTTGCAATACTCGCAGCAACTTAACTTGCATTTGCAGTGGCATATCGCCTATTTCATCTAAAAATAGCGTCCCACCTTGAGCGAGTTCAAACCGTCCTTTACGAGCCGATATAGCACCAGTAAACGCGCCTTTTTCGTGGCCAAATAGTTCACTTTCGAGCAGCTCCGCTGGAATAGCACCACAGTTAACAGGCACAAACGGTCCATTAATACGCTTTGAAAGCAAGTGTACATTACGGGCAACCACTTCTTTACCTGTGCCTGATTCGCCTAAAATTAAAACATTGGCGTCGGTTTTTGCCACTTGTTCAATTAAAAAGCGAACATCTTTTACGGCCTCTGTTTCACCAACAAGTCCGTCAAAAGTTTTATGTGGTTTAGTATGCTTATGCTCATTTGGCAACATGCGCTGATACTGTTGGCAATCGTGAAGTAACTGCGTTGTCACTTCGTGATTAAATGGCTCGCAAATAAGCCCCACCACATTAGCTATACTTAATAGTGGTTTTAGCGTTTCGCCAATTAATAAAAACGGTAATGTTGGATAGCGTTTAATTAAGCTTTCGTGGTCAAGTGATTGCAACGCTCCTAAAATAATCATGCATTCTTGCTGCTGATATTTTTTGCATTCTTGTTCAAAGCAGTCTTCGCTTAATAGTTGAGCAGCTTCACCAATAAAGCCAAGTGAAGCATTTAATCCTATTGCGCGGTTGTTATTATTATCTAAAATCAAGATCATATTTAGCGAGCCGTACTTTCACTAATTTGTATAATTAGTTAAATTGTAAGCCAGTTCAGCATGGATGCAAGTGATAGCGGCAGTTTTTTGACATAAACGCCAAAAAACAGACGGGCTAGTTAAGTCAATCATACTTAATAGTTAATCATTAAGTATGGGTTATAGTTTTAACTTAGTTATTACTTAGCCATTACTTAACTATTACCTAACTATAACTTAGCCCTAAAAATTAATTTACTCGGCAATAAAAATGCTATTGTTAGTAAATAAACTCAATTATAAATTTAAGTTGAAGTTACAAATGCCGATACATAAATAAGTGAAAATGCTTGGCATTAATATTGCTTTGTATTAGCTTTCACATAATTTTATTGTTTTAAATTTTAGGATTTTCCATGGCTCACATCTCAGTAAAAAAATACGGTCAAGTTCGTGCTAGTAGTATTGCCGAAATGACTCCTTACGAACAAATAAACCTTATATTTAGTAATATTATCGGCCGTTTAGCAGCTACAAAAGGGTTTATTGAGCGCAAAGAAATAGCTAAAAAAGGTGAGAACATTTCAGCTTGCATTTTATTGCTTGGTGCTCTGCAAGATGCACTTAATTTAGAAGTAGAGCAAGACCCTAGTATTTCTAACAATTTATTGGCACTTTACGATTACTGCCAACGCCGTTTAACTCAAGCTAACTTACACAACGATATTGAAGCAATTACTGAAGTATCAAGTATTGTTAAAGAAATTAAAGAAGGTTGGAATAACATTCCGCTAGATCAACGCAGCCCTGCGGTTTAATTTAAATTATGGACTCGCCAACATCTTCGCAGCAATTAACAAGCCATGCAGAGCAAATACAAACACTGCTTAGTAACATTGAAGTATTAGTAAATGATAATAATGCAGATGAAGCTCCGCCTTTTTTAGATACTTTAAACACTAAACTAAAACAATGGTGCGAAAACAGTGAAGGCCCAAGCGCAGAGCAATTAGAATTAATTCAGCTTCGTATAAATACTATTTTAGTTAAAGCAAATAGCGCTAAAAACGAGTCATCTAAAGCCATTATTAAACAAAAAAAATCTGGCAAGGCAATTAAGGCATATAGAGCAGCCAAATAAAATTCACCTCAAGCAGTAAACATAAAAAAACCGTTATAAATAACGGTTTTTTTATGTTTTTGGTTTAGCTATTAAAACTATATGCTATTTATATATTAAGAGTTATCTCGTACAACCCCAGGCATATTTTCCAGCTGAGCTTGAACATATGTACTGGTGTTATTAAGGCTTGCCACTAATAAATCCATCGCATTATATTGAGCATACAACCTTGACGATAGCGACTCCATTTTACTGGCAAGACTCAAGCGCTGGTCATCTAAATCGTCTAGTTGGTTTGTTTTGCTGTCTATACGGTTTTGAATAATACCGTCGGAATCGGTGTAAAAGCTTAATTTTTCGTCAAACGATTGTGCGAAGCCATCATCATCGTCACCTACAAAAAACTGCTGCACTAAATCTACATCGCTTGCTATTTTTTCATTGAGTGTTTCTGTATTTAGCGTTAAAACACCGTAGCGGTCTGTTTCTACACCTAACTGCGAAAGCGATAGTGAGTTGCCATCACCCAAATCAACTGATTCAGTGATTTCACTACGAAGCTTTGACATAACGCCACGAAGTAGTGAATCACCAGCCATAACGCCTGCGCCAGCTTCACTTGACGCACCCAAGTTATTGCTGAGCTCTAACAGTTCGTTATAACTTGTAATAAAGTTATTTAAACCTGTTTTAATATTATTATTATTTTCGGTAATTGATATGTCGCTTATGTCATCATCGGTATCATGCGGTTTTTTAGCTGTTATATCCACGCCATCAATCACGTTACTAAATTCATTAGTGTTGCTTGATACAGTTAACGTGCCATCAATCGTTATTTGTGCATTTTGAGCAGCATTAACTTGCGTTAGGTTAGTTGTATGATTAGCTGGGTCTGCGTCTGATACATCATAAGCTAATCGAGATAGGCCACCTGTATCAGTATTATTACCGTCATCGTCTTGTACGGTTATTGTAATTGCGTTATCTTCGCCAGTTTCTTTACTTGTAAGTACTAAATGCTGACCAGTATCACTAGTTATTATAGTGGCGACAACCGAATCATTACTATCGCTGCCAGTAAAAGGGCCATTGTTAATCTGGTCGCGTAAATCTTCTAATGTATTTGTAGCCGATAAAACAGTAGAGAAGCTATTTGCACCAGAACCGATTGTAATTACGCCAGCTCCAATTGCCTCATCAGCGGCAAATGCGGGGGAAGATAATTTATGAGCTTGTGCTAATGCATCTACTTTTATATTGTAACTACCAGGCTGAGCGTCTTTATCCGAACTAATTGATATAAAATCATCATTACCCGATGCAGTTCGTTTTTGATAGTTATCACTATCACCCAGTGCTTCCATTGATGTTTGTACTTTTTCAAGCGCAGACTTTAATGCACCAACAGCTGAAATATCCGTTGTTAATTTACCTTCTGTAGTATTTAAACGAGCTTCAGCAGGGGCTTGTTCAGCATTAACTAGTGCATCAACAATATCTGCTACCGCTAACCCTGAGCCTAAACCATTAAACGTAATAGACATACCTTACCCCTTTAAACACTCAAAAATAAACTAACTCAATATTAGTAATGCAAACTACCGATTAAACTGTTTGGTCAATTAAAATACCTGCCGATTCAGACAATTTAGAAACCAAACTTAATACTTCTTCAGAAGGATACTGCTTGATAACTTCGCCGCTGTCTTTATCGAGTACTTTAATTACATCACGACCTGAATCTTCATCAACCTTAAATTGCAAACTACGGTTCATTTCGCCCATAAAGTCCTGCAATTGTTGCGCCATTTGTTCTAGTTGTTCACGCTCTAACGGCTGAGCAGTAACTTTTTGATTATTTTTTTCGTATTGGTTTTGCTGTAATCGTTGTTGATTTTGTGTATCAGCTTGCTTTACATCGTCAACAGCGCGTTCAGTTAGCGAACTAGCTGCTTGGCCAGCTACTTTATCTTCACCCGCTAGCGGGGTTGGTAATGTAACTTCTGCATTGGAATTAATGGTATTCATAACAGATTCCTATTTATTGGTTAATTAAACAATAGCTCAATTAAAACCCTTAAACCACAAAAGGAGGTAGCTAAAGCCACCTCCTTTATTGTAAAACTAATACTGACTTTATGTACTAGCTAGCTAAACATTAAGCTATTACTTTAACTTATTAACCTAATAAGCTAAGTGCTGCTTGTGGTAACTGATTCGCTTGCGACAAGATTGACGTACCTGCTTGTTGCAATATTTGGTTCTTCGTCATTTGCGCTGTTTCTGTAGCAAAATCGGTATCTTGAATACGGCTACGTGATGCTGATACGTTTTCAGATATATTTGCAAGATTACTAATAGTATGGTCAAAACGATTTTGAACCGCACCTAAATCAGCACGTTCGCTATCAATATTCTTAAGTGCGGCATCAATTACATCAATTGCTGATTGAGACCCACCAGCGGTTGAAATATCTAGGTCTGCAACATTAAGCAACTTCGTGCTAGTATCTTTAGTTGCACTACCCCCCCCCCCTAGAGCACCTGAACCAGTAATAGTTAATGTTCCTGCGTCAGCAGCCAACACAGCGTCAGAAAAATCTAAATTTCCCGTTACTGTTGTAGTGGTACCTTTGGTTTCGTCAGCTGCTGCGGTGACATCGACATCGTTACCCGTTGTTGCTGTACCATCCCATGCGCTAATTTTTGCTGTTGCATCAGTTGATGCAGCACCAGCAACAGCCAATGTGACTTCGATATTTTCGCCTGTTGAATTAGTAAAAACCAAGCTATCATCACTAGTACCTGCACCTGAAGGTGTATTTACACTATAAGTAATGCCTTTGGCTGCTAATGCCTCTTTGATTGCAGCGCTACCATCTATGGTAGCCTTCAAGGACGCAACAGTAGCATCACCAGTCGTTTCAACATTATCACTATTCGTAATCTGAATACCTGCAACAGATAATGAAACCGTGTCACCTGAGCCAGTAAAAGCACCAAAAGTGATAGCTGCCTCCGTTTTTGCTCCAACACCAAATAGCCCTTCTGTACTATTAACCTCTCCGGCCAAATCAGCAGCTGACATTCCCGCCTTCAAGCTTAGGTCGTTGCTTACAGCTCCAACTGTTACATTTAACGTATTCCCGTCTGGATCAAAAGCTGTTTCATTCGCACCAGAAAAACCACTTAACGCCGTGGCCATTGAAAAACCCACACCAGTTAAGCCAATATCTTCAGCTGCGGTTGAGTTCAGAGTCACACCAATAGTTTCGTTACTATTAGAACCTACTTGGAATTGTTTAGTACCAAAATCGCCATTTAATAACTGTTGGCCACCAAACGAAGTTGTATCAGAAATACGGGTTAACTCAGACTGTAAAGCTGACACTTCTTTTTGTAGAGAAGCTCTATCATCGTCAGAGTTTGAACCATTGGCTGATTGTAGGGCTAATTCACGCATGCGCTGCAAGATATTAGTCGACTCACTCATCGCCCCTTCAGCAGTTTGCGTCATTGAAATACCATCGTTAGCGTTACGCTGCGCTACACCCAAACCATTAATTTGCGATGTTAAACGGTTTGAGATTTGCATACCTGCCGCGTCATCTTTTGCGCTATTGATACGCATACCTGATGATAAACGTTCCATTGAAGTTGCTAAGTCAGAACCTGATTGAGATAGGTTACGTTGAGCATTTAGTGAAGATACATTTGTGTTTACTGAAATCATAATAAAACTCCTGATTACTTTCGTAATGTTGCTATTTTAATTTAACCAAGAGCTGTCACAAATGTATGCTCAGCTCCGTACTGATTAAGTTAACGGCAGGAGGTAAATTATCTTTAGAAGTATTTTAAAAATAAATTAGTTTATTTGTTTAATAAAACATAACTAACTGTTTTAAAATGAAAAGTAGTTACTTATTAATTTTTATAGCGCATAAGGTTATGCTCTAAATAATTTTTATTACCTCAAAAAACAAAAAAACGCACTTCAAGTTGAAGTGCGTTTATATAAACAGTTACTAGTAAACTAAATAATTAGCCACCTAATAAACTAATTGCTGCTTGTGGTATTTGGTTTGCTTGCGAAAGTATTGACGTACCCGCTTGTTGGAGTATTTGATTTTTAGTCATTTGTGCAGTTTCGGTCGCAAAATCTGTATCTTGAATACGACTACGTGACGCAGATACATTTTCTTGAATATTAGCAAGGTTACTAATTGTATGACCAAAACGGTTTTGAACCGCACCTAAACCCGCACGCTGCTCATCAATTTGAGCAAGTGCACCATCAATTATCGATATTGCATCTTGAGAGCCTAGCTCTGTTGTTAAATTTACCGTATCGACATTATTTGCTGTAGCAGTAGCTGTAGCCGCTAAGTTTTTTGTATCTGTCGATGCCACTGAGAACTCTTTAGAAGCCGTTAACTTTAAAGTACCAGTTATTCTTGCTGCAACATCACCACCTTCTGTTAGGGTTATAGGGGTGTTTAAATCACCATTACTGTCCACGGCAGTTAATGTTACCGTATCATTTCCAGCAGTAGCATTAGCGTATGAGTCAATTATAATATCAGCGCCAGTCTCATCCGTTAACGTAATCGCCCCCGTTGTCGAATTATGAGAGGCTGCAACTCCAGTTTCAGCTGTAGAAGCATTAATCGCATCTGCAATTTCTGATTGGTTTGTGGCACCAGTAGTGCCTGAAATTGGAATGCCATTTAAGTTAAAGCTTACTATATCACCTGCAGTTGAGGCCATCCCCACAACTACTGATGTTGATGCTCTAGCTATAACACCATGCTCACTAGTTGTATCGTTTATTGCTGCTGCCGCATCTAGTGCCGACGAGCTAGCTGTAATATTGACCGATGTAGTTTGCTCACCTGTAGTAAATGATACCGTTGAATCTGCTATAGCGGATGCAGGTGTAGTAGCGCCAGGCAACACGCCACCAAAACCTGTGTTAACAGCACCTTCAAGTTGTGATTTAAAGCCACCTATATCTTCTGCTGCTGTGCTTGCTAAACTAAGTGAAATTGTTTCGTTGGCATTCGCGCCAACCTGAAAATTTCGAGTGCCATATGAGCCATCTAATAATTGCTGACCACCGAACGATGTAGTGTCGGAGATTCGAGTTAGCTCTTCTTGTAAGGCTGACACTTCTTTTTGCAATGCATCACGATCTTCAGCTGAATTTGAACCATTAGCAGATTGCAGGGCAAGCTCTCGCATACGCTGTAGTATATTAGTCGATTCTTGCATAGCGCCTTCTGCGGTTTGCGCCATTGAAATACCATCATTGGCATTACGCTGAGCAACGGCTAGACCATTTATTTGCGACGTTAATCTGTTTGAAATTTGTAGGCCGGCGGCATCATCTTTCGCACTATTGATACGCATACCTGATGATAAACGCTCCATTGACGTTGCTAAGCCTTCGCCAGATCTTGTTAGGTTACGTTGTGCGTTTAGTGACGACACATTAGTATTTACTGTTAATGCCATTTTACCATCTCCTAGGTTTAAACAGAGTGTGGTTCAACACGATTTAACAGGAACCACTGTTCGATAATTTCTTACAATAAGAAAAGCATTTACTGTGCCAACTTTAATTTATTTTTAACTTGTTGTTTTAAAGGGTAAAAACATGAACTGCTGAATTATAAATAATTAGTGAAGTTATTTAGAAGGGGGTGACATTTTTTTGCCGCGGTTTTGTAGCCAATTCTTGCCGCGATTTTGTAGATAGTTATTGCCGCTTTAAAGTAGCTAAAGCGGCAAGCTATTTCTGCTTATAATCTGCTTATAACTTGCTTATAAGTAATCGAATAATGAAAGGTTAGTTAAACGGCCAAACGTGGCTTGTGACGCTTGCAGTGCCGTTTCTTGTTTAGTCAGTTCGCTAATAGCTTCTGCCATATCAACTTCAACTAAGTTAGAGCGATTACTTTTATTTTGAATATCGAGTGCTAAGTTTGAATCGCTTACTCTTTCAAGCGCGTTCATACGCCCGCCTAAACTTGCTTGGGTAAACACCACTTGCTCACTCGCATTTTGTAATTGCACTAAGCCATCAGCAAGTACTTGCTGAAAGTCATCACCTTCAAGTGCGCCATTATTAAGGCCGGTAATAAGTGATTGCAGTGTATTGAGTACGTTTTCTTTATGTGGTTTTTCAAGGCTAAAATCGAGTTGGCCAGGCGCGCTACCCTCAAATTGAATTTTCATACCTGCAAATTCAATTGTATCATCTGTAACTTCACCAGTTTGAGGCGGGGTAAGCGACACGCCATCTTGTAAAATTTCATATGTATCTGGATCGTTTGTTGTCGCACCAGCGGTTGTAACTACACTAAAAGTATTTGCTGTAGGTGAAACTGGAGTCGTTGGATCGGCATTGTATTGAGCTTGATGGAACTTATCGAACTCGGCTTGGCCATCAACATAAACAGTGCCTTTAGTAATATTATTGGTCGGTGTTGTTGTTGGTATGTCTGCTTTATTATCGAGTACATTTAGTCTGGCATCTGTTTTTTCAAACGTATCAAAGCCGTTATCACTCGCTTTAATTGATACGCCTTCAGCTATTGTAATTTGGTGCTGACCTTGGTCGCCTTTATAGTTATATTCACCTGATTCGAGCTGATAAGGTTGCGTGCTGTCTTGGTAGCCTGAAAATATGAATTTTCCGTCTTCTGAGCGGGTGTTCATTAAATTAGCAAGGGTTTCTTGAATACCACTCAACTCTGATGCAATCGATTTTAAATCGTCTTTGGTGTAAGCACCATTACCCGCTTGTAATGCCAGTTCCTGTGCTTGTTGAATATTAGTATTAATACTCTGTAATACGCTTTCTTCTGTTTCTAGGCGACCATTAAGCTGATTAATATTTTTTGTGTATTGCTCGTTGGTTTGTATTTTATTTGAATACAGCATTGCTTGTGAAATATCTGCTGGTGCTTCAGACGTTGTTAAATACTTTTGACCCGTATTAACTCGTTCTTGTGCATTGGCTACACCTTGTTGGTTGTCGAGTATTTTATTTATGTTGTTTTGGTACATTAAATTATTTGATAAACGCATAATTACCTCGCCGCATTTAATAAGGTGTCAAAAATTTCTTGAGCTGCTGCTAAAACTTGTGCTGATGCTGAATATGATTGTTGAAAACGCAGTAAATTTGCGGCCTCTTCATCAAGGTTTACACCCGATAGTGATTCATACCATGCCTCAGATTGCTGTGCGAGTGCGTCAAATGCAGCCCCACTTGTGATTGCTTGGCCAGTTATAACACCTATATCACTCACTAATCCTGAATAAGCTTGGTTAAAGGTTTTATGGTTGTCGGCCGTTGCTGTTGTTTCTACATTTAAACGGACTAACTCGCCATTTTGTAAATCAGCTAATTTTAAACCATTACGGTTATCATCAAAGCCGCCTTCGTTAAACTCAAGTGTAAAGGTGTCGCCTGTTGCAGGTGTACCTTCTATATCAAAGTCAAAACCATATGAATCATAAGGGGCACCAAGACCTGCTAAAACGTTTTTACCTGGGGGCGCTATAGTTACTGCCACATCAGTGCCACTACCGTCGCTAATTAAATAATCATTGGTACCTGTAGCTTTAACAATTTTAATATCACCATTAGCAAGTACTGGTGGATTAACTGGTATGGGCGGTGTAGTGAGAGGTGTTTCTAAAGTAAATCCACCTGAAATAACGCTACTAACTGTACCCACTGAAATAGTTGCAGTACCGGTATTATCTATACTGTTAGCTGTACGAATAGGCGATGCTAGTGCTAAATCTTCTGCGCGCCCTGTTGCAAGCGTAATGCTAGAAGCCGAGTCAGAATTAAGTTTAATTTGAAACTGATCTCCCACGTTACCTGTTTTGGTTGCATCTATATTTAATTGTAGTCCGAAGGAGTCTTTTACCGTTGCTAACACTTCTGATGTTGTAGCTGTTGCCGCTTGATAAGGGACTGCATTTCGAATATCGTCTGCATTTATGATCCCATCAGCTGGGATATCTGCAACTGATGGATCACCTAGCGGCTCGCCTTTATTATCTACTGGTTGAATAGAAACCGATGTCGCACTGGTATAAGTAATAATAAAGTCACTAGCAGGAAGTTCACTGCCTTTACCGGGCTCTACAGTTGCAGTCATACCAGCATCACCAGTATTCGCTTGATACGCATAAGCGCCAACGGTAGGTATATTAAAAATATTACCCCCTAGCTGACCTGTTGCATCCATACCGAGTTTGTTTTGCTCGTTAAATGCGTCGGCTATCGCTAAGCCCATTTGACCAATTTGGTTTTGAGCAGGGACTAATATGTCATCTCTAAAAGCAAGTAAGCCGCCAATTTTGCCTTTAAGCTTACTTACATCAACTTCAAGCGGCACTGCTTTGCCACCATTAACGTCAAGCGTGAATTCTTTAAAGTTAGGATCGGGGTCGCCCGTCATCGAAAATAAGTTAAATGCGCCATTTTGCATAACCACTGCTTCGCCTGTGCCCATAAAAACGAGTTTTTCGCCATTTGGACCATCAAGCGTTTCAATGTCTATTAGCTCTGATAAGTCGCGTATTGCTTTATCGCGTTCGTTATAGGTAGAGCTCGCATCTGCGGCGTTATTAGTGCCATTAACTGCTGCAATATTTTGATTTAGCGTGCTAATACTTTGAATTAGTGAGTTTGCTTCATCTGAAAATATTTCGAGCTGCTCGTTCACTACACTTTTTTGATCAAGCACGATGCCCGAAAGCCTATCCATTTGATCAATTAAGCTTTGCGCATCTGTCATTACTAATGAGCGGGCAACGGTAGATGACGGCTGATTTAGCGCTTCTTGCACGTTATTAAATAAAGAGTTAATTCCAGTCGAAAGGTTGTTCGACTCTTCAGAAAAAATAGTATCAACTCGATTAGCCTCAGTAATAAACTGATCGAAAAACGATTTATTAGAAGTGTCACGATTTAGCTGTGACTGAGCAAACTCGTTTAGTAATCGGTATGTTTCGCCCCGCCCCACTTGGTTATCAACCATAGTGGTAAATTCAGTACGCTCACGTACGTAGCCTACGGTATTTACATTGGCAATATTTTTACTTGTCGTTTGCAATAGCTCCGAGCTTGCTCTAACCCCAGAACTGGCAATGTTTAATAAATTAAACGACATGTTACTCTACTCCTTGGCGGATCACGTTTGCCGCAATGTCTTTTAGCTGGCTGCTATTGAGCACATTTTTTATTTTGCTGGCATAATTTGGATCGGTTGCATAACCTGCTTTTTGTAATGAATCTAAAAAGTCATTTGGTTTTGCTGTATTTTGTAATGCTTCTTGGTAGCGTGGGTTTTGCGTTAAAAAATCAACGAAGTCGTTCACGCTATCTTTAATTGAATCGTAGGCTCTAAAGCTTGCTTGTTTTTTAACGGGTGTGCCTTGCTCAAACTCAAGCGTTACTTTGCTTGCTTTGTCGCCTTCCCAGCTTTTATCTGACTTAATATTAAATAGGTTATTTGAACTGCCGCCGTCACTTTTATTAATAATGTGTTTACCCCAACCGGTTTCAAGTGCCGCTTGTGCAACCATTACCGCAGGATTTAAACCAATTTTTTGCGCTGCAGTTTTAGCGTGTTCCCATACTGAACTTACAAACTCTTCTGCATTTTTAAATGTTGGGCTATCGGTTTTAGACTCTGGAGTATCGACTTTAGGCTCAGCAATATCGGCTTTAGTGTTATTAACGATAAGATCGGATTGCTTATTTTTTTGCTCATGAGGAAGAGCAGAACCCACTTGTGTATCGCTAAAAATATCGTTGGTTGTTCTAAGTACAGAGCCTGGCATAAAGCTTTTAGACTCAGGCGATAACTGCTGAACAATTAAATCGGCAAGGCCTAACGAGCCATTTGAAGAAAGCTCTGTTGAAAGTTGCTGGTCGTGCATTTCTTCAAAAAACTTTACGCCACTTGAATTAAATGGGCTGTCTTTATCTTCAAATGCTTCGTTAGCTTTGCGCATTCCTTTGAGCAGCATTTGCGTAAAAATAGCTTCAAATTGTGCGGCCGCTTTTTTGAGCGCAGCTTTAGAGGCATCAGTTGATGCATCGCCACTGGTTAAGGCTTCTTTACGAAGTGAATCTAAGTTGCCTAAATCAAAAAAGTTTTGTTTATCGAGGTGATTAGTTTCCATCGGCTTTTTGACACAAAATGAATAATGCAGTTAAAGATGCAAAAATTGAGCCACTACCGATAAAACAAGGAAGATAAAAATAACAAACTTAAGTTGCTGTAAATAAAAAGCCCTAATTTCAAAAATATAGGGCTTAAGTAATACGTTATTTATTGGCTTGAGTTATTTATATAACAACCAACTGTCCGTTAATTGCGCCGGCTTCTTTTAGTGCTTCTAAAATAGCCATTAAGTCGCCAGGCGCTGCGCCTACTTCGTTAATTGCGCGAACTAAATCGTCAAGGCTTACACCTGGATTAAATACAAAGGCACGAGAGTCGTCTTGGTTTACATCAATAATACTTTGCTGCGTAACAACTGTATCACCGTTTGCTAGCGGGTTTGGTTGTGACACATTTTGTTGTTCTGCAATTGTTACTGTTAAGCCACCATGAGTTATAGCGGCAGGCTGAAGCTTAACGTTTTTACCAATGACAATTGTACCAGTGCGCGAGTTAACTATAATTTTAGCGGCCATATCAGCTGGCTTAAATTCTAAGTTTTCGAGTGTCGATAAGTACGATACACGTTGGGATGCATCGCGTGGAGCTATAACACGAATAGAAACAGAATCAATTGCCTGTGCGCTATTTGGGCCAACTAAGTCATTAATTGTTTTTTCTAGGCGTTTTGCCGTTGTAAAGTCTGGGCGGTTTAAATTAAAAGTAATGTAATCGCCTTGCATAAATGGGCTTTCCACGGCGCGCTCAACTGTAGCGCCATTTGGTATACGACCAACTGTAGGGGTGTTAATTACAACCTTACTGCCATCAAGACCTTGTGCACCTAAGCCACCGACAATTAAACTACCTTGTGCAATTGCGTACACGTTACCGTCTACACCTTTTAAAAAAGTTTGTAGTAAAGTACCACCACGCAAGCTGCCTGCACTACCAATAGAAGAAACCGTAATATCTATTGTTTGTCCGGGTTTTCTAAATGCGGGTAATTCTGCATGCACCGCCACAGCGGCAACATTTTTAATTTTAGGACTTTGAGTTGAAGGTAGCGTAATACCAAAGCTGTTCAACATGCCTCTAAAACTTTGTTGTGTATATGAGTTTTGCTCGCCAGTGCCTGGCAAACCAACTACTAAGCCATAACCGACTAATTGGTTAGAGCGTACGCCTTCAACCATAGACACATCTTTTATGCGCTCAGCACTGGCAGTAAACTGCCAACCTAATAACACAACTAAACATAAAGCTTTAAGGCTATTCATGTTGTTACCCTCTAAAATGGAAACAGCGAACTGCTAAAGAAACGTGTAAGCCAACCAGGACTTTGCGCCTCTTGCGTTTGCCCTTTACCTGAGTATTGAATACGTGCATTAGCAATACGATTTGATTCAACCGTATTATCGGCGCTTACGTCTTGAGGGCGTACTAGCCCTTCTAAACGAATAAACTCTTCGCCGGTATTAAGCGTTAGCCATTTTTCGCCGCGTATAACTAAATTACCGTTAGGTAAAACGCGCATTACATTAACCGAAATATCGCCCACTAAGCTGTTTGACTGGTTTGACTTTGAATCGCCTGTAAACGACGAATCGCTGCCAATACCAAACTGAATGCTATCGCCACCTATATTTACAGGTAGACCACCTAAGCCAATAACGGGATCTAAGCTTGCGTCAGTTTCTTTGTCTGTTTCTGTTTTAGCGGCTTTTGTTGCTTGAGTAGACTCTTGCAATTTAACCGTAATTATATCGCCAGTACGTAGCGCTTTTTTATCAGAATATAAGTCGTTTGATGTATGAGTATTAAACAGTGAACCTGTGGCTACCAGCGGCTCTAAAATAGGCTCGGGGTACATAGGTGCGTAGTAAGGGTCGTCCTGCACTACCTCACTATTTTGCGTAGACATACAGCCACTTAAAAATAATGTGCCCGCTGCAAATAAAATAATATTACGCATAATTCCCCCTATTCTATTAAAGCTGTTGATTGATATAACTCATCATTTCGTCAACGGCCGAAATTACTTTTGAGTTCATTTCGTAAATACGCTGAGTTTCTATTAGATTTACCAGCTCTTCAGTCACATTTACGTTAGATGTTTCGAGTGAGCCTTGAATAATACTACCTAACCCTTCAACACCAGGATTACCTTGTACAGGCGCACCACTTACAGCCGTTTCGGTATAAAGGTTTTGACCAATTGGCTCAAGACCCGATGGATTAATAAAGTCACTAATAGTTAGCTGACCAATTACAACGTTATCGGCTTGGCCTGCAACACGTACAGATACTTCGCCGTCTTGCGAAACCGTAATTGATTGCGCGTCATCTGGTACATTCATTTCTGGCTGAATAACGTAACCTGCGCCCGATGTCACAATTCGTCCATCGCCATCGGTAGTAAACTGACCATTGCGCGAGTAAGCAATATTGCCATCTGGTTGCAGTACTTCAAAAAAACCTTCGCCAGAAATCATCCAATCTAGTGAGTTTTCGGTGGTCAACATGTTGCCTTGCGTAAACTCTTTTTGGTTAGCTACAACTTTAGCACCCGCACCTAACATTAAGCCCGACGGCATTTCGGTATCTTGCGATGAACGACCACCTGGTTGATTAATATTTTGATAAAGTAAATCTTCAAATATAGCGCGGCTTTTTTTGTAACCTACGGTACTGGCATTCGCTAAATTATTTGAGATAACCGATATATCGGTTTGTTGAGCGTCTAGCCCCGTTTTACTGATCCACAATGCTGGATTCATAATCGTGTCCTCACTTTAAAGTTAAACTATGCGTAATAACTGATCTTGACGCTCGTCAATTTCTTCAGCTGTTTTCATTAATTTCACTTGTAATTCAAATTGGCGCTGGTGGCTTATCATGTCGACCATTTCGTGAACCGGATTCACATTCGACATTTCAAGCGAACCACTTAAAACTTTTACATTGGCAGAGGTATCTACTGTTACATTTGCTTTTGGTCTAAATAAACCATCGTTACCTTTTTCGAGCTGTGAGCTATTTGCTTCTACCACTCTAAGCGTGTCTATTTCTTCTAAAAAGTTAGCGGGAGCGCCTTGTGGTCGAACTTGAATAGCGCCATCTTGGCTAAACCCTATTTTTTCGACTGGGACGGGTAAAATAACAGGTCCCCCTTCGCCAATAACTTGACGACCATGGCTGGTTACGAGCATGCCTTGAGCAGTAACGTTTAACGTACCCACTTTTGTGTAAGCTTCATTACCGGAGGCATCTTGCACAGCAAGCCATGCGTTATCGCTCATCGCGATATCTAAGTCTCGCCCGGTTTGAACAATGCCACCCGATACCATGTTAGAACCCGGACGCTCTTGCATTGAAAATACTCGTGTAGGCAAACCTTCGCCAAACGCTTGCATAGAACGCGCCTGCGCAAAGTCAGCTTTAAAACCCGTTGTATTTGCATTTGCCAAATTATTGGCTTTTAAAGCAAGCCCTTGTAGGCTTTGCTTAGCGCCAGAGGCCGCAATGTAGACCATTTTGTCCATAGTATCGACTCACATAAAAAATCTCTGAACTTACAAATGCAAAATAGATGCCAGATTAAATTTGACGCAACATTGAGAGGTATTTAGAAGGGCTTGCAAAGAGGACTTATAAAAAAGGCTGCAAAATGCAGCCTAATATATTTAATAGGGTTTAGCTTATCGAATCTGCAAAATACTTTGCTGAATAGTTGAGTTAACTTCAAGCGCACGTGAGTTTGCTTGGTAATTACGCTGTGCAGTAATTAAGTCTACAAGCTCATTAGTAAGGTTAGTATTTGATTGCTCAAGTGCTGATGAGTTAATTCCACCAAACGTACCCGAACCAGCTTCACCCGCTACAGGTTCACCTGAATCAATACTTTGCTTCCAACTTGTATCACCCACTTGTGATAACCCTTGTGAGTTTGGAAAACGTACCATAGCCACTTGGCCTAAAAATGTTGAGTCGCCATTACTGTAAGAAGCAACAATTTTACCGTCTGTGCCAATATCAATTCCGGCTAAACGACCAACTGTTGAGCCATCTTGATCGAGTGCTTTTACTTCAAAACCGCTTGAATACTGAGTTGGGATACGTCCTGCCGTGTTATTTTCATCGCGCCAGTTAAGCTCAATACCAGTACCTGGGAAAGTTGCACCATTGTCTAGTAATGTTGATAAACCAGCACCAGAACCCGCTGGCAGTAGTATTTCATCAAAAGTAGTTGTATTTGTATTTGCCACACCACCTGTTGTTGATGGCAAACCACTTGAGTTAAAACCTAGGGTAGTCAGTGGTGTATAAGGTGTCGTTGTTTGTTCTCCACCAGTTGTGCCATCAACTACTTTGCCATCGAGGGTTGCGTATACTTCCCAACTGTTATCTGTACCACCTGCTGCGGCATCATCTTCTTTAGCAAAAAAGTATTGTAAAATATGAGGTTCACCTAGTGAATCATATACTGTTGTTGACGTAGATGAGTTATAAGTACCACTAGACGTAGGGTCAAAATCTAGACCTGATGGATCCGCCGTTGCATCTAAGTTAAACGACAAAAATACATTTTCTGTTGCGCGAGGAGAACCAGACGAATCAGGGATTTGAATTGGATCAGTTGTGCTCAAACTTACCGACGTTGTATCACCTGTAGATGAATCAACTGGGAATGCTTGTAAAAAGTTACCTTTTGCGTCAACCATAAAGTTATCTTGGTTAAGCTTAAATGCACCCGCACGTGTATATGTTAAATCTTGCGAAGATAAATCGTCGGTCATCGCAAAATAACCTTCACCAGTGATTGCTAAATCAAGTGAGTTATTTGTAAATTGCAGTGAGCCTTGGTGAAACTGCTGCGCAACCATGGTTGTTTGCACACCGTCACCATTTTTAGTCTTACCAGAGCTAAATACTGATGAAGCGTAAACATCGGCAAACTCAGCGCGTGACTCTTTAAAACCTGTGGTATTAACGTTTGCAATATTATTTGCCGTTACGTCTAAATCTTTTTGCGCGGCAGCAAGGCCGGTTAATGCAATATTGAAGCTCATAATTCACCTCTAACCTGTTAGTCTGTGGCCTGCTAGCAGGCGAAAAATACTAAAATTTATTACGCGATTTCTGCTACATCTGTCAGCCTAACCGCACCTTCTTTAGTGTTAATAATTATGCCACTTGAGCCATTAATATTAACGCTTTCAATGTTTTTAAATGTAGCAATGGGCAAGCTTGAAAATTCACCGTCAGTGCTTCCTTCAGCGGTTACTGAATATTCACCTTCAGGTAAGCGCTCACCGGCTTCATTTTTGCCATCCCACGCAAAGCGAACTGCACCTGCTGATTGAGAACCCATATCAATAGTTCTTACTAGCTGACCTGATGCATCTGTCACTTTAATTTTTAAGTTATCAACGGCTTCTTCTGCCACTGCCGAGCCTCTGGCATCACCCGTTTCATTTAAATCCAGGGTGTTTGACTCAAGTAAAGCTTGCTTGCCAACAAGTGTTGATGCTTGCAATGCTGAATTTGATGTCATAGATGACGCTAAGCTATCAAAATTTGAATTTAAATCGCTGATCCCTTGCGCCATTGTAAAGCTCGTCATTTGAGCAATCATTTGATCGTTATCCGCAGGGTTACTGGGATCTTGAAACGATAATTGCTGAGTTAACAAAGAGAAAAAGTCTTCTTGTGTTAACGCATCACTCTCAGTATCACTGGTAGCAACTTGTTGCTCTTGCCAGCGTATAGAGTCTAAATAGGATGAAGATGTACTAATATCGTTACTCATAACCTACCCTCGGTTACCGCTGCCCTAGCAACAGTGTTTTACTTAGCATTTGCTTTGCTGCATCAGCAACTTGCACGTTTGTTTGGTAAGAACGAGAGGCAGAAATCATATTTGCCATCTCCTCTACAACATTAACGTTGGGTTTATAGATATAGCCATTTTCATCCGCACTTGGATGGTTTGGGTTATATTCAATTTGTAATGGAGCATCGCTTTCAACAATGCCCAAAACTTTAACACCAACTGCGGAGCCCTGCTGGTTACTTGCTGATGCTGAAGCTTTTGTTAGCTCAGCCGCAAATACAGGTTGGCGCGCTCGGTACGTTTTGTCTTGAGATGAACTAATGGTATTAGCATTAGAAATATTACTAGCTGTGGTATTTAAGCGAACATTTTGTGCGCTCATACCCGAACCTGCAATATCGAAAACATTATATAAACTCATAATTTTTATCCTTGACTACCGAGAGCTTTATTCAGACCTTTGAATCTGCCGCTTAAAAATTGCAAGCTGGCCTGATACTCCATAGCATTCTGTGTATACAAGTTTCGTTCCACTTGTATATCAACCGAGTTACCATCGCCTGTATCTGATTGATTTGGCAGACGAAATGATTCAGAGCTGCCCATACTATGAGTACCTCCACCAATGTGTTTATCATTAGTTCTTACCATAGTATTGCCGCTTTGCTGGGTTGACCTTGCCGCTTTTAAAGCTGAGGCAAAGTCTATATCTTTTGCTTTATAGCCAGGCGTATCAGCGTTAGCTATATTAGTTGCAATTAATTCTGCTCGCTGTGAACGTATCAACATGGCTTGCGGATGCACACCTAATGCTTTATCAAAACTGATAGCCATAACCTTCTCCAAAAAATTGACTTACCCATGAATAAAGCAAAAAATAAGCCATTAATATTAGGAAGTGTTATATTTTTATAAGGTTATGTATCTAAATAGAAAAACGACGCTGGGGGCGTCGTTTTAGGGAAATGGATTAACTTAGTTATTTCTTTTGGTAAATGATACCGGGGTTGCATCTAACCATATCATATTCAGTACTTAGCCCAGTTAGGGACTCTGACGCGCCTAAAAATAAATACCCTTTTGGGTTTAATGCTTGTGCAAACTGATTAATAATTTTAGCTTTTATTTCAGGCGCAAAGTAAATAAGTACATTACGGCAAAAAATAATATCAAACTTGCCCATTAACGCGTAAGAATCAAGCAGGTTTAGGTGCCTAAAACTAACTTGTTTTTTTATTGTATCGTTTACTTGTGCCATACCATTGCCGCTGTCTTTAAAAAACTTTTTACGACGCTCTGCAGATAACCCTCTGGCAAGTGCAAGCGCGTCATATTCTGCATTTTTACACATATCAAGCATGGTATTAGATATATCGGTACCAATAATTTGTGCCCCCATACGAAGCACACCTGGTTGCTTGGCGTTAAATTCAGCTACTGACATAGCTATTGAATAGGGTTCTTGTCCTGACGAGCTGGCAGCAGACCAAATTTTTAAAGGCCTCCTTAAGTCTTTAAACTCAGGAAAAAGCTTATTTTGGAGCAACTCAAATGGGTATTGATCTCTAAACCACAACGTTTCGTTTGTGGTCATTGCATCAACTACAGCGGCTCTTAATTGCCGCTCATGAAGGCCAAGTGTTTTACTTACTAATTGTGATAAAGATTCCACATTAAATCGAGCCATGAGTGGAGCAAGTCGACTTTTAACTAAGTATTGCTTGTTTTCACCTAGAACAATACCGCATTGCTGCTCTAAAAACGAACGAAACTGGTCGTATTCACTTTGCTGCAAATCTTTATTATTCAAATCAATAACACCTATTTTTATTGGTCACTATGGACCCATTTTTTAACCGCAGTTGCTAACTCATCAGGGTTAAATTTGGCGATAAAGTCGTCAGCACCTACTTTTTCTATCATTGCTTGGTTAAACACACCACTCAATGATGTATGTAAAATAACATGTAATGGTGCAAGCTTAGGATCTGCTTTTATTTCAGCTGTTAATGTATAACCGTCCATTTCTGGCATTTCAACATCAGAAATAAGTAATGCAACTCGCTCAGTAATGTCATTTTTACAATCAAGTTCTGCTATTTCTTTAAGCCTAATTAAAGCTTCTTTACCATTTTTAGCAAGCTCTGTTTGCACGCCTAACGGCTCTAGGGCACGTTTAACTTGGTTACGCGCAACAGCGGAGTCGTCTGCAATAAATACGATACGCTCGCCTAAGTCTTTTTGAATGTCGCCACTTTGTGCAACTTCAGCACTTACTTCTGTATTTACTGGGCAAATTTCGTTGAGAATTTTTTCTACGTCTAAAATTTCTACTAATTCATTTTCGATTTCGGTCACGGCTGTTAAATATGAATAACGCCCGGCACCTGATGGTGGTGGCATTATTTTTTCCCAATTCATATTTACAATACGCTCAACCCCGCCCACTAAAAAGCCTTGAACCGAGCGGTTGTACTCAGCAATGATGATAAAACTGTCTTTAATATTTTCTATTGGGCGCCCGCCTACAGCCATCGACAGGTCGATTACTGAGATAGTTTGACCACGAATATGAGCAACACCACGAATATAAGCATTCGATTTTGGCATGCTTGTAAGTGGAGGACATTGCAGTACTTCTCTCACTTTAAATACATTAATGCCAAAACGCTGACGCCCTCTGAGCTTAAATAAAAGTAATTCTAGGCGGTTCTGCCCAACCAACTGCGTGCGTTGGTTTACTGAGTCTAAAATGCCTGCCATTCAAATCTCCTAAAGAAAACAAATAATGCGGAACGATAATTGCTTCCTATTAATAAAGCTACATAACATCGCGGGAGCGTCTACTTTTTGACGCAAAATATTTATACCCTGTTTGAAACCATAAGCATAGTCGAAACATTATGAGTTTGTTAAAAAAAGTCAGAAGATACAGTGTTTTTTATTTTGTTGCTAGCCTCTGCTTTGCATTACCTTTGCAGGCCAAAGTATTTAGCAAAGATTTATTACAAGAGATGGCTGTTGCTTATATAGCTGAGCAGATTGGTACATTAAAAAATAATAATATGCAATTAAGTGCACTGCCTTTAGATAGTCGCATTCCTGATCGTATTTGTAATTCTGACCTTGAATTATCAACTTCCGATGAACCACCATTTAACCGCCAAGTAACTTTACAAGCTAAATGTAATGATGCTCAAACATGGGCTCAATATGTCCATGTAAGAGTTGTTGAAATGGCGCCTGTTGTTGTAGCAATTGCTAACTTAGCTCGTGGTGAGGTAATAACTAAATCGCATTTGAGTGTTGAAATGAAACCAACTCACTTTGTAAGAGTGCAATATTTAGATGATCCCACAATTTTAATAGGTAGCAGAAGTAAACGAAATATTAGAAGCGGGATGCCCGTTTTACTAAACCAAATTTGTATGGTTTGTAAGGGGGATTCTGTTAATATTTACGCAAACCTCAGAGGCCTTAGAATTAAAACAACAGGTATTGCATTAGAAGACGGTACTTTGGGCGATCAAATACAAATTAAAAACAAAAAGTCAGGTAAAATTTTAAATGCGCGAGTAGATGGTGTAGAGTCTGTTCAAGTAAATATTTAATTTAGATTTATACTAAAGTATCCTACGTATATGCCGATAACTTGGCATAAGTTGGGTAATATACAGGTTTATTATTATGGTTAGTCAAGTTAATGGTAGTAATCAACAAGCTAATGCACTTACAAATGCAAAGCAGCAACAAGTTGATTTAAAAAAAGATAATGCAAATACACAAGCTGCTCAAGCTCCTTCGCCTAAGGCTGCAAGTGATTCTGTAAGTTTAACGCCGCAAGCGCAGCAATTAAAAACGCTTCAAGATAAAGCACAGCAATCACCTGGCTTTGACAGCGATAAAGTTGCTGAGCTTAAAAAAGCAATAACTGAAGGTAAATACCAAGTGGATAGTGAAAAGCTTGCCAAAAATTTAGCTGATTTTGAGTTTAACGTATATGGCTGATCATAATAGTTTAATTAGCGTAAAACTAAACCAACAAGTAAGTTGTTTAGACTCTTTGCATACGCTATTAAACGACGAGCTTACTGCTATTGCCTCACGACGTGGTGCTGGTTTAAAAGAAATTGCCCAACAAAAAATGTCTTTTTTAACTAAGTTAAGCACCCTTGATAAAGAGCTAAGTAAGCTAATTGCTAGTAACGACTCACAAAATTCTGAAATATCTGAGCTAATAAGCCAAGTTAAAACCCAACTGGCACAATGCCAAAAACAAAATAACGTTAATGCTCATGCTGCTCGCCAAGCGCAGTTAAGCGTTAAACAATTAAAAGAGATATTAATTGGCGCACCAACGTCAATGACCTACGATCAAGCCGGTAAATCTGTAAATACCGAGAGTAAACTGGTTCGTAACTTAAAAGCTTAAGCCCCAAATTTTACATTAAAAAAGCCTTATTGACTTATCAATAAGGCTTTTTTAATGTCCTTTATTCTTAAATTTAGTTATAAATAATACCAATTCACTTAATTATGTAAGCCCCCCCTTAATAAATAATTAGGGGGGCTTTATTGGTATTAAATATCCGTTTGATTATTACTACTTTCAATTAAGTGTTTAATCATCTCTTCCGATTGATTTTGTACATCAACTGCAGGTGCTGCTGTATCAATGCTTCCCCCGCTTTGGGCTGGGGTATAAGCAATTGCAGAGCCTTCGTCTTCAACCAGTGTATTTAGCGCTATAAGCTGCTCTGCATCTTCGTTAATGATTACATCATCAATATTAAGCGGCTCCGCCGAACTCATTTGCACCGTTTGCTCAGGTGTTGATAGACCACTCAAGTTACCTAAATCTATCGTTTCAGTGCTTAATATGTTGTTGCTTGAAAGCAGATAAAACCTTTGTTATTGAACGATCTAAAATAAGTGGCAATAAAATACATCTGTTGAGCACTACGCAATCTGCTTAAAAATTAATCCTAACAACAGCATAGCAATCAATATAAGAGGGTGAGATATTTTGAATAACTTTTTTAGTAGTACGTTACTTTTTTAACTTCGCGTGGTTTTACTTCACCTATGTATAAATCGTGCACACGCTTCATGTTGAGCTCAAGCTCGGTTACATAGGTATCATCAACAGCATACGTTTTTATAATTTGCGCACCTTTAATGAGCCCCTGCACTTTACTTTCTAAGTAATCGTCTTGAGCAATTGAACCTTCCACCGTTGTTCCTGCGGTAATTTTTTGCCCATATACTTGTTCAGTAAGCTCGCGGTAAGCCTCAAGCTTAGAAGCTTTAATTGCCATAAGTTGCTTTTGCGACGCGTTAGCGCCTTTTTGTAAGCTAATAGGTGCATACCCTATCGCTTTTAAAACTGGGTAATTATTTGGCTCTACATATTTATATTCAACATGCTTATCAAAAACGCTGCTACAACCACCTAAGGTTAAACACCCAAGTGTAATAAGTAATGAAATCGCTCGCATAGCATCTAGCCCTTGTATAGTAATTAGCAGTACATATGCACGTTTAATGCCATTTATAGTATTACCAAATAACATTGGTACAGTCCTTGCTCTACCTAGTTAATAGCTAACGTTTAATTGGAGTAAAAGTATGAAGTCGTTTTTATCATTGGCATTTGCAGGGTTAAGTGTAACGGCATTATTAACTTTCTCCCCTTTTACTAAAGCGCAGTGGTATGAATCAACAGGCCATGCGAACGTTCAAAATGGTGATACGAGCGCAGCTAAATCTGCCGCTATAAAAGATGCGATTACACAAGCGTTAGTGTTCTCTGGCGCACGGGTTAGCTCGGTGCAAACCTTGGTAGATGGCGTGTTAATGCAAGATCAGCTAAAAATTAGCAGCCACGGCGAAATTCAAAAAATTGAACTGATCAGCGAAAATAAATACGACAATAAATTTGCTGTTACATTACGACTCGATATTTTTTCTCAAACAGAGCAATGCCCACAAAATAGTTTTAATAAGTTTGTGGCCGTTACACAAAGCCAACTTGTTCATCGTGAACATGCCAAAATGGGTCAAATATTTGACGTAAGCAAAGCGATTAGCAAAAATATTTTTACCTCTCTACAAAAATCAAAAATGAGCGCAGTGCCTATTGCTTACTATAATAATGCAATAAGCGTTGATAAATACTTTTCGCAGCAGCACGACTATTCAAACGCTCAATTAGAAGAAATATCTTCGCGCAGTAACGCTCAATATGTTCTGCTTAGCCAAATAACCAGCCTTTCGACTAGCGACAAACTCAATAACGATTATGCATTTTGGCAAGACGAGGCGTATGAGCGCAGTTACAACATTGAGTTTGCACTGTTTGATGGCACTACCTATGAGCAACTTTGGCAAAATAGTTACCATACTCAAGCAATTTGGCCATTTGAAAAAACAACCATAGTTGACGTTAATAGTGATAGGTTTTGGCAATCGCCTTATGGGCAAAGCATAACCGATATCAACCAATCAGTGAGTTATGATATTCAAGCAGCCATGGCATGCCTACCTACACAAGGTAAAATAATGCATATGGAAAATAGCAAAATCGTTATTAACTTGGGTAAAGCTCATGGGTTAAAAAAAGGCCAAATGCTAAGCATTGCGCACCATAACTATTTAACCGACGCGGCAGGTAATGTAATGCCGCACACCATCACCACGCTTAATAAAATTCGCGTAGAGCAGCTTTATCAGCAAACCGCAGTAGCAGTCAGTATTGACAGTAAACCGCTACCTGGCGTGCAAATTAACGATGTAGTAGAAATAATCAGCCAAGATCTTTAGAGTTTTTTACTCAATTTAGCTTTTAAATTAGGGTGAGCCGATAACCACTCGCCCAATTGTTCTACACCAGATAAATGCGGATAATGCTTTCTGCATGCAAACACCACGTTACGCTGCTGATTAGGGAATATAGGCAAGTAATCAATCCCTACACGGTCGGTACATGCTAACTTTGGTACAAATGTAATACCGTCATCCATAGCCACTAACGCTAATAATGTTTCTAAACTATTACCTTTATACTGGTTAGATACATCGACCCCTGCGGAAAAACAAAACTTTTGGGCTTGATCTTTAAAGCAATGACCATCACTTAACATTAATAGGCTGCATCCTTGAAGATCGCTCAGCGCTACTTTTTTATGCTTAGAAAGCGCGTTATCGTGTGATACCGCCACTAAAAAATCTTCTCTGTATAAAGCAACCGTATGGTAATTAATAAGCTCTGGCACATCAGCTAGAATAGCAAAGTCGAGTTCACCCTTGTTTAAAGCTTCTAAAATTGTTGCTGTTTGCATCTCAATAAACGAAAACTGGCTATCAATAAATGCCGCTTTCATTGATGTCAATAACGCAGGCAACAAGTAAGGCGCAATGGTAGGGATAATACCAATAGTTAATTTACCTTGTAGAGGCTCGTTAGAAGTAGCAGCAAGTTCTTTGAGTATTTGCGTTTGTTCTAAAATAATCTCTATTTGCGTCAACAAACGTTCACCTTTTGCTGTTAAGGTGACTTGCTTGGTTGAGCGATCAAACAAAGTAACGCCAAGCTCATTTTCGAGTTTTTTTACTTGACCACTTAATGTAGGCTGGCTAACAAAACATGCATCGGCAGCTTTGCGAAAATGCTTATATTGCGCTATTGCTTTTACATATTCAAAATCTTTTAAGTTCATATTCAGCTCTACGTGATAGTTTATAACTATCAGTTTAATACAAACAAACGATTGGAACTATATTTAATTATTCACCATAATGGCTATCAACAAATCAAGAGGAACAAAAACTATGTTAAACAATATCGAAGGTCAAACAATCCCAAGTGTTACATTTGCAACTCGCGAAAATAATGATTGGAAATCAGTAACAACAGATGACATTTTTAAAGGTAAAACTGTTGTAGTGTTTTCACTACCAGGTGCATTCACACCAACATGTTCATCAACTCACTTACCACGTTATAACGAATTAGCAGGCGTACTTAAGCAAAACGGCGTTGACGAAATTGTATGTTTATCAGTAAACGATACCTTTGTAATGAACGCATGGGCTGAGCATCAAGAAGCGCAAAACATTACTTTATTACCAGACGGCAACGGCGAATTTACTGACGGCATGGGCATGTTAGTAGACAAAAACGACCTAGGCTTTGGTAAGCGCAGCTGGAGATACTCTATGCTTGTTAAAGATGGCGTGATTGACAAAATGTTCATCGAACCAGATTTACCAGGTGACCCGTTTGAAGTATCTGACGCAGACACAATGCTTGATTACATCAACCCTAAGCAAGCTAAACCAGAACCAGTAAGCATCTTTACTAAACCTGGCTGTCCTTTCTGTAAAAAAGCGAAAGAGCTTCTTGCAGAGAAAGGTTTCGCATATGAAGAGATTGTTATGGGTGCAGGCGCATCACTAACAAGTCTAAAAGCTGTATCTGGTCGTGAAACTGTTCCACAAATATTCATTGGTGGTAAACACATCGGTGGTTCAGACGACTTAGAAAAATACTTTGCTTAATCAATAAGTAAATTAAATGCCTAACGTAAGTAGGTAAAAAATAGGGGCTTTTATGCCCCTATTTATTAGAGGAAAAAATACTATGAAAGAATTGCAAACCGATGTTGTTGTTATAGGCGCAGGCACTGCTGGTTTAAGTGCTTATCTTAATGCTAAACAGTTCACACAAAATGTATTAATGATCGAATCAGGCCCATACGGCACCACATGTGCACGTGTTGGTTGTATGCCAAGCAAGTTATTGATTGCAGCCGCCGAAGCCGCACACGCAATTGAAATGGCACCTGCATTTGGTGTTCATAGCTCAAAGCCAGTTATTGATGGCAAAGCAGTTATGGCACGCGTTAAAAGTGAACGAGATCGTTTTGCAGGATTCGTAGTAGAAGCCGTAGATGAATTACCAGAGGGTGATAAAATTCGTGGTTACGCTAAATTTTTAGACACAAACCGCGTACAAATAGACGACCACACAATTATTACAGCAAAACGCTTTGTAATTGCAACCGGCTCACGCCCTTCATACCCCGGCGTATTTAATAACTTTGGCGACAAACTTATTATAAACGACGACGTATTTGATTGGGATGACCTACCAGAATCAGTCGCTGTATTTGGCCCTGGTGTAATAGGTCTTGAAATTGGCCAAGCACTTAGCCGACTAGGCGTAAATGTAAAACTATTTGGTGTAGGCGGCGCAATTGGCCCACTTACAGACCCAGTAGTAAAAGACTATGCAAATACTGTTTTTGCTGAAGAATTTTTTGTAGATACCGACTCAAACGTATCTGACATGATGCAAGTTGGCGATAAAGCACAGCTAACTTACACCGACAAACAAGGTGAAAAACACACCGAACAGTTTGACTACGTACTTGCAGCCACAGGCCGAGTACCTAACGTAGATAAACTAGGCCTTGAAAACACAGGCATTGAACTTGATGAACGCGGCGTACCGCACGCAGACACACATACAATGCAGTGTGGTGAGTCAAACATATTTATAGCAGGCGATGCGAGTAACATGCTCCCATTGTTACACGAAGCATCAGACCAAGGTGCTATTGCAGGTCAAAATGCAGGGCGCTTCCCAGATGTACGAATAGGTCTGCGTAGAGCAAAAATTGCAGCCGTATTTAGCGACCCACAAATAGCAATGGTCGGCGAAAGCTACAAGCAAATTACCGACCGTTTAGGCCCATGCGGTTGTTTTGAAGTAGGCGAAGTCAGCTTTGAAAATCAAGGCCGAAGCCGAGTAATGCTTAAAAACAAAGGTCATATGCGTGTATATGCAGAGCAAGGCACAGGCTTATTTTTAGGTGCTGAGTTTATTGGCCCACAAGCCGAACACATTGCTCACTTACTAGCATGGGCTGTACAAAACAAAATGACCGTACCAGAAATGCTTGATATGCCATTTTACCACCCAGTAATTGAAGAAGGGTTACGTACCGCCCTTCGCGACTTAAACGCCAAACTTAAATTTGGCCCAGATATTGTAAATTCATGTATGGAATGTGGCCCAGGCGCATAGCCTATTTACCACACATACAAACTTGCTAAGCAAAAGCCAAAACTAACGTTTTGGCTTTTTTTTATAATTTTTTTAAGCCGACCTCTCAAAAAAAATTTTAGCTGTTACACTTAATTGATAATTCAATTAAAAAAGATGGAATAGCTATGCCCAATAATAAATTTAGACTAGTCACTCGCAGCGATTTTGATGGCTTAGTTTGTGCCGTATTGCTTAAAGACTTAGACCTAATTGATGATATTTTATTTGTTCATCCAAAAGACATGCAAGATGGCAAAATAGACATTACCGAAAACGACATTACGACCAACCTCCCCTACGTTGCAGGCTGTCACATAGCATTTGATCATCATCTTAGCGAAACAGTACGTAACTCAAGCGACATAAAAAATCATATTATTGACCCAGAAGCCCCATCAGCAGCTCGCGTAGTTTATGACTATTATGGCGGCGCTGGAAAACTTCCAAATATTTCTGTTGAAATGATGGACGCGGTAGATAAAGGCGATGCTGCTCAGTTTTCAAAAGATGAAATATTAAACCCGACCGACTGGGTATTAATGAACTTTATTATGGATGCGCGAACAGGCCTTGGCCGTTTTCGCGAGTTTAAAATTTCAAATTATCAATTAATGATGAAACTCATTGATGCATGTAAAGATCAGAGCATCGAAGAAATCCTACAAATGGAAGACGTAGCCGAACGTGTTGCTTTATATAACGAGCATAACGAAAAAGCCAAAGAGCAAATTTCTCAATGCGCTACCGTCCATAAAAACTTAGTGGTACTTGATTTAACCCAAGAAGAAACAATTTACGCCACAAACCGATTTGTTATTTATGCCATGTACCCCGACTGCAATATCTCGATTCATAAAATGTGGGGCTTTAAAAAACAAAACGTAGTGTATGCCATAGGTAAATCAATAACTAACCGCAGTTCAAACACCAATGTTGGCGAACTGTGCCTTAAATACGGCGGCGGCCATTTAAATGCAGGTACTTGCCAAGTAGAAACAAGTCAATCTGAAGCCGTGCTTAGTGAATTAATTGATACAATTACAAGTGATGGTTAATATTAACTTACAATAACCAGGGTTATATAATAGCTCTGGTTATTTTATTTTAGTATGGTGAGTTTTAATCACTCACTTTTTCCATATAAATTTCTGTAATAATAAAAGAAATAATGAACTCATGTTAGATACTAAAAACTTCGAAAAAACACTTTATCAAGATACCAAAAAAGCATTTAAAAACATTATACAAAAATACGGTAACGATCTTTATGTAATGGGCTTTTACCACACAGGTAGCTACTCACTACTGCCAATGTTTAATACCTTATCGGATTTAAAAAAAGTATTTGAAGCAGAGTACAACAACGATGTAAGTAGCTTTTACATGGCTAAATGGAACCCTGAGGATTACCCGATGCTTGAGGATTATTCCGAATACTTTGATGAAACAACTCTAGAGTGCCAAAAACTAGAAGACAGCATTGATTTGTTTCAATCAGATATAGAAGCAATGGATAATTGGCATCAATGGCTTACAGCAATGGAGAAAGTGCTCATACAATTAGATGCCGAAGGAATATTTTCAAATGGTATCGAACGCGAAAAAATCACTTTAGCAATACTCGCCTATGATGAAGAAGAAAGCATTCAATTTAAAAGAATCAAACGACTTAACCCACCAACTGTTCTAGCACAAATTCAAGCCGACTTTGAAGCCATGGTTTCAGAGCGTGAAAAATGTGAGCAAGAAGCTTTAAACGCCTTTAATTAAAAAGTGCAGCACTACTACATATACGATATACACAAAGTATAAGGGAGGGAGGTTAAAATATAACTCATTGATTTTATTGGTAGCCCCTGCAAGAATCGAACTTGCAACTGCCCCTTAGGAGGGGGCCGTTATATCCATTTAACTAAGAGGCCACAAATAAGCTGTGTGCTTAGAAGTGTGAATTATAACGGCATCTGGTTTTTTATATCAAGCGACAACTGAACTTAATTGCTTGATAAGTATATATCTTCTTTATTTAGTACATAAATTGGGATTAGTTTTCGACTACTCGCGACAATTTTTTTTGTATGCGCGTTAATTACACGTGTATTTACAACAACAGCATCACTGCGATAAATTAATGTACCCGCTAATACATGGCTCGCCATTTGATCTTCGCTAAGCTTTTCAATATCACGCGAGAAAGCAAAATCACCACGACTATTTACATCTATTGTTTGAGTGGTTTTAAAATCAACCACGCCATAACCAAACTTTTGTAACTGATGAATTAACGTCTCAGATATTTGATTACCCAATTGATTACTTTTAGTAAGCGATGAATCAAGATCGACCAAGGTAGTAACGGCAATATTAATATTGGCGTTGGTATCACTTTCAAACTCAAGCGTATCAACCAAATCAAGCGCCATTTGCTCTACATAGTTAGCAAGTGTTTTATGGTGTTTAAGTGGTGTAAATTGATTGCCGTTAACATTATCTTGAGTTGATTTTTGCTCGGCTGTTTTAAGCATGCTTGCTAAGTCATAATTTACTTGTGTGGTTGAAGATGCATTCATTTCAGCACTTTCATTATTTTGAGTAAAGGCACAACCTGCTAAGTTAACTAAAGTAAAAAAAATGATAAAGCGGTTAAATAATTTACTATACATAATTATCTCACTTGCTTGCTTGTTTTAACATTATGCCATCAGTGCGATAGCTACTATTAAGCGCATCAACAACCGACTGTGGAATAAACCCTTGTGCAGAACCTACCACGGCCTTACTTTCTAGCCCAACAATACGTGCATTAACAAGTACACCACCTTGATGGTTTACAAGTGTACCGGCTAGTACATACTTAAAGTTTTGATCTTGATTTAGCTCTAAATAGTCGCGACTAAATACAAAGTCGCCTGTTGAGGTAACACGCATATAATCAGTTGTTTTAAAATCAATAACGGGTACACCAAAGCTGTGTAATTCATGCATGAAGCTTTCTGCAATTTGGTTTCCTAGTAAGCTACCATCGTTGTAGTCTTCATCTAAAAAAATAAAACTCGAAACAGCTAACGGTGTTTGTTCACTTACGTACTGTAAGTTTTCAACCATGTCTTGCATTATGCCGCGCACATAATGGTTAATATTTTTGCGCATTGGCGGTGTTGCTTTTGTGTAGTTATCTTGTGGAGCCATTCCTGACTGAAATAAGTTATCGTCAGAAACAGGTGCTGCAACGTCGCGTTGGTTACTCACCAGTTGGTTGCTTTGCTCACTTTGTGGTGTTGCGGTGTCTGTATTCATTGTGCCTAGTATTTGAGAGCAACCAAAGCCCAGTGGTAAGCATAATGTAATTAATAGGTTTTTCATTTTGTGCTCCAAATTAGTATTCGCTTCGGTATAAAAGTCCGTCACGCTGCTGAATTTTCTCATTGCCCCACATTACATTAATTGGGATCTCGGTACTTCCCGCAGAGAGCACCTGTTTATTTTCTATATTCACAAGTCGTGCATTAACTATGTATGCATGCTGCTGACGAGTCACTGTTCCTGTGATAACTAAGTCAATATTTTGGCGATTACGTAATTTACTTAAATCGCGACTTAAAATACTGTCTGAGTTTTCTGATAAAGAGAGGTTATTCCCAAGTCTGTACTCAACGGTGTGATAACCCAGTTGAGTAAATTGTGTAAGCAGACTTTCTTGGATCTGCTGACTTAAGCCTGAGGCTTGCCCTGTCACTAATTTTGTATCTAGTGCATCTGCATAAAAGAAGCTACTAACGCCAACACGTGCATTAGCATTTAATGCTCCGTTTAGGTGGTTAAGTTGCGACGTTAAATTAACTACATAGTCATTAACCGCAAAAGGAGCCATGGCTGCTTTAGGTGCATCTGTAGGCACACTTGGTTCTGGCGGCGGCACCAAGTTACAAGCAGCTAAATTTAAAAATAATAAAGGCAGTAAAAGGCGCATAATTGCCATCCTCTTCAAAACATACTGAGGATGAAGCAATTTGTATGCCGACTTAGCTATTGTGCGGTAAAGGGCTGATCTACGTAATAACTAACTAAACAATTTATATTTTGGCTCTTTAATTTTTGACAGTCACCCATAGCGTTTTTTTTGTCTATGTATGCGCCTAGCTTTAAGCGGTTATACATAACTCCTTTTACATTTATTGTTTCAACATTCATCACAAAATTATCGCCTAGTAAGCTAGGAAGCTTTTTTTGAAGTTGCCTAAAAGCTAAAGAGAGTTGTTCTTTTTGCGTTATTGAAAGCACTTGTAAAGCAAATTTAGGATCAACTGGTTTTGTTACTTGTAAATTGGAGCAATTAATTGTGTTGCTATTAACTATTTCTGCTTTTATTACTGGTGCGTTTTTCTGCTCATTTTCTTTTGCAATTGTATTGAGTTGCAATATTAGTAAGCTTAAGTCTTCTTCAATAAGTAATAAACGCGCAAGTTCTGGCTTCATATTTTGCCACTGCTGGGAGCTTATTTTTAAAGTTTCAAGTTCTTGCTTTGTTATTTTTACGTAGCTTTTTTCGTCAGTTACGTTGGTCTGAGTAGCACTACCATCAATTGCTTTATTATTCGCACAACCATAACTTAGCAACATTGCACTGATTAAAAATATACATTGAACTCTTTTCATCCTAATTCCTTTAATGGAGTATTTTATGTGTTTCAACAACACACTTTAATCCTTGCGCTTTTACTGAGTCGCATACAGAAATAAGCTCTGGCGAACTGTTTGTTGCGTACGCTAAGGCTAAAATAAATTTATTTTTAGCTTTATCATGCATATAAAAAGCTTCTTGCTGCTCTATTCGTGGTGCTATTAAACGGTAATAAATTTTTAAGATATTTAACGAACTAAAACTTCCTGCATTGGCAATGCTTCCAGTTGTTGCACTGAGCGCCTTTAACGTTAAATCAACGCCCATTACTACATCTCCTTGAGGCGATAAATTAACTGTTATATTTTGAGTGTTTTTTAGCTGCTTGCGTTGTTTATATTCATCATCAATTACTGCTTTATACTGCCCCGGTTTAAGGTCTGTAAATAAATAATAGCCATCATATGCTGCTTGAGTTTGTGCAACTTGATCCCCTTTCTCATTCAACAGCGCTATATTTGCAAAGGGTTGGATCTGTGTTGTATCACCTTTTTGTTGATAAACAACTCCCTCCACTTCACTGGCATTATTTAATGCGAAGTCCATATACTCTACAAAACCAGCCCTTGGGGTAATAGAAAAACCCTCGTTAGCTGGTATTAAAAACGGATCTTCAAAACTATTTCTATCAAGTATTATATCTGTTGTACGATTTGCTGGCATTGAAGTTAATAGCGCAACGCCGTGTTCGTCTGTAATTGCTTGACGATAATTGTGAACGCCTTTTACTTTTACGCCGGCAACGCCGTGCTCATCATCATCCATAATACCGTTATTATTTTGATCTAAGAATACGCGTAACATTAAGCTACCCGTGTTAGTTAAGCTGCGCTTAGAGACAAAATATGTATTGTGTTCAACATCAAAACCTAAGCTAAAACGGCTATAAATACCGAGCCGCCAATCATCGTTACTGTTGTAGTTTAAGTTACTCGTTAAACTAAACTTGTCGCTTTGCCAATTGAGCCCTAATTCGGCCGATTGAATATTATTACGAAGTGAATCAGTTAAAGTAAGTTCCGCTTGTAAATCTCGGCCCAAGTTGCGGCTAAACTCAGCCTCGTAACTAACAAGCTCACTTACTGGCGATATACTATAATCTATACCAAACCTTGTGTAGGTTCTCCCAAAGCGCTTTTGAAAACGTGTTGTTCCAAAAGTACTCTTAGAGCTATCGTCTTGTTGCCACAGCAATTGGTTACTTAGTGCAAATCCTGAATATGAGTAGTTGAACTGGTTGCGTACTTGTTTAAAACGCCCTCTAATATCACTATCGTCATATAGGACGTTATTTTGATAAGAAAGGCGTCCATAGGTATTATTCATTAGCCCACCAGCTAAATTTATTTGGTAGCTGTTAAAATCTTGCTGCTGTTCGTCGGTACGATTTGTAGCGCTAAAAAGTAGTGATTGTTCGGCAATTTGAGTTCGGGCTGTAAATTCAAATTCTTGTTCATTGTTATTATTTTTTTCAACATTCGCATTTAATAATAATCGGTCAAATAAGCTTATGTTGGTACCAAATGCATACTTAAGTAGATCGTCATCTGTATTTTTTTGACCTGATGTAGCAGTGTATACAGATATATTATCTGTAAGCCCTTGCTCATATCTACCCGCAATTTGCCAACCCTGCCCCTGCGAGCTTGAAACATTGTTATTTAGTAACTGCTTGCCTTGTTCAGTAACCGACAATTCATAGTTACCTTGTCCCTGCTTAAGTTGATTTCCGTCCACAAAGTAATAATCACTTTTACGCTCAACTTGACCTTGAGGCCCATAAAAAATAAGCTCAAAATTATTAGCTCCAAATAATAGGTTTATATTATCAAAAATATAACGCCCATCTGCGAGGCTAAGCTGCTGGTCTATTAATATTTCATTACGATACAGCTCTACATCCCAACCTGGCTGTATAGCACCGCTTAAGTTAATTTGATTATTGACTATTTTTCTATTGGTTACATTATTAGAAACTTTAACACCTCGGGCATACTGACTACTGTAGCTATTACCAACTTGCGTGGCGATAACATCACCAAAAGATATTTCAGTAGGCATGAAGCCGTTTTTTATTTCTTTGTCTAAGTTTTGCTTTGTAAACGTTAACCTAGAGTTGGTAAGTAAGTCAGTACTTCGTCCAGACAAAAAATACTCTGCAGATAAATACGCAAAGTCTTGAGTGCCTAAAAGTGAATAGTTCGTAGAATGCCTATCATCGCTCGCGGTAAAATTTAGTTGTAAGTCGGCAACCGGAGAAGATAGCGCTTTATATGGGCTAGCTTTCCATGGCAGCGTAGGTGGCGATCTTTTGTTAGGTGATTTAAGGTTGCGCGACTGTCTGTATCTTTGTTGTTCAACCGGTAAGGGGCTCTCTGAGCTTATAAGTAATTCTAAATCTGGGTAATCAATATTAAACTCTAGATTTAAAGCATTATGTAAACTTTGAATATCTACATAAATATCATCTTCAATGGTAATTTGATTTTTTGCTAATAAGTAGCTCTGTGTAGGACTAGTAAATACAGCGGGTGTAACCGCTGCATTTAGAAAAAGAGGTTGTTGATTTGCTCCAACACCTTGAGCAATTCGATTGCTAGCATCAACATTCATTGCAAATTGTAGAATGTCAAATAAGTCGCTTAAACTAACTTGTACACTTTGCTCGCTTTTAATTGCTGCAACTTCACCTAAGTAGTATGAGTTTAAATAAAGCGAAAGTATTAATAACTCGCCTGTGGCGATTCGCTGTTGCTGATTTTCTTTGTTTTTATAATCAATTACTTCAACGGGCTTAGTTAGCTTTAGTTCAATTGCGCGTAGTGTTGTTAAAGCATCCCCTACGGAAGAATTAGGATTAGCGATTACACTATTACTAAGCAAACTACTTATGCTTAGTAATAGTGCATACAATAAATTATTTAGCGTCATTCACTGTTAAAACATTAAGTGATTGTGAAGTTAAAGGCAGAGTGTATTGTGCAAATGTAAGGTCTTTATATTCTTGACTGCCTTCATATTTAAAAATGACTTTTCCTGTTTTATCTAAATTTTTGTCACTAAATAAACTAAGGGTTACAAACGCATTATCCACTTCTGGATAAATACTTAAATTACCAATTTCTGCAATTTTAACTTGCTCGTTATTGCTATCAACAAAGTAAGCACTTAATTTACCGTAGCTACTAAACTTACCTTCTCGTTTTATATTCAATAAAAACTGAGGACGTTGATTGCTTTCATTTAGCACTAGTTGAGCTTGCTCTATGGCAACTTCTGGCTGTTTCATGTCTTTACGTAACAAAATAGGAATGCTGTAGCTCATAATCATATTAACTTTTATTGAGCTTGTTTTATTAGTATTTTCACCAGGCAATGCTTGAAATAGAAGATGAGAGCGGTACTCACCAGAAGCTAGGCCTTTAGGTTTACGTATTGCTATTTTTACTGTTTGTTTTTCACCAGGTGCTAAACGCATTTGTTTTGGTGACAAACGTGCCATTGAACTTAAACTTTCGCTTGTAGCCTCTGCCAACTGTATGTAGCCACCGCTAGGTTGCGCTTGCTTCTCACTCCATAAAACACGATATGTTTGATATTCATCACCTGTATTAATTACTGTAACTTTAGCGGTTCGTTGGCGTTCATCAAAACTAATACGGGTTGGAGAGATAAGTAAATTTGCGTATGCATTTTTTCCTAAAATACATACACTCAGTGCGAGCAGCACTACAACTTTATAAAGCATGTTTTTCCTTTAGTAATCAATCGTAATTTCTAATTGGGTGTCAGTAATAAAACTACCATCTAAGTAACTTTGGCTAGTCCCTGTCGTTATTAAACGGCCACCTACTTTGAGTAAAAGCTCTCCAAACTCATCGCTAGTTTGCGTTCTTGGTAAATCTACTAATACAACCGAAAACTTGGCACTATTAGCTCCTAGTGCTTCACTTTGCAATGTAGAGTCACTCGTTTTGTTAAACGATATTTGAGTAAGGGGAGGTAAATCGGTAAATAAAAGTTCTGCGGGATTACCCTCAGTTAATACGTAAATATTACCAAATGTGGTTGTTTCACCTTCATGGCTAATGGTTATAGAGCTTAAGGTATTATTTTGAGGGATAACTAAAGTGCCAAAATTAAGCGCTTCTTGTTGTATGCTTGCGCTATAGGCTTGCTCGCTAAACATTAACGAAAGCCAAGCAGAAACATACAAAAAGCGCATTGTTTGTTTAAACACTAATTAATATGACACTTCAATATTAAAGCTACCAGAATACTCACCATCAGGGTAATCCACACTTGATGCGTTTGATGAAGTAGAAAGAGTCGCGCCTATATTAAATGATACAGCGCCATCAACACCAGCCTGTAGGTTGGGCGTAGCACTTGTATATAATCCACCAGCATTAGTACCGCTCGTTATAAAGTAAGTCCAAGTACCTACAGTAAAATCAGGTTCATTCAACCCTTGACCAGCTAAAGGTTGTACTAAAGTATTTACTGGGTCGCTAATGGTTAAAATAGAATTTGGTACTACATCTGACACACTAAAAGCACCCGCTTCACCACCTTCAATTATTGATATAGTTGCCACATTACCAGCAGCGTCGTCTTGCGAGGTAACATTAGTTGCATCAGGATCAGGATTAATTGTAAGCGTAGCTTGCAGATTGCCTGTAGGATCTGAAATAGCACGAATAGTACCAAAATTTAAATCGTTATCTTTTGTGAGTACTACAGCATTTTGTACCGTTACTTTCGCTTCAAATGACTCTGTAGCAGCATAAGTGCTAAACGAGCTGACCACGGTGGCTACAGCTAATGCAGATAAATAAAACTTCATGCTAAATCCTTATAAGAAAATGGGCTTTATCAAATATTTGCCCAACTATAGTTAGTATCGACTATTAGTACAAATACTTTAATACTATATAAGTTTAAAAGGCCTAATTTATTAATTATATTGGCTTTCCGACAAAAGCAGCAATATTACATGCTTGATCAAGCTGATTAGCTAAATAACAAAACGCACTTACTTGAGCATCGTTTTTAAATGGACCTACACGTAATCCATACAAAGTCATATTATTATTTTTACGTTCAAACATAGTAAAATTAAATTGAGTAAATGCACTGGGGTATAATTGCTTAAGCCTTTCGACTCTTGCTTTAACAAGCTCTGGCTTTAAATACCAACCAAGCTGTGCTCCAATTTTAGTTTCATCTGTTAAGGTGAGTTCTGAATTTTGTAAGTTTGGTGTTTTTACTTCGGGAGTGTTATTTAGTGCCGTCGGTTCCAAATTCTGTGAAGGCTGATTACCATAGGTGATATCGGTTTTATTTTGCATGAGTAAAGGAGGGTTTTCAGTTAATTCACTTCGAGACGATAACGCCATAATTAACAGCTGTAAATCATCTTCCATAGCAGTTAAACGACCAATGCTTTCTTGCTGTAAGTGCCACTGCGAAACATACTCTTTTACTTGTTTATCAGTAATTAAAGAATGCTGCACGCTCTCGTTATTTACAGTTGCGCTGCTACATCCATATAAATAAAAAGATAAGAATAAAACTGATATTAAATGACAAGACTTAAAATACCGCATTGCAAAATGCACTCTACTAACCAAGATAATAAATCAAAGCAAATTTTGCGCCACTTTATAGCAACTTTTTAATTAAGTAGTCTATTTTGAGGTAAGAAAAGCCATATCGATAACAAGGCAAAATTTCATCATTTAGTTGGTATCACTAATTGTTGCTGCATTGCTCTAACTCCGGCATACATGCCGTCGTATATCAAAAATTATTAGCGAAGTTAGCGTCAGGTCTAATCCTTCAAATTGATTAGGTATTATTGTAGATTGATATTACATGCTGTGCGCTAAAGCTTTACTGGCTTATCAGTGTAGTTACTTACTATGCAATCGAGTTTGTACAGTTTGAATACGTCACAGTCTGCTTTTGCATTTTTAAAGTTTTGGTAAGAGCCAAGTTTCAGCCTGTAAAACATTTTGTCGTTTATTTTGGCGGTTTCTACGTTAGTCAATATTTTGTCTCTAAACAACGGCGCTGCTTTAGCATTTAGCTCTTGCCATGCTTTAGCCACACCTTGCTCGGAGTCAACCGAAGCTACTTGCAAAGCAAATACATGTTTAGGTGTATTTAATTTTACAGTTTGTTTTTTATCACTGTAGTTTTGTTTAGCTTGTTGGCGTGACTTAACATTGCGTGTGTTTCGTGGTGAGCGTACAGACTTGCTGCTGTACCCTTGATTAGACTGCGCAATAGCTTTGCTGTTTATAATATCAATATGATTTACGAGGTAAGTTATTTCTTTTTCTAATCTTAAAATTCGCTCTATGCCTTCACGAGCTTGTTGCCACTGCATTGCGGCATCTTTTAGCTGAGCAAGTTCAAGGGCTGTAATTGATACGTAGTCAGGCGAGTTACTTTGAGGTTGTTCATCAATGGTTTTTATTTCAGGCGAGACGCTGCATGCTGTACCAAATAAAAGCATTAGCAAGCTAAGTAAAAGCCCAATGTTATTTTTTTTATATATAAACATGTATTAGTTGTCCTGAAAGCAGTGTTTTTACACTACATTTCAGTTAAACATTCTCACAAGAAAGCGTTTAACTTTATTTAAGCTGAGAGCCATAAAACTAGCTCTTCGCATGCTTGTCAGTGTTTCGTAAAACACAACGTTGCATACTCCATCCCTTCCTTGAGAGCATTATTTAATACAAATTCAATGCCAATTAACACAAACTTTACAACATAAATAACAATATGTCTGTAATGACTTAAAAACTTTTATTTTAGAGCTATTCCTTTTCTAATTTTGATCCTGATAAAACTCATAAAAAAAGGCGCCGATATAGGCGCCTTTCATGTTTTCGTTAACTGTTAAATCAGTTTTTTGATAAATGATTTTAATTCATCGGCAAATTCATCGCGACGAAGTGCAAATTCAATCGTTGCCTTTAAGTAACCAATTTTACTTCCACAATCGTGGCTGCGGCCTTTTATAGCGTATGCATCTACTTTTTCGTGTTCCATTAACATCGCAATTGCATCAGTTAATTGAATTTCGTCGCCTGCACCTTGCGGAGTTTTTGCAAGTAACGGCCAGATATTTTCGCTTAATACGTATCGACCCACTACAGCTAAGTTTGATGGAGCTTCATCTACTGGCGGCTTTTCTACCATATTAAATATTGGCGAGCTTTCACCTTGCTTTAAGTCAACATCACCTAAATCAACCACACCAAACTGGTTAACTTGTGCCATTGGTACTGGTTCTACCATAATTTGACTGTGCTTGGTTTTCTCAAAATTAGCGATCATTTCTGCTAAGTTATCTTTTTTAAGATCGCTCTCTACATCATCAATAATTACATCTGGTAAAATAACTACAAACGGTTCGTTACCAATAATAGGCGCTGCACAACTAATAGCGTGGCCTAAGCCTTTTGCTTCACCTTGGCGTACGTGAATAATGGTTACGTCTTTAGGGCAGATTGCTTGCACTTCGGCAAGTAATTGCCGCTTAACACGCTTTTCTAAAGTAGCTTCTAGTTCAAAACTTGTATCGAAGTGATTTTCGATTGAATTTTTACTTGAGTGCGTCACTAACACTATTTCTTTAATTCCTGCAGCAACGGCTTCGTTTACTACATATTGAATTAAAGGACGGTCTACCACTGGAAGCATTTCTTTAGGAATTGCTTTAGTGGCTGGTAACATACGAGTACCAAGGCCCGCTACTGGGATCACTGCTTTCATTTTATGTTTTCCTTAATCTTTTATTATACTGAAAATGGATATTGAATCGCTTCATGGCATTGATAGCCTGTTACTTCAAAGTCGTCTCGTGTTACCCACGTTTCTATGTCTTCTAATGATGTAATTTTTGGATTAATTTTTAACTGAGGTGACGCAAATGGCTCACGCGTTAACTGCACGTCTCGCATCAGTTCAAGTTGGTTTTCGTAAATATGTGCATTAGCAATTTTATGATACGCCTTACCAGCTTTGTGGCCGGTAATTTGAGCCACTAACGCAAGCAACACAAAACACTGAATTTGATTGAAATTAAGGCCAAGCGGTACATCACAGCTTCGCTGGTATGACGTTAAGTATAGCGTATCGCCAAGTAGTGAAAAAGTGTGCGTATGCATACACGGGCGCAAACAACCAAGCTCAAACTCACCTGGATTATAAAACGTGATTATTTCACCACGGTCATCAATGCCATTTTTTAAGTTATCAATAACTTTGGAAAGCTGATCAAGCGTTGAGCCATCTGGACGTTGCCAACCACGGCCTTGTACGCCATAAACACGCCCCATGTCATCCTCACCTTTACGGTTAGGGTTATTAAGCCATGCGTTGTTATCGTTCGCGTTGGCATCCCATGTTTTACAGCCAATCTCACGAAACTGCTCAGCGCTGTCGTAACCGCGTAAATATCCTAGTAACTCAGCAATCGCTGCTTTGTAGTAACTTTTGCGCGTCGTGATCATTGGAAACTTATTATTAGCCACATCGTATTCTAAATCGGCATTAATAACGGTTAAACAACGCGTACCTGTACGTTTGTTTTCGACCCACTGACCTTCGTCAACAATACGCTGACATAATTTTAAATATTGTTTCATGCTTTTCTTATTATGCCTTAGCTGTTTTAACGTGTTGTGGTTGCTTATATGCCCAAATTAATAAACCTAAACCACCCACTATCATAGGAAGTGACAATATTTGTCCCATTGAAATAAAGTCGGCAAATAAACCTAGTTGTGCATCGGGTTGGCGGAAATATTCAATACAGAATCTAAACACGCCGTAACCTAATAAAAATACACCAGCTACGCTGCCTGCTGGACGTGGTTTTTTAATAAACCATTGCAGGATTAAAAACAGCACTAAGCCTTCGAAAAATGCCTCGTATAACTGCGATGGGTGACGCGCAAGCGGACCGCCCGTTGGAAATACCATTGCCCATGGCACATCGGTAACTCGGCCCCATAACTCACCGTTTATAAAGTTACCAATACGCCCTGCTAAAAGCCCTACAGGAACAAGTGGTGCAACAAAGTCGCCTACTTGAAGCAGTGACTTTTTACGCGTCCACGAAAAAATTGCGACGGCGGTTATAACGCCAAGTGTTCCACCATGGAACGACATACCGCCCTGATCTATCCTAAATAAATACAGTGGGTTTTCTATAAAATAACTAAACTGGTAAAACAATACGTAGCCAATACGCCCACCTAGTATTACCCCTAACATGCCGTAAAACAGTAAATCGCTTACTTGGTCTTTAGTCCAACCCGAATTTGGCTTTGACGCTTGACGATTAGCAAACCACATCGCAAATGCAAAACCTATTAAGTACATTAAGCCATACCAACGTACGCTTAGCGGTCCAACAGAAAAAATAATTGGATCAATTTGAGGAAACTCAAGTGCCATAAAAAATAAACCTTTAGCTAAAAACCATTTTAATTGCGATAACTACAAGCAGCACCGCGAAAACTTTCTTAATTGTATTAACAGGTAAATAGTGAGTTGCTTTGGCGCCAATGGGCGCAACAAACCACGAGGTAATAACAATCCCAAATAATGCAGGTAAATAAACAAACCCGGCAAAACCATGCTCTAAATCGGTAACATGCCAGCCTGCGCTGATGTAACCAATAGAGCCAAATAATGCAATAACAATTCCGCACGCTGCCGCGCAGCCAATTGCTTTTTTTATATCAACCGAAAAATAATTAAGCATAGGTACTATTAAAGCTCCGCCGCCAATCCCTATTAAACCTGATAACCCGCCCATTATTGCAGAAACGCCCCCTAAAATAGGACCTGCCGGCAACGGTTTTTCTGACATCGGTTTATTACGCGCGGAGAGCACCATTCTTGCTGCAATAAATACAACACTTATAGCAAACACTGTACGTAATATTTGTTCAGGGATTAAACTTGCTGCAAAGCCACTAATAAGTGCACCTAAAGCCACACCCGACATAACCCACGGGGCGATTGCCCAAGGCACATTATCATTTTTATGATGAGCCAGCGCTGAAGACGTTGAAGTAAATAAAATAGAAGCGAGTGAGGTTGCAATAGCAATTACTAATACATGATCAGCCGACGTTACATTAAATGAGAGTAGCAGAGTGCTTAGTACTGGAACGATAATTAAACCGCCGCCAATGCCTAGTAACCCAGCTAAAAACCCAACAATACAGCCTAGTAGTGCGCAGCTTGCGACTAACAAACCTAAGTCATACATAGTAATCTCAAATACCCTTTTAAGGTTTATATATTAAAGGATTATAAAACTAATAGCATCTGTGTATTGCAATTAATTAGGTGTACAAGCTTATTTGGGGGTGTAAAACAAATCACCTAATTTATGCTCTAGCATAAAGCTTCGCGTTAAACGTAGTACTTGTTTGGCAGTGGATTGCGCTAAACATTCACTTAGTAGTTGTTCCATGTCACTGACATTTAAACGCCTAAGTACCCACTTCACTTTATTAAGCGATGATAAGTTCATACTAAGGCGTCTGTAACCCATGGCAATAAGTAAAATAGCCCCTTCAGGATCGCCGCCTAGTTCACCACACAAACTAAATGGCAGTTCATATTGCTCACATTCATGCGCCACTTTATTTAGTACTCTTAGTACACCTGGGTGATAAGGGTTAAAAAGTTCGGCTACACGTGCGTTAGCCCTGTCTACTGCTAATAAATACTGTGTTAAATCGTTACTGCCTACTGAGCAAAAATCGACTTTTTTTGACCACTCTGGAAGCATAAATACACTTGAAGGTACTTCCAGCATTATTCCTATGTCGGGTCTTTCTATGGTTTGCTCTGGGTATTTTTCACTTAACTCAAAATAAGCCTGTTCAAATAACGCAAGTGACTCATCAACTTCTTCAGTGCCACTGATCATAGGGAGCATTATTTTTAAATTACCCAAACCAATATTTGCTTTAAGCATCGCTTTTAGTTGATCTAAAAATAACTCTGGATGATCAAGGCTAATACGAATACCACGCCAACCTAAAAATGGGTTTTCTTCGGTAATATTAAAGTAATCAAGTACCTTATCGCCCCCAATATCCAATGTACGCATAACCACAGGATTAGGATGATAGCTAGTTAGTACTTCTCGGTACCAATTTTCTTGCTCTGATTGCGAAGGAAACTGACCCTTTTGCATAAACCACGCTTCGGTTCGATAAAGCCCCACACCGTCACAAATATGCGCGCTACTTTGCTCGGTATTAAGCTCAAGGCCTGCGTTTAATAATAAGCTAACATGTTCACCGTCAAGCGTAATTGATTCAGAGCCTTGCTCAGCTAAAAAGCGGTTATTTAGTAGGTTATCTTGATGCTGTAACTCTGTGTATTCGTCCATCAGCATTTGTGAAGGCGATATATATAAACGCCCAGCAAATGCATCTAAAATCATCGGTTTGCCATTAAACTGCAGTAGAGGTAAATCCTCTATACCCCAAATGGCAGGAATGCCCATCGCACGCGTTAATATAGAAGCATGGCTATTTGCAGAACCATTTACGCTTACAACGCCTGTTAAGTGACCTTTTGGCACTTCAGCAAGCATGGCGGGTGTTAAGGTATTAGCAATTAAAATAGTGTTGGGCGGATAATTTTTAATAGCGTGCTCGGTATTTACAAGATGGTGTAATACGCGAAGACCAATGTCTTTAACGTCAACAGCACGCTCTTTTATATAAGGGTCTTGCATGGCATTAAATTGAGATATTAAACGCTCTATTACAATTTTTAGGGCGCTTTTAGCACACCAGCCTTCTTGTAATTGCATTTCAACATTATGCCCTAAACTTTTAGCATCAAGCAGTTGTTGATACACATCAAATACCGCAAGAGCTTCGTGCGGAATAGAATCGCTTAGCGTCATAGATAGGGTATTAAATTCTTTGCGCGTTGCAGCTACAGCTTGAGTAAATAAACGGCGCTGCTCAGTGACGTCACTGTCTTTTAAAAGCTCAATAGATTTAAAATCAAGCTTTGGTAATACAACAAATGCTTGTCCTATACCTATTCCTGGCGCGCTCGATACACCTTTTAAAACAGACGTTTGATGAGATGACTCATCTTGGCGTAGTATTTCTTTAATTTCAGCATGCGCTAACTGTGACGCAAGTTGGGCAGAAAGCGTTATTAAAAACGACTCTTCGTCTTGGCTAAATACACGTGCCATTTTTTGTTGGACAACAATAACGCCCAGTACTTTTTTTTGATGAACAACGGGTACAGATAAAAAAGCGTTGTAGCCTTCTTCGTTTACTTCGGGGGAGAGCTTAAAACGAGGATGCGATTTAGCAAATGCAATATTAATAGGTTCTTCGCGTTGCGCTACTAGGCCCACTAAGCCTTCGGTAAACCCAATTCTAAACTTACCCACCGCATCAGGATTTAACCCTTCGGTAGCCATAAGTACAAAATTGTCTTGGCTGTAATCTGCAAAATAAATGGAGCAGCACTGGGTTTTCATGGCATCTTTAACCATTTGCACAAAGCACACTAATGCGCTGTCTAAATTCGCTTGTCGCGATACAGACTCCGCAATAGATCTCAGTGTAGCCAGCATGTCCTGCTCCTTTATTTTATTCTGAATTAACTACCTTTTACTTCGCCAATGATCTTTATGTTGTTCTCTCTTATTAAAAGGCATGGCGAAAGGAGCAAACTCTTTCATTACACGTCGATAAACATCCCGTTTAAACGATACAACCTGTCTTACAGGATACCAATAACTTACCCAGCGCCAATCATCAAATTCAGGATGATGGGTTTTAAGTAAATTTACATCTTCGTCTTTACAGCGTAATTTTAGTAAAAACCATTTTTGTTTTTGCCCAATACACACCGGACTAGAGTCTCGGCGGATTAATCGTTTGGGTAATTTATAGCGTAACCAATGTTTTGAGCTTGCGACTATTTCTACATCTTCTGGTCGCAACCCTACTTCTTCGTGTAATTCACGGTACATGGTTTGTTCTGCAGTTTCGCCATCATCAACACCACCTTGGGGAAATTGCCAAGAGTGTTGACCATAACGTCTGGCCCAAAAAACCTGTCCCTGATTATTGCAAATCACAATTCCTACATTGGCACGAAAACCTTCGGCATCAATCACCTTAGTGCCTCATTTGTAAGTCGATTTTTAATGATTGTTCCACATTAGCCGCAATACGGCAAATACTATTATACCCAACCCGATTAGTAAGCTAAGTTTGAGCTTTTAGTACATTGATAAATTATGGAGAGTGGGTAAATATTTGGAAAATAACTTAACAAGGCTATTGCGGTTCTTGTTTTCCTCTAGTTACTCACAGTTTGTGCATAACTTTTGTAAAACACGCTCATTTTGCAAACAAATCCACAATATTAGATCTAAAAACTTGGCTTCTCCACAGATTCTGTGGATAAACATGTTCATATAGTTGTATTTATCCTTACAACTTTTAAATTGCTTAATCAAAACTGAATGTACAACATTAAAAAAACCAACTGAGTCAGTAACTTAAAGTAAAGCAGCTTAATTTCAATATGTTCAAAATTAACACAAACAACAAGCGAGCAAAAAACACACAACCCTAGAGATATCCACGGCTTAGCCTATTTGCTATCATGGCTATGATATTTATACAACCGAAATTAAGAATACCAATTACGTTGAATTGATATTTATAATCGCAATAAAAAGTAGCTCAATAACAAAAAACTATCATATGCAGCTTCTCCGCATAAGTAATTTCAACGTAGTTAGTGAGTTGATAAACCTCTATAATATTCATATTTTAATAAAATTGGCATGACATGCGACCTACAAAACCACACTCAATTAACGATTTAATGCAACGCGTTAATAATATTGCCGGATTAACTCTAGGGCAGCTTGCTAACAAGTATAATTTTAAAACGCCGGATGATTTACTGCGCGAAAAAGGTTGGACTGGTCAGTTAATTGAATACGTACTAGGTGCTACTGCGGGCTCAAAACCACTTCCGGATTTTGAAGATTTAGGAATTGAGCTAAAAACACTCCCTATTTCCTATAAAGGTAGGCCACTGGAAACTACGTTTGTATCGGTTACACCTTTAATGAACGTTACAGGAATGACTTGGCATACCAGCTCTGTACGTAAAAAACTAAATCATGTTTTATGGCTGCCAATTTTAAGCGAACGTGATATTGCCCCGTTTGATAGAACCATCGGCAGCGGCTTTTTGTGGCAACCCTCACCTGAACAGGACGCTTTATTACAGCGCGACTGGGAAGAGCAAATGGAGCTAATTGCGCTAGGTAGAGTCGACGAAATATCAGGCCATTTAGGCGATGCGATGCAAATACGCCCTAAAGCAGCTCATAGCAAAATAGTGACTGATGCTATTGGTCCAAATGGGCAAATAATTAAAACCCTACCCCGTGGCTTTTACTTAAAAACCAGTTTTACAGGTGATATTTTAAAGCAGCAGTTTCAGCTTTAACTGTGTTATAAAATATTAATTGTTGAGCCATTTTTGTGGGTACCCTCTTTTCGCACTACGTGCGCGCGCCAGCAGCTTAACGCTACAACTTATTCTCATCTCTTTGAATAAAAGTATCAGGCATAAAAAATCCCCGCTTGTGCGAGGATTTTATCATCTAAAATTAAAAATTAGATTCTATATAAAATAGAATTACTGACCTTTAACTTCTTTAAGACCGTTGTACGGTGCTTTATCACCTAATTGCTCTTCAATACGTAGCAATTGGTTGTACTTTGCAACACGGTCAGAACGGCTCAATGAACCTGTTTTAATTTGACCTGCAGCAGTACCAACAGCTAAATCAGCAATTGTTGAATCTTCAGTTTCACCAGAACGGTGAGAAATAACAACAGTAAAACCAGCGTCTTTAGCCATTTTTATTGCAGCTAAAGTTTCAGTTAAAGAACCGATTTGGTTAAACTTAATTAAGATTGAGTTAGCAATACCGTTGTCGATACCACGTTTTAAAATCTTAGTATTTGTTACAAATAAATCATCACCTACTAATTGGATTTTATCACCCATTAGTTTAGTTTGATGTGCAAAGCCATCCCAATCAGACTCATCAAGACCATCTTCAATAGAAACGATTGGGTACTGATTAGTAAGATCTTGTAAGAAGAAGTTAAATTCTTCAGAAGTGAATTTTTTGCCTTCACCCTTAAGGTCGTAGATGTTTGCTTCTTTGTCGTAGAACTCAGATGCAGCACAATCCATCGCTAAAGTAATATCTTTACCTAGCTCGTAACCTGCGTTTGCAACAGCGACTTTAATTGCTGCAAGAGCCGCTTCGTTAGATGCAAGGTTAGGTGCAAAACCACCTTCATCGCCAACCGCTGTTGAATGACCATCAGCTTTAAGTACTTTAGCAAGGCTATGGAATACTTCAGCACCCATACGTAGGCCTTCGCGGAAGTTTTTAGCGCCAACAGGTTGGATCATGAATTCTTGAATATCTACAGAGTTATCTGCATGTTCACCACCATTGATGATGTTCATCATTGGAAGTGGCATAGAGTAAACACCTGGCGTGCCGTTTAAGTCAGCGATATGTTCATAAAGCTCAACTTTTTTAGACTGTGCAGCTGCTTTCGCAGTTGCTAGTGATACAGCTAAGATTGCGTTTGCACCTAATTTTTCTTTATTTTCGGTACCGTCTAAATCTAGCATCACTTTATCTACAGCGCTTTGATCTAATGCACTTTGGCCTTTTAAAGCATCAGCAATTTCGTTATTGATATAACCAACTGCTTTTAATACACCTTTACCTAAGTAACGTGATTTATCACCGTCGCGTAACTCTAATGCTTCACGAGTACCAGTAGATGCGCCTGAAGGTGCTGCTGCACGACCCCAAGAGCCATCTGCTAAATGTACGTCTGCTTCAACAGTTGGATTACCACGCGAGTCCATAATTTCGCGACCGATTACTTTTACGATTTCTGACATCTTGATTCCTCTATATTCCCAAAATGGTGAGTTCAGCTAACTTTACTACGTTTTATATAGCTTAGTCAGCCCTTAAAACAAAAAAGCCGTGCAATATGCACGGCTTTTAAAATTACGAATTCGCTTTTTGGTGGATATGCGCGGCTGCTACAAACCCTTCAAATAACGGATGACCATCACGTGGAGTTGACGTGAATTCCGGGTGGAACTGCGCGGCAATAAACCATGGGTGATCTTTATTTTCGATAATTTCTACCAGTTTTTTATCTTCTGATAAACCAGTAAAGCTTAAGCCTGCTTTTTCAAGTATTTCTACAAAGTTATTATTTACTTCGTAGCGATGACGATGGCGTTCAACTATTTCGTCGCTGCCATATACTTCGCGTACTTTAGAACCTGGTGTTAAATGACATTTTTGTGCGCCTAAACGCATAGTGCCACCTAAATCAGATTTTTCGCTACGTGTTTCAACATTACCTTCAGCATCTAGCCATTCAGTAATTAAGCCAACTACTGGTGCTTCTGAATTTGCATTAAACTCTGTAGAGTTTGCATCCGTTAAACCTGCAACATTACGTGCATATTCAATTAATGCTACTTGCATACCTAAACAAATACCTAGGTATGGTACTTTATTTTCACGTGCGTATTTAGCCGCTAAGATTTTACCCTCAACACCACGTCCGCCAAATCCACCCGGTACTAAAATAGCATCTAAGTGTGAAAGTAATTCAACACCTTTGTTTTCTAAATCTTGTGAATCTACGTATTGAATATTAATTGTTAAACGGTTTTTAAGGCCCGCATGCTTTAATGCTTCGTTAACCGATTTGTACGCATCTGGTAATTCAGTGTATTTACCAACCATACCAATTGTCACTTCACCCGTTGGGTTAGACTCTTGATAAAGTACTTGTTCCCACTCAGCTAAATCAGCTTCTGGTGGATCTAAGTGAAAACGACGACATACGAAGTTATCTAATTCTTGCGTTTTTAATAGCGCTGGAATTTTATAAATGCTGTCTACGTCAGGTAATGAAATAACCGCTTTTTCTTCTACGTTTGTGAATAATGAGATTTTTGCACGCTCATTATTAGGTAGTTTACGGTCTGAACGACAAATAAGAATATCTGGCTGAATACCTACTGAGCGTAACTCTTTAACAGAGTGCTGAGTTGGTTTCGTTTTAACTTCACCTGCAGGGCCTAAAAATGGCACTAACGTTAAGTGAATAAATAGCGCGCGTTCGCGGCCAATTTCAGTTCCCATCTGACGAATTGCTTCAATAAACGGTTGTGATTCTATATCACCTACAGTGCCGCCAATTTCTACAATAGCAATATCATAACCTTCAGCACCGTCGTATACACGTTGCTTAATATCGTTAGTGATATGTGGAATAACCTGAATAGTAGCGCCTAGGTATTCACCACGGCGCTCACGACGTAATACGTCTTCATATACACGGCCTTGTGTGAAGTTATTACGACTAGTCATTTTGGTACGAATAAAACGCTCGTAGTGACCTAAATCAAGGTCAGTTTCTGCGCCGTCTTCTGTAACGTAAACTTCACCGTGTTGAATTGGGCTCATTGTGCCTGGGTCAACGTTGATGTAAGGATCCAGCTTTAAAATGGTAACATTTAAACCACGGGCTTCTAAAATAGCGGCCAGTGAAGCTGCGGCAATACCTTTACCCAACGAAGAAACAACTCCGCCAGTAACGAAGATAAATTTTGTACTCATGCGAACCCTAGAATATCAGGAATTAAAAGGAATATAACACCCAAAGAAGAGCCTAAGGGTATATCATCAAGACGGGGCGAAATTGTACCAAAACACTGCTTATCAATCCAGCTAAAATTAGCTAATGCGCGCACAAAAAATGTGCACTATTTAACATTAAGCCTATTTTACTTTTTTAATCGCATCCCATGCACTGTCCATTTCTTCAAAGGTTGCTGTATCTAAGCTTTTACCTTGCGCATGCAAATAGGCGTTTACCTTTTCAAAACGCGCTGAAAACTTATCATTAGCGCTACGAAGCAGTTGTTCGGGATCTCGTTTAACATGGCGTACAACATTAACAGTGGCAAAAAGTAAGTCGCCGAGCTCTTCCGCTGTATGATCAGATAACGGGTCTTGCTCAATCGCTTCTTTTACTTCAAGCACTTCTTCGCTCACTTTATCAAGTGCACCATGATACGTTGGCCAATCGAAACCAAGTACGGCAACGCGTTGTTGAATTTTTTTAGCTTTACTTAAACTTGGCATATTTGCAGGAATATCTTGCCAAAAAGAAGATGATTCTGTTTGCGCTCTAGCACTGCGTTCTTGTGCTTTGATTGTTTGCCACTGCTGTGATAGCTGCTCGTCTGTTAGCTCTTTTTTATCGCCAAATACATGCGGGTGACGACGGGTAAGCTTATCGTTTAATTGCTCTACTAGATCATTAAAATCAAATAGATTTTGCTCTTGTGCAAGCTGCGCATAAAAAACAATTTGAAATAACAAATCACCCAATTCACCTTTAAGCTCACCTAAGTTGCCTGACTCAATACAATCGGCAACTTCGTACGCTTCTTCTAGTGTATGCGGCACAATAGATTTAAAATCTTGTTTGAGATCCCACGGACAACCGCCCTTGGGATCTCGCAGTGTTTTCATTATGCTAAGAAGTTGTGTAAGCGCTGCATTATCATTCATGATTAATGACCACGCTTGGCATCGTGTACACCTTCAATTTGGTGTAACTTAGAAAGAACACGGTTAGTACCCGATAAGTCATGTACTTCTATTTGCATCGTAAATATAGCTAACTGATTATCTTCAACCGTATTGACGTTCATGTTTAAAACATTTACTTTTTCGTTAGCAAGTACTGAGCTTATATCGCGTATTAGCCCTGAACGATCGGTGGCTTCTATTTTAATACTTAGTGCGTACGAGCCGTTGATATCATCAGACCAACTTACCGAAATAACACGCTCTGGATGCTGATTTTTTAAGTTATTAAACGAATCACAGTCTTCCTTATGAACACCTATCCCTCGACCTTGCGTTATATAACCTATTATTTCATCGCCAGGTACAGGACGACAGCATTTGGCTACATGGCTCATTAAGCTACCAACGCCATCAACCACTATGCCGTTTTTGTCACCGGTTACTTTGCTAGGCGCTTTAATACGAATAACCGGTTCATCTTCTCTCCGATCACTTACAAAGTTAAGCATTTGATTGAGGCGTACATCGCCCGCACCAATTGCAACCATTAAGTCATCAAGTTCTTTAAAGTTAAAACGCTTAATGGCTGGCTCTAAATCTTTGTATGTTAAATTAAGCTTTTGTAATTCACTGTCGAGAATTTCTTTACCCGCACTTAAGTTTTTGTCGCGATCGAGCTGTTTAAACCAGTGATGAATTTTGGCTCTAGCGCGCGATGACTTAATGTATCCTAATGACGGGTTTAACCAATCACGACTTGGATTTGGTTGTTTTTGGGTCAGTATTTCTACCTGATCCCCAGTTGTAAGTTGATGCGTAAACGGCACTATTTTGCCAAATATTTTTGCACCAATACAACGATGCCCCACATTTGAATGAATGTAGTAAGCAAAATCAAGTGGTGTAGCGCCAAGTGGTAAATCGATAATATCGCCGCTTGGGGTAAATATGTATACGCGGTCTTCTACTACTTGGTTTTTAAGCTCTTCTGCTAAATCGCCACCATCGACTACTTCTTCTTGCCATTGGAGTAACTTACGTAGCCAGCTAATTTTTTGCTCATAACCCGAGCCGCGTCCCGGTAATGCACCTTCTTTGTACATCCAGTGTGCAGCCACACCCAACTCAGCATCTTGATGCATATCGCTGGTACGAATTTGTATTTCTACTGTTTTACCTTCAGGCCCAAATACCACGGTATGGATTGACTGATAGCCGTTTTGTTTTGGGGTTGCTACATAGTCGTCAAACTCTTTATTAAGATGACGCCAATTGGTGTGCACAATACCCAGCGCTCCATAACAATCTTGTAGGCGTTCAACAACGATACGCATTGCACGAATATCAAAAAGCTGATCAAACTCGTAGTTTTTTTGCTGCATTTTTTTATAAATGCTGTAAATGTGCTTGGGGCGGCCATAAACTTGGGCCTCTATGCCCGCTTCACTTAAACGGTTTTTTACTTGCTCAACCATATCTTCCATATAGGCTTCGCGCGTAAGACGTTTGTCGTCAAGTTGTTTGGCTATGCTTTTATAGGTGCCTGGGTGCAAATATCTAAACGATAAATCTTCCAGTTCCCACTTTAATTGCCCTATTCCTAATCTGTTTGCCAATGGTGCAAAAATATCAGCCGTTTCTTTAGCGGCAATGACGCGGTCTTCTTCATCCGCATTTTTTACATTACGTAAATGACATACCTGCTCGGCAAGCTTAATGACCACGGCGCGCACATCTTCAACCATGGTTAATAACATTTTTCGAATATTATCAACTTGCATAGTTCCTTTACCTTGATGCGATAAAGTACTAATAGTGGCCATTTGTGCAACCCCAGTTAACAGCATGGCTATATTACTACCAAGCTGCTCTTCTATGGTTTCTAATGATATTAAATCGTTTAAAAAATACGGGGTTAAATACGCAGTAGCTAACGATTCGGGGTCGAGATTTAGCTCAGCTAAAATTTCAACCATTTCGATTGCAGTAGTTTGCCTGCTTTCATTATCACATTTTACGCAGAGCGCTTGCGCTTTAGTAAGTAGCTCTGTTTTTTCTTCAGACAAGGCAAGAAATGAAAGCCGAGTGCTAAAATCTGTTGTCTCATCTTGTTGATGTGATTGTCGTGTAGCTACCATAATGCGTTCTACCTCCGTTGAAATAACGCCATAGTTTCAATATGCCCTGTATGAGGGAACATATTCATTAGCCCAATTTTATTAAGATCAAAGCCAGCTTGTGAAATAATTGCGCTGTCACGGGCTAAAGTAACAGGGTCACAAGAGACATATAAAATAGTTTTAAACTGCTTTAAAGATAATTGCTCTAATACAGCCATCGCACCAGTCCTAGATGGATCGAGTACAAGCACATCTAAGTTTTTACTAAACCATGTGGCGCTCTGTATGCTTTGAGTTAAATCAAAGCAATGAAACTGCGCATTGGTAATAGAGTTAGTTTGCGCATTTTGAGCAGCCATTGCAACCGCTGAAGTCACACCTTCTACGCCAATTACAGATTTTGCTTGTTTTGCCAACACTAATGAGAAATTACCAATGCCACAAAATAAATCCAATAAATTTTCATCACCTTTTAAATCAAGCCAATTTGCGGCTTGCTTTAACATAGCTTCGTTAACTTGCGCATTTACCTGAATAAAATTACCTAAACCAAATTCAAATTTTAGATCAAACTCTTTAAGATAATAAAACGGCATGGCTAAGTGTGAATGCTCAATTACATCGCTCTCGCTTTGCCATACAACTTCAAACTGTTGGCTTTTTGTTATGTGCACAACCAAAGCCTTTGTATCATCGTTAATTGCTTTAGTGTGACGAATAACAACAAAGTTTTTCTCATCACTTTGGCATAACTGTAAATGGCTTATACTGTGCAGCGCTTTGTGTTGATTAATTAAACCATCAAAAAGTGTAAAAACATCTGCAAATACTTCATCAAGTACTGCACATTTATTAATACTGACAATATTTTTTGAACCACTGGCTCTGTAACCCACACGCATTTTTTTTGCTGCTTTATCAAACATAACGGCTATGCGAGCGCTGCGCCTGTAATGCACAGACTTACTTAATAATGGAGCTTGCCAGTTTAAGCTGTTTAATTTAGCAAACTTACTAAATAGCTGAGTAACTGCAGTTTGTTTTTCTACAACTTGTTGGCTTACTTCTAAATGCTGTAATTGGCAGCCACCACACTGATTATAGTGCTCACAAAAAGCGTCTACTCTTGATTCACTCGCTTTAATAACTTTAATTACTTTTGCACTGCTGTATTTAGCTTTATCTTCGACGAGCATTGCTTTAACTGTTTCATTTGGTAATGCACCGCTTACAAAGCATACTTTATTATTATGCTTAGCAATGCCACGCCCTTGATGATCCATTCCCGTTATATTTAATTCTAATGTTTGTTGCTTAAGCGGTTTTTTTTTCGCTTTAAAAATTTGCGCCATTAGGCATTACCTTCAGTTTATTTATGAAGCACCTATATTTAGATGCTTTAGAATGCGTGTTGAACCGTATATACTCAAATCATACTAATAACGATAAAACGCTCCCATTATGACCAAATTAGGCTTACGCGATTCTGTTTTAACACTGACCCTGATCCCAACGGTGATCATAGGATTACTACTTGGTGGCTATTTTACAATAAATCGTTACATTGAGCTTGATGAAATTTTATATCAGCAAGGTACTACTATTTCTGAGCCCCTTGCTATTGCACTTGAGCAACCCATGCTCGAAAAAAACAAACAGCTATTGAATCGCCTTATAAGCTACACACATAACAAGCACTCCCCTACAATTAAGTCGATTGCAATTTTTGATAAAAATAATGCGCTATTAATGACGAGTAATTATCACCGCTCATTTGAAAAATTAATTAATCAAAAGACGCTCATAAATTTAAAAACGACCCACGTGCAAAAGTCAGATGAGCTTGTTACATTCTTCACGCCCATTATTAACCATACAAGTCACGACTCTAAATGGGATCCATCTGCTTTTCAGTCATCTCTGGGCACCGTTATTATACAGCTAAACAAAGACCAAGCGGTTATAGGGCAGCAACGTGCTTTATTAATTAGCGGTATTGTAATTATTTTATCATTGGTGTTTGCAGCAATTTTAGCTTTAAGGTTAAGCCGCATGTTTATGACGCCGCTTAATAAGTTAGTACTTGCAACCGACAAGTTAGTCGAAGGTAAAAGAAGTACAGGCCTTAACGACAACATGATAGGTGAATTTGAGCTATTGCGAGAAGGCTTAAATACCATTGCTCACACTATGGTGATGCAAAAAGATGAAATGCAAAAAAATATTGACCAAGCAACTAGCGACTACCGCGAAACACTAGAGCAATACGAAACTTCAAATATAGAGCTCTCATTTGCAAAAAAAGAAGCTCAAGATGCTAACCGCGTAAAATCAGACTTTTTAGCTAAAATGAGTCACGAACTTCGTACTCCGTTAAATGGTGTTATTGGATTTACACGCCAGCTTTATAAAACACCGCTGAATAAACATCAAAAAGATTATCTCGATACTATTATGCTATCAGCAAATAGTTTAATGACTATTATTAGCGACATTCTAGACTTCTCCAAACTAGAAGCGGGTGCAATGGAACTTGAGTCGATTCAGTTTCAACTTCGTGATGCTGTAAATGAAGTGATGACACTACTCGCTCCTAGCGCACACGATAAGCAATTAGAGCTATCCATTTACATTAACCAACAAGTACCAGATGACTTAACGGGCGATCCCACTCGCTTTAAACAAGTGCTAATAAATCTATTAAGTAATGCGATTAAATTTACTGAAAAAGGCTCCATTAAAGTCGACATAAGCCATCGGTTACTCGATGACGAACGTACTTCTTTACTTGTGTCAGTAACAGATACTGGCGTGGGTATACCTATGGATAAGCAAGACTCTTTATTTACGCCATTTGGGCAAGCAGACTCAAGCATTACACGTAAGTTTGGTGGTACAGGTCTTGGTCTCATTATTACTAAGCATATTGTTGAAGCGATGAATGGCCGCATAACATTAAACTCTGCACCAGGTAACGGTACCTGTTTTACATTCAATAGTGTGTTTAGTTTGCCCAATCATGTATTTACTAACGACTTACCGACTAAATCGCTCATTGGTAAGCGTATTTTGTATTTAGAGCCACACGAGCATACACATCACGCTGTACTTTCGTTATTGACTCAGTGGGAATCAAGCGTAACGGCATGTTTTAACGAGACTAGCTTTTTAGACGCTATAAAAAATACTGAACATAAATATGATGTTTGCTTAATTGGCCATATGGCATCAGTTGATGATATGCAGCAACTAAAAAGCTATGTAAAAGCCGTGCGTGAATCTACTGATTACTTATATTTAATGCTTAATACTGTATCGCACAATATGCGAGAAGCCTTTATAGGTAGCGGTGCTGATGCGTGTTTAAGTAAACCACTTAATCACCGTAAGTTATGTGAAGTACTTGCTGCACCTTACAGGCTTGACCACCCTACTCATAATATTGAACAAAACGATCAAGCTTTGCTGCCGTTAAAAGTATTGGTTGTTGATGATAACGATGCCAACTTAAAACTTCTCCATACTTTATTAAGTGAGCAGATTGAAGTAATAGAAACGGCACATAATGGTTCACAAGCATACAGCTTAAGTAAAAGTCATAAATACGACATAATTTTTATGGATATTCAGATGCCAATTATGGACGGTATAACCGCATGCAAGCTTATACAAGAATCATCACTTAATGAAGATACACCCATTATCGCTGTAACGGCACACGCCCTTCAAAGCGAAAAAGAGCAACTACTAAAAGATGGCTTTAAAGGCTATTTAACTAAGCCTATTGATGAAGATATGCTTAAACAAATTATTAGCGACCATAGTCCACAGACCCCAGTTAATCGCGATAAAGCTAAAACAGATACACCACAAAGTCCTGCACCATTTCAAAGTAGTCGAATTGATTGGGCACAAGCCCTGCAGCGTGCTGGCGGAAAGAGCGAGTTAGCACTAGAGATGCTTAATATGCTACTTCTAAGCGTCCCTGAAACTCTTACATTGCTTGCTAAAGCGATAGAGAGTAATGATTGTCAGCAAGTCTTAAGTATTGTCCACAAGTTTCATGGCGCATGTTGCTACACTGGTGTACCTAAACTTAAATCACTCGCAGAAACAATTGAAACATCACTTAAAAATAAATGCTTGTTAGAGAATATTGAACCTGAATTATTTGAGTTACAGGACGAGCTTGAAAACTTACTTGCTGATGCAAGCGTAACTGAGCTACAAAGATAAGCTTTGAATTTTAGATACAAAAAAACGCGGCATTAACCGCGTTTTTTTAATTAAGCTTTTTAAATACTTATATTGGCAGGTATTATACCAATTCGCTTAATTAAGTGATCTATTCTGAGGTGAGAAAATCGTGTTGATAACCAGGCAAAAATTTCGTTATTTAGTTGTTCTATATCAGAAATTTTTAACGCAGTTAGCGTCAGATTTAATCCCTCAAATTGATTAAGTATTATTGCGGATTGGTATTACATTCTTGCTTCAATCATTAATCGTTTCATGTCGCGTACGGCTTTATCGAGCCCATCTATCGCTGCACGAGCAATAATAGCGTGGCCAATATTTAGCTCATAAATCTCAGGCATCGCGGCAATGGGTTTAACGTTATGATAATGAAGACCATGGCCAGCGTTAACAATCAAACCTAAGCTTGCTGCGTATTTAACACCTTCACGAATATGCTCTAACTCTTTGTGTAAATCAGTATCATTTGTTGCATCAGCATACGCGCCTGTGTGTATTTCTACATAAGGAGCACCACATTCTTTGGCTGCATCTAGTTGTGCTTTATCTGCATCAATAAATAGCGATACTTTAATACCCGCGTCGGTAAGCGTTTTTGTTGCGGCTTTAATTTTATCTATATTACCCGCTACATCTAAGCCGCCCTCGGTTGTTAATTCTTCGCGCTTTTCAGGTACTAAACACACGTACTCAGGTTTTACTTCAAGCGCTATCTGTATCATTTCGTCGGTAACAGCGGTTTCAAGATTCATGCGAGTTTGGATAGTTTTAGCCATCACATAAACGTCGCGATCTTGAATATGGCGTCTGTCTTCACGTAAGTGAATCGTAATACCGTCTGCCCCTGCATGCTCTGCTACACTGGCTGCATGGGCTGGATCTGGGTAACTTGTTCCACGCGCTTGACGAAGTGTTGCTATATGATCTACGTTTACACCCAAAAGAATATCTTTCATTTTCTTACCTGTAAAATTACGTTTATTGAGAGGCCATAAATAGCTCACGGCTTTTTAATGGTTTACTACCTAATAAGGGTTTTAATAAATAGCGACTTAATTGCTTTGCTATATATAGCACATCACTTTGGCTAAAGTCATGATTTGCTATGGCGTTGAGTTGTTTGCCACTAAATCCAGAACGCGTATCTTCTTGTACTAAAAAACCAAGTTCGGGGAAATAACTATACGTCTGCTTTTCATCTATTGGTTCACCACTGGCATCAAAACTAAAATCCACGCCATAACCGAGTAATTCCAATAATTGAAATTCGTACGAGCGAAGCACTTCTTGTAAATTGGCTCCGCTGTTTAGGTTTCCTAGGTGAGATTTATATAGCTCGAATACTTGTTCAATTGGCTCATTAACAGGAACGATGCGGTTAGTCAGTTCGTTCAAATAAAAACCACAATAAAGCTCATCACCTTTTAAAAAGTGCGGGTTGCCATGCAGTTCAAACTTATTGATATATTTTAAATCGTACTTGCCACTGTAATTAACAAGGAGTGCCTGGAACGGCTGAAGTTGTGCTTTATGTTTAGTGGCCTGGCGACCACTAATTCGGGCCAGCATTCTTAACTGACCAACGCCTTCTACAAGCATATCTAACATTACTTGGGAGTCACTATAAGGACGCCGATGTAATAAATACGCGGTGTAGAAGTCGCTATCCATTCACTAAGCTACTGCTTGGTTTAGTCTTCACTGTAACCTAAGCTTCTTAGTGCACGTTCATCATCAGCCCAACCCGACTTAACTTTAACCCAAAGCTCTAAAAATACTTTGTTATCAAGCATTTCTTCTATGTCTTTACGGGCTTCACGGCCAATGGTTTTTAGCTTTTCGCCTTTATTACCAATAACCATGCGTTTTTGTGTTTCGCGCTCAACAAGAATTAACCCATTGATGTGCCAAATACCGTTGTCTTGCCACTTAAACTGCTCAATTTCAACAGTCACAGAATACGGTAGTTCTTCACCCATAAAACGCATTAGCTTTTCACGAATAACTTCAGCTGCCATAAAGCGCATCGAACGGTCAGTTACATAATCTTCAGGAAAGTAAAATTCGCAAGGAGGTAAGCGTTTAGTTACTTCTGCTTTGATTAAATCAACGTTTTTACCTTGCGTTGCTGATACTGGCATAATTCCAACAAAATCAAACTTGTCACTTAACCACTTCATATGAGGCAATACAAGATCACGGTCTTTAACTTGGTCAATTTTATTAATAACTAATAATACAGGCTTACCACTTTGCGATACTTTATTAAGTACCATATCGTCATCTGCATTCCAATGAGTGCCTTCAACGACAAAAATAATAAGCTCAACATCGCCGATAGAACTAGACGCTGCTCGGTTCATTAGACGGTTAATAGCACGCTTTTCTTCAACGTGTAGACCCGGTGTATCTATGTATACCGCTTGGTGTTTATCTACGGTATGAATACCCATAATACGATGACGTGTAGTTTGTGGTTTACGTGAGGTAATACTCACTTTTTGCTCAATGATTTCATTAAGCAAAGTCGATTTACCTACGTTTGGTCGACCGACAATCGCCACCATTCCACAAAATGTATCTACATCACGTTCATGAGGCTGTATTAAGGTATCAAGGTTCATTTTTAAGTATCTTCAATGCTTTTTCGGCAGCTTTTTGTTCGGCCTTACGGCGCGAGCTACCAACAGAAATTATGCTATCCATTCCATCAACAATACATTCAACCGTGAATGTTTGATTGTGTGCTTGGCCTTGTGTATCAACCACTGTGTAGCCCGGTAACGATAATTTACGGGCTTGCAAATACTCTTGCAGCAGGGTTTTAGGATCTTTCTGGTTAAGCCCTGGTGAAATAGCATCCAAACGTGATTGGTACCACGCCAATATAAGATCGCCACAACTGTCGATACCTGAATCTAAAAATGCAGCACCTATAATAGCTTCTACTGCATCAGCAAGGGTTGACTCGCGACGAAATCCGCCACTTTTAAGCTCGCCCGGCCCTAAGCGTAAATAATCGCCTAGACCAAATTCAAGACCAAACTCGGCAAGTGTTTGACCACGCACAAGTGTTGAACGCATGCGGCTTAAATCGCCTTCACGCGCTTTAGGAAATTTGGCATAAAGTGCATTGGCAATCACAAAACTTAAAATCGAGTCGCCTAAAAATTCTAGTCGCTCATTATGTTGGCCTTTATGGCTGCGGTGCGTCATTGCTTGTTCAAGTAAACCTTGATCAGCGAATTCATAGCCAATTTTTTTATATAATTCTGTTACATTTTTTTTCATCGTTACTGAATATTACCTAGGCGTTCAAAGCGAACACCAGTTGGAACCCATCCTGGTAAAATATCATCAGGGCCATTCTCAAATTCAAAACTCATCCATATAAAGACAGCTTTACCCACCAAGTTTTCTTTTGGTACAAAGCCCCAAAAGCGACCATCTTGGCTGTTGTCGCGGTTATCACCCATCATAAAATAATGATCAGCAGGAACAGTCCATTCATCAGAAGGCGTGCCCGGTTGCTGATAGTAACGCCCTTTTCTTTCAGGCGCTTGTGGGTTGATTAATATATCATGCGTAACTGTTGTTAAATTTTCATTCACACGAGCTAGAGGCATTGGGCCTTGTTTAAATTCGTTATCATTAATTAGTTTAAAATCAATTTTATTGAATTCATTACATAAAAGCTCACCCTGTTGGGTTTCGCCTTCTTTACAGTTTGGCTGAATATATAAACGTTTATCACGATAAACAATTTTATCGCCAGGTAAACCAATCGTACGTTTAATATAGTCAACACTTTCATCTAAAGGGTATTTAAAAACAACAATATCACCACGTTCAGGCTCACCGACATCAACTAACTGAGTGCGCCAAACTGGGTCTTTTATTCCATATGAATACTTTTGTACTAAAATAAAGTCACCCACTAACAGTGTAGGCATCATTGAACCAGATGGAATTTGAAACGGTTCAAAAATAAATGATCTAAAAATAGTAATTGCTGCAATCATCGGGAAAATCGACTTTGCTGTTTCTGTTAGTACTGGTTCTGGTGCAATTAATGCCGCAGTTTCTTCATCTAACGGAGCTCCAGCAGACGTTTGCGCTATAGCTAAGCGCTCCTGTCTTTTAGGTGCATACATTAAGTGATCTATTAACCATATTAAGCCTGAGCCTAAGGTTAATAGCACCAATAAAACTGAAAAATAACCAGCCATTTATAATCCTTTGTTTTTATTTACCAACTTTTAAAATAGCTAAAAACGCTTCTTGAGGCACTTCAACATTACCTACTTGCTTCATACGTTTTTTACCATCTTTTTGCTTTTTAAGTAGCTTTTTCTTACGACTCACATCGCCACCGTAACACTTAGCAATTACGTTTTTACGTAACTGTTTTACCGTAGTACGTGCAATAACGTGTTGTCCAATAGCTGCTTGAATCGCAATATCAAACATTTGACGAGGAATAAGCTCTTTTAATGCATCAGCTAATTGGCGACCACGAGACTGTGCACCGTCTCTGTGAACAATAATCGCAAGTGCGTCAACACGCTCACTATTGATTAAAATATCAACACGCACCATATCTGATGTTTGAAAGTGTTTAAAGTTATAATCAAGCGATGCAAAACCACGGCTTGTTGATTTTAATTTATCAAAAAAGTCCATTACCACTTCAGCCATAGGTAGCTCGTACGTAACAGCTACTTGCTTTCCGTGATAGGTCATTTTTGTTTGGCTACCGCGTTTTTCAATACACAAAGTAATAACATTACCTAAGTATTCTTGTGGTACCAAAATATTAGCTTCAACAATCGGCTCACGAATTTCTAAAATATCGTTTACTGCAGGTAAATCAGACGGGTTATCAATCTGGAATGTACCTTCTTTAGTAACTATCTCATAGATTACCGTAGGTGCCGTTGTAATTAAATCAATATCGTATTCACGCTCTAAACGCTCTTGAATGATTTCCATGTGTAGCATACCTAAAAAGCCACAACGGAAACCAAAACCTAATGCAGTTGAATTCTCTGGTTCAAAGAATAACGACGCATCGTTTAAGCTTAATTTATTAAGCGCATCACGGAATGATTCATACTCATCTGATGCAATTGGGAACATACCTGCATAAACCTGAGGCTTAATTTTTTGAAAACCAGGTAAACGAAGTGGAGCCGCATTTTTTTGATGAGTTATAGTATCGCCTACTGGCGCACCATGTATCTCTTTGATGCCAGCAATAACAAACCCTACCTCACCTGTTCTTAAAATACCGGTGTTAGTTTGCTTAGGTGTAAACACACCCACTTGGTCGGCAGTATGTATATGCTCATTCGACATTATTTTTATTTTGTCGCCAGTGCGTAATTCACCGTGCTTAATACGCACTAATGATACAACGCCTTGGTATGGGTCAAACCAAGAATCGATAATAAGTGCTTGTAGAGGTCCATCTGTATCGCCTACTGGCGGCGGAACATCTCTAACAATCATTTCAAGAACTTCGGCAATACCTACACCCGTTTTAGCGCTACATTGCACTGCATCAAGGGCATCAATACCAATAATTTCTTCAATTTCTTCTGCAACGCGCAAAGGGTCCGCTTGCGGTAAATCGATTTTGTTAAGTACTGGAATTACTTCTAATTCCATTTCAATAGCGGTGTAACAGTTAGCTAATGTTTGTGCTTCAACGCCTTGGCCTGCATCAACAACGAGTAGTGCACCTTCACATGCAGCTAAAGAACGCGATACTTCATACGTAAAATCAACGTGTCCTGGAGTATCAATGAAATTAAGTTGATAAGTTTCGCCATCGTTCGCTTTGTAATTCAACGTTACACTTTGCGCTTTAATGGTAATACCACGTTCGCGCTCAATATCCATTGAATCCAAAACTTGTTTTTGCATTTCACGGTCGGTTAAACCGCCACAAACTTGGATCAAACGATCTGAAAGGGTCGATTTACCATGGTCAATATGGGCGATGATCGAAAAATTACGGATATGCTTCATAAACTGGATTCTATACTTCTATTTTAATGGACTAAATATGAATACCTAAGTGACTTGAAAATACTTGCTGTAGGATGCCATAAGCTCAGTTTGTGAATTACAAAATTTACTCACGCTTATTAATATTGATTAAAACCATTTTATTTATTGAATAACAATAAGTTAAACTTATTTAACTTAAATAATTCAGCTAGATAAAATAATTTAAAAAACCACTATTCCCTGTATTTCCAAGTTACTTTGGTATAAAACGGCAATTTTACATTTAATTGGCGTCAATCACCATCTATTTGAGTTAAAGGGATACTAATTGGGTGAATTTTTATAACTTTTATATCGTGCTTTAGCGATTTCACGCGAGTTTTAGCTATAAAGAAACCTGTAACACCACCTAAAGCTGCAGCTAAAATTTGCCAACCTTCACAAGCCATAAATAATTGCGCTGCAATCAGTGCAAAAACCAGACTTAAAAGCAGTGGTAGCATGTATACCGCAAATGCATGCTTAACGACGTGACTATCATCAAGTGACAAGGTTACCTTTTGTCCTACTTCAACAGAGGATTCAAATTTATAAGGGAAGGTTTTTTTTGCAGTGCCAAACAGCTTACCAAACACTTGTGAGCCGCAACGACCATTGCAGCCTTCACAAGCTTGTTTTTGTTGTGCTTCTAAATGAGCAATGTGGCCATCGAGGGCCACAACAGTGAGGGTTTGTTCAATCATAACAATCCTTACGAATCGTTTATAATGCGCGGGTAACTGACTCAGCAATCGCTTTTGCGGTCATACTCGGTACATTACCAACAACCGATACATCAAAATTACCGCCATTATGCACATATACTGTCGTTGCACCAGAGGTTAGTGCACCACTTAAACGCTTACCCGGCAATGGACGCTGAATAAATACCGAAATTTCAACAAAACCATCAGAGAACAAGTAATAGTCTGTTAATTCGTTATTTAAATCGAGCTTATGTCTGTCTGATTTTAGTAATTCAAAGCCATCCGGTAACCAACTAATTTGCCAGTTAGTAGCTGTACTGTCTTCGTTTATAAGTGCATCGTTTGGTAAAGGCGTTGGAAAGTTTCGATTGAGCACTTCAAGTAACATACCTGCTGGCTGCTCTGTCACACTAATGTGAGTAAGCTGTAACTGCTCTAAAGCCTCTCCTTCATGGTTAACGTACGCGGCTTTTAGTAACAACGACGACTCCATATCCAGCCAAATCCAATAATTATATTTATACTCGTCTTTAGATTCTATGCGAACTAGTTGTGCAGCACGCCCTGCAATACGACCTTTCCCGCCTAGTACAAAATCATAGTGCGCGCTTAAGCGATCTATATCTTTAAAAAGCACTTCAGGGATTGGACCCGCTATTGAATCTGTTTTTAGGGAGTATGGTTCTGACTGAGGTTCAAAATAAGTAACTTGGTTGTCAATACGGACCATTTCAAGCCCAGCACCATTAAGTAAACTTAAATGCTCAAGTTCTGTATCACCTTGTAAAGCATGCACCCATCGGTAGGGTTCCATTGTTTTACCTTTGACAACCACAAACGAAGCGTCAAAATTACGGGTGTGAACGGCATTAGCCATTTTTAGTAATAAATCTTTGGCAGGATTTGTGTCGTTGGCAAATGCATTAAAGCTTACTACCAACGACAGAACAAAAGTGATTACTTTCATTTAATTAGTTTTTTTCCTCAGACGCTTTGGTATTAGTTTGCGCTGTTTCTAAAGAATTCGCAACTCGTGCTTGGCGTTGATGCTCAAGAACTAATGCACCAATACGTTGTTGCTGTAATTCACGTAAACCTTGCTCTGCATTTTCAAGCGCAGGCTCAGATGAGTAACTTACTGGCGACGCCATACCTGTCAGCGGTGTGGTTTGTAGTAATGGAATTTCGCTTTGTTGCTCGTTGTTACTTTGAGGAAGCGTATTAACGCCCACAATAGCAAACATTGCCACACTGGCTGCAATTGCTAGTTGAGCAACTGGCTTGCGCCAATTAAAAGCCACTACTTTATTGTCTTGTACCGTCTCAGTGATTGCTTGAGGCTGTGTTTTTGACTGACTAAAGTCAGCATAAACAGGCTCGCTTTCAAGTGCTAATGCAACGCGATCGCTAATATCAATATGTATGTCGTTATTATTTTTTTGAGCACGCATCGCATCACCAATTAACGCATAACGGCCAAACGTAGTTACATCTTGCTCTGCAATTTTTGCATCAGTCAGATGTTGCTCGCCATCAAGTAATGCCGATAACGCTTCGTTATCTAACTTGTTAAGGTGTGCTTTTGTCATACTAAGACTCGCCTATTAATGGGTTTAATTTGTTATCTATTGCTTCACGGGCACGAAATATACGCGAACGCACAGTCCCGACTGGGCAATCCATTACCACTGCTATTTCTTCATAGCTCATCCCTTCGATTTCTCTAAGGGTGATTGCGGTTTTAAGATCTTCAGGCAAACTATCAATCGTATTAAAAATAACAGCGCGTACTTCTTCGCTTAAAAGTAGGTTTTCAGGAGATGCATTAGATCGCATTGAATCTGCACAATCATAAAACTCGGCATCTTCAGCGTCTATATCATTTGCTGGCGGCTTACGCCCCTGGGCTACTAAGTAATTTTTAGCACAATTAACGGCAATACGGTATAACCACGTGTAAAAGGCGCTGTCACCTCTAAAGTTTGGAAGTGCACGGTAAGCTTTAATAAAAGCCTCTTGTGCTACATCAGCAATATCGCCTTGGTTTGATACATAACGTGAGATCAAACCTGCAATTTTGTTTTGATACTTCTTTACTAATAGGTTGAAGGCGTTTTTATCTCCTTGCTGGACCCTTTTTACTAGCACTAAATCTAATTCCTGCTCGCTCATTCGAGCCGGTACTCCTATGTCTGATTTTTGCTTGTTATTCATATTGTCGTCATTGTTCACAAATACTCTGACCTCTTTATGAATAAAAAGTTCTGCTTAATATTATTTTTTTATAAAATAGATGATAAATAACGGCGCTAAGCCTTTAAAATCACTACGTAGTAGTATGACAAATATGGTACAACTACAGATATTAAAAACAAATATTGCTCTATACGAGCATTGTAACCGCAAAGTACCTCTGACATGAACCAAAATAAACATCACATTGCAGATGTCGCTATTATAGGTAGCGGCGCAGCAGGCTTATCACTTGCATTATCTCTAGCTAATTATTGTAACGTTACCGTGATCAGTAAAGGAGCGCTTACAGAAGGTTCTACTTTATATGCTCAAGGTGGTATAGCAGCTGTATTTGATAAACAAAACGACAGCATAGAATCTCATGTTGAAGATACACTCGATGCGGGCGGCGGTTTATGCGACAGAGACGCTGTTCATTATACTGCCAGCAATGCTCACGATTGCCTACAGTGGTTAATCGACCAAGGTGTTCCCTTTGATATGGAGTTTGATAGCAAAGGAAAAGAGCGTTTTCATTTAACACGTGAAGGCGGTCACAGCCATCGTCGTATTTTGCATGCAGCCGATGCTACTGGCAAAGCTGTGCAAACCACGCTTATTAGCCAAGTTAAAATTCATAAGAATATAACGCTCTTAGAGCAATACAATGCCATTGATTTAATTACAGATAAAAGCGCCGGAAAAACAGGCTCACACATTGAAGGTATGTATGTGTGGAACAAAAAAGCTAAAAAGGTAGAAACCATTTCAGCTAAATTTGTTGCTCTTGCCACTGGTGGCGCAAGCAAAGTGTATTTGTATACTTCTAATCCAGATGTATCAAGTGGTGATGGTATTGCAATGGCATGGCGCGCAGGCTGTAAAGTTGCCAATATGGAATTTAATCAATTTCATCCAACAAGCCTTTATCATCCAGAGCTACAAAACTTTTTAATTACAGAAGCGATGCGCGGTGAAGGGGCTTATTTAAAACGACCTGATGGCACTCGTTTTATGAAAGACTTTGACAGCCGTGAAGAGCTCGCTCCACGCGATATAGTCGCACGCGCAATCGATTTTGAAATGAAGCGTTTAGGTGCTAATTGTGTTTATTTAGATATTAGCCACAAAGATAAAGACTTTATTATTGAGCACTTCCCTACTATTTACGCAAAATGCCTAAGTGTAGGGCTTGATATAACAAAAGAAGCAATCCCAGTTGTACCTGCTGCGCATTACACTTGTGGTGGCGTAATGACCGACTTTAACGGTAAAACAGATCTCGATAACTTGTATGCTGTTGGCGAAGTCGCTTACACAGGCCTACATGGTGCAAACCGTATGGCAAGTAATTCATTATTAGAATGTATTGTATTTGCCCACGCTGCAGCTAAAGATATTTTAAGTAAAATTGAACATGCACCAGAGCCAATGGCTCTACCTCATTGGGATGAAAGCCGTGTTAGTAACTCTGATGAAGAAATTGTTATTACCCATAACTGGCATGAACTACGTTTATTTATGTGGGATTATGTAGGTATTGTACGCTCTACTAAACGCTTAGAACGTGCACTGCATAGGGTTGAGTTGCTGCAGCAAGAAATACACGATTATTATGCAAACTTTAGAGTAAGTAATAACTTGCTTGAGCTTCGTAACTTAGTACAAGTGTCAGAACTCATTATTAGAAGTGCAATGGAACGAAAAGAAAGCAGAGGCCTACATTATACAATTGACTATCCTGAACAAAATGAAAATCCAACACCGACTATTTTGACTCCAAAACGCAATTAACCGCGCTTAAAGTAGCACGTTTCAAACGCGCATAACTTTGTTCATTAACACCATTGGCTGAAATTATAAGCCAATGGTTGTTACTAAAACCTTTAATATGTAGCCATATATTATTGCCATAAAAACGGCTTTTTTTACTAATTTCACCCTGAATTTTCAAACCCTCACCCTCAAACCTAAATAGCTTGGGTTCTAGTATTATAACGCCGTGATTTGGATGAATTGCCAACACTTTTTGCCACACTAAAAAGCCAGCTAATATATTAATTATCAAACAAAAAAGCATAGCTAGTAGCGAATCTAAAAATAAACATAATATTAAAATGAGCATGCAAAAAAAGACCACAATAGGTTTGTGGTCAGCGTTATTATTAGTAACTGTAAACCTATACACGAACTCGGTCTAAGATCAGCGAAACCATACCGTTTAACTGCTCATCTTTACATTCTTGATGACCCATAAACCATGCAAATAAGTCAGGGTCTTCTTCTGTTAGCAAACGCTGAAAAATAGCCTGTTGCTCTGCGCTTAAAGAGTCGTATGCTTCTTCAACAAACGGCATAAACAAAACATCAAGCTCTAACATGCCACGACGGCAAGCCCAACGAATACGTGCTTTACTATGAATTTCAACCATTTTAAACCTCATACTTAATTGACTCGAGTTTAACAAACACAAGCCTATTTAGCAGCTATTAATCTCTCATTAAAGAATAAACCCGCACCAATAAGCGCTTGTCTGTACCATACGTAACAACTGCGTTATTATGTCACTTCATTTATATTGCAAAGAAGGTTTTTATGTCGAGCGTTTATGCATGTCCGTTATCTCATCAACTTATTAGCCTCTGCGGTGCTGATAAATTATCTTATTTACACGGGCAAATCACTCAAGATCTAAATAAATTAACCAGCAGTAATTATTTGTGGGCTGGCCATTGCAGCGCTAAAGGTAAACTTTGGGGCGTATTTAAATTATTTACTTATCAAGACAGCTACTACCTTACAGGCAGCGAAAACGAAGTAGAAAAATCGTTAGCTGAGCTAAAAAAGTATGCCGTATTTGCAAAAGTTGACATTAGTGCATGTTCAAAGCGATTAATTGGTCTCATTGGTGATGATTTATCGGGTGTACTCGCACAACTTGATATTAACTTTGAAGGTGATGCGAGCGCGTGTGACTTTGAAAGCGGTAAAGCACTAAAATTAGCTGATAACCGTGTTTTATTAATGGTCGATAGCCAGTTTAGTATGCCTGATGACGTATCTACACTTGATAACGAAGCTCCTTGGCAACAAGCATCTATGCTTGCAGGTGAACCTCAGTTAAGTGCAGATGCAATTGGCGAGTATGTTCCTCAAATGGTAAACCTACATGCTATTGGCGGTATAAGCTTTAAAAAAGGGTGTTATACCGGTCAAGAAACTGTGGCTCGCATGAAGTACCTAGGTAAAAATAAGCGTGCAATGTATATAGTCTCAGGTCAAAGCGAAGGGATACTTTCAGAGCCCGATTTAGAAACCCAATTAGGCGAAAACTGGCGCCGTGTGGGTAAACTTATTGCACAAAGCTTTAATGAACAAACAAATAAATTAACAGGCCTTGTTGTGTTGCCAAACGATACTGATGTAACTCAGGTACTTCGTGCAAAACACACACCTCAGGTGGAGCTAAGCATTCTGCCTCTACCCTACTCTCTTGAAGATGAATAAATAGGAATGACTATGATCGTTGCGGCAAACAAAGTGGTAAAAATGCATTATTCGGTAATGGATAATGATGGCAATAGCATTGATAACTCGTTCGGTGGTGAGCCACTACACTTTATCATTGGCACAGGCTACTTAATTTCAGGCCTAGAAAATGCTTTGCAAGGCAAACAACCAGGCGACACACTTAGCGTAAAAGTTGAACCTGATGAAGGTTATGGCGAACGCCACGATAACCTAATGCAAGCTGTACCTAAGTCGATGTTTGAAGGTATGGAAATTGAAGTCGGCATGCAATTTCGTGCATCAACAGATGATGGTGACCAATCAGTAATGATCATCGATATCCAAGATGAAGAAGTTATTGTAGATGGTAATAACCCACTTGCAGGCATAACACTTAACTTTGATGTAGAGATACTAGAAGTACGTGATGCAACCGAAGAAGAACTCACTCATGGTCATGTACATGGTGAAGGTGGATGTGGTCACGACCACTAATACACTGTTAAACCAAGTAAAAAAGCGCCTAGGGCGCTTTTTTTATATCATATTGTTGCGCTTAACCGTTTCAGTTTTTGCCTTACTAGGCAGCGCGATTGATACATTCTTTTCTTTTAAAGCGGCTAGTAAACCTTTTTGATCGTTTGTGCCAACTCGATACAAAGTGCCATCTTTAAGCGTTAGCTGTATTGCACTAAAGCCAGATACTGTATACACCCAACCATCGTGAGTAATTCGCATACCAATACCGTGTCTGTAAGAGTTTTGAACTGCCTTAGCTTCTAACACTTCGCCAAGCTCAATGCTTTGCCCTGCAACGCCAGGACCAAACGCCCAGCTAATTTTTTTATCATCTACTTTTACTGTTAGACCATGGAACAAAAAGCCCACCAGCACTAAAATCCCAGCAAATATCATTAAAGGTCCATCAGCGCCTAACAAGTTCCATGCAAGCGCTACAAAACCGCCTATCCACGCTAATACAAAAAAGATAAACACCGCATACTGTTTATGCTGATACATAATATTCTCTAAATTAAATAAATACTTAAAAGCTGTACACCAATGTAGCACTCAGCTCTGAGTCAAACTTGAGTTTATCATCTTCGGGTTTTGAATTATAACGATACATGTAGGTAAATTTGAGTGATACCGCACCAATCACTTGGCTTATCAGTGCGGTTTCCGATTTTAAGCGAGAATTAAGACCTGAAAGCGACTGCTCTATACTCACATCTTGATTAAAACGAGTACGCTTAGAAACCAAACGTTCCCACTGCATTGCAACACGTACTAAATAACCGGTTTTATTAATTTCATCTTCGCTCACATCCGAATCTTCATCGGCTACTGAACGGTATAAACCAGGTCCTATATCAATATCTACTTTGTTTTTAGAGCCTTGATATACACGCGCACCATAGCCTGTCGCCACCGTACTTTTAAAATCAAGTCCACTAAACTCATCTTCTTCGTAATCACCGTAAATAAAAAATGAGGAGTTTTTAACACCTACTTTATAGTTACCTTGCGCAGATACAAAAACACGATTAGCTGTAACATCAGTGCCACCGCTTTCATCGTTCTCATCACGCTTATAAAGAGAGTCTATTTTAAATTGGTTACGCCACTTTTCAAAGTCTTGGTATAAATTACCTTTGAGCTTAAAACTGGTCGAATTGGTGTTACCTTTACTTAGAATAAAGCCAAATTCAGTATCACCGTAGAACATGTCACCTTTGTGTAACTCATGAATTTCTTCATCAGAGAGCTTGCCATATTCATGAAAATCTTCAAATGGATCAACGGCCCAACTTGGGCTGCTAATTATTAAAAAAATTAAAAATAAATACTTACGCACAATACTCTCTCTGCACACAATTATAAAAATAAGCCGTATTGCTTATTCAGTTTCTTTCCATAAAATATGACAAAACGGAGCATCTTTATCACGACTAATCAAAATTTTAGCAAACAAAACATCATCATTTTCAAATTCTAAACCAACCAACACCTGAATAAAGTGCTCTGGCTCTATTTCAAGGGCTACAAAGTCTTGCCACTGGTCATCTGGCTCGTCTTCTTCAATAAAGCCTAGGTCTTCTCTAAACTCATTAAAGTCTTCAACATCTTTTTCACTCAAGTTATTTGGCGCTAACTCTAAAAAAATATCATAAGCTTGGTGAGTAGCTTCTTCTACCGTATATAAACGTGGACCCGACATATGTGCTTAACCTTAAGCTTTTAAGTTGCGCTATATTATCAAATCTCATCATCATTTTGATAAAAAAAAGCTTAAAACACTGACTTTTTTGTAACCGAGTCATGCTTTATTCAGCATACAACTAAAACGACAAATAACAACTCACCTAACCTATTGAATATAAAGATTACTTTTATTATTTAAGTTAAAATAACAACGTAAAATATTTTTATTATCTTAGGTCCGAATTGTTTAGCCTTTTCTCATCTAAAACCAATCCTTTAAGACTACGGCTTTAGCAATAAATTCCATTTATTTAAAAAATACCGTCACTTTACTTAATTCCTATAACAACATAAGCTCAAGCAACAGGTCAGAGGAGTGTGTAATGATAAAACTAGAAAAACAAAATGGCATTGCAACCGTCACGCTTAGCAGAGCAAAAAAACAAAATGCATTAAGTTTTGAAATGTTTGTAGAGCTAAACAAAGTCATTAAAAATATAAAAAGAGATCGCAGTATTCGTGCTGTGGTAATAAAAGGCGATGGCGAACATTTTTGTGCAGGCCTTGATATATCTGCAGTAATGGCTACACCAATGAACATAGTGAAATTATTGCTTAAATGGTTACCTGGCAATCAAAATTTAGCGCAAAAAGTAGTATTAGGCTGGCAGTCACTGAGTGTGCCCGTTATTGCACAAATTGATGGCAACTGTTTAGGGGGGGGTTTGCAAATAGCTTTGGGGGCAGATTACAGAGTTGTTCATATTGATGCCAAACTTGCCATTATGGAAGCGCGTTGGGGATTGTGCCCCGATATGGGCGCAAATGTAATGATGAGCGGTTTAGTTAAGCGCGACCAAGCACTTTGGCTTGCAAGCCACGCAAACCCAATCACTGCACAACAAGCAAATGAGCTAGGTTTGGTTACTAAACTTACCGATGATACTCAGCAAGCAACGCAAAACATGCTCAATACATTACTTGAGCGTTCACCAGATACGCTCGCTGCAATTAAACGCATTACACAACTTAGCTATAAACCAAACCAACGAAAAATACTCGCTAAAGAAACCTTCAGCCAAATTCGCTTATTGCTAAACCCAAACACTAAAAAAGCAATTGCTAAAGCAAAAGGAAAAGCGAATATAACCTACGCAAATACAAAGCACTGGTAGACTATTGCACAATGCATAAAAGAGTTTGATTTGTTAAAGTTAAGCTCTTATCTTTTCTGTGGGCCACTTTGATGAAATATCTGCTCAGTAGCGCTATTATTTTACTATGTTTAGCCTGCGCTAAACTCACTATGCACTTTATTGGTGGAAGCTTTCCTGCACCGTTACTTGCTATGGTTATTTTATTAGTTTTACTCTTATCGGGTATTGTAAAAGAGCAACATGTAAAACCATGCGCCTCCCCTATTTTAAATATTATGCCTATCTTTTTCATTCCTGCGGGTGTGGGATTTATTGAACATCTCGGCCTTATAAAATCGCACTGGGCATTTTTAGCCTCAGTTGTGGTGCTAGTCCCTATAACTACCTTGTTGCTTGTTAGCAGTGTAATTGCGAACTTTAAGGGAAGAGAAAATAATGACTGATTTTACTTTTTCCGCTATTTCAGAGCTACAGCCTAATTTATGGTGGCTAAGTATTCCTTTTATTATTGTATTATTTTTAGCGCTAAGGGCCGTAAACCAAAGTATAAAAAACAGCGTATTTAAATCGCTCACTAACCCCGTATTTTTAAGTATTAGTATTATCGCTTTATTACTAATTAACCTAAATCTGCCTTATACGCAATTTGCCTCGCACAGCAAATTATTAAGCTGGTTATTAGAGCCCGCGATTGTGGCTTTAGCGCTTCCTTTATATCAGCAGTTTACACACGTACGAAAAAACCTATTACTCATAGTCGCAACATGTAGCTTAGGTATTGTTAACGCAACCGTTGTGGCATTTTTGCTAAGCATATTATTTAATACGCCTGCGCAGCTAAGTGCATCTGTTGCCGCACTCAGTGTCACAACCCCAATATCTTTAATTGTTACTGACTCATTAGGGGGGATTAGCTCTCTTGCTGCGGTTTTAGTTATTTTTATTGGTTTACTAGGCGCTTTATTTGGCTTTATGCTTTTTCAACTCATTAATATTTTTAATCACGAATCTCAAGGTGTTGCCATGGGCACAGCTTGTCATGCAATTGGGACTGCTGCTGCTATTGCTGAGCATCCAAAAGTAGGCGCTTACTCCTCAGTTGCAATGGCGCTAAGTGCTTTATTAACAGCGATTATAGTGCCGCTGTTATATCCATTTTTAGTCAACATTTTGCTATAGTTGGAAAAATACAACATAGCCCTAACATAGAGCGCTTTATGATCAGTTCTGAAATCGAACAGTTTGAAAAATATTACACCATGCTTACTGAGTATATGGTTACCTACAGTATGCAAATTGTTGGCGCTATTTTTATCGTCCTCATTGGTTTGTGGATAGCACAAAAGCTTGCCAAATTTGTAGCCGCGTTAATGACCCGTCATAACGTTGACATTACGCTTACTAACTTTGTCAGTAGCGTGGTAAAAGTACTGCTAATTGTAATGGTTATAATTATTGCACTTGGAAAAATAGGTATCAGCGTTACGCCATTTGTAGCAGCCATTGGTGCTGCGTCTTTGGGTGCAGGTTTAGCGCTGCAAGGAATGCTCTCTAACTATGGTGCAGGCCTTGCCATTATAGCCACTCGACCTTTTGTTGTTGGTGATACTATTGAAGTTAAAAATGTAAGCGGCCAAGTTAAAACAATTGAGCTTGGCTACACTATTTTAATCAATGAAGAAAAAGTAGAAATTACCATTCCAAATAAGCACATAGTAGGTGAAATACTTCATAACTCATTTAGTTACTCATTGGTCAAAGGTGAAATAGATATAGCCTATAGTGCTTGCTCTGATAACGCGATTCGCCTTATTGAAGACGTACTTAAAGCACACGAATTAGTCGCACAAAATCCGTTATCACAAGTGGGTATTGAACGCTTTGCCGATAGCGGTGTTACAATAAGCTACCGATATTGGGTACCTACCACTAAAATTATTGAAACCAAGCTGGCTATTAATGGCGGTGTTTATAAAGCAATTAATAACGCTGATATTGAAATCCCATTCCCTCAACGCGTCATTACTATAAATAAAAGCGATATATAGTCATAAAATCCAGTGGGTAATTCAATATTGAATTACCCACATCAATAAACTTCTTTTACTGCGTAAAAACTCCTTATCTGTTTGTTATTTTATCTGTAATATAAAGACTTGGTTAAAAAAGTCGGCTAATCACTCGCTTTAATTACATAATAACAATAATGAGCCATTATGAATCGCAGCCCTTTTTATTTAGGTGATTGGCAAGTCAATCCCCAGTCAAATACTCTTCAGCGTGCAGAAAAAAATAAACAGTTAGAACCAAAAGCCATGGATGTGTTAGTTCATCTTTGCTTCCAAAAAGGCGAAATTGTTACTACTGACGAGCTATTAGATCAATGCTGGAAAAATGTTGAGGTAGGCGATAACCCGCTGCATAAAACAATTACCCAGTTACGAAAAGCCCTCGGTGATAAAGCAAGTGAGCCCACCTACATAGAAACTATTCGCAAACGTGGTTACCGCGTTATTGCAAAACTTGAGTTTCCTCTGGCTGAAGATATAAAAAAAAGTGAAAACACATGGCAAGGTGGCTCTCCTTTTTTAGGATTAAGCGCCTACAACCCAAGCGATACACACCTATTTTTTGGCCGCAATCAATCTATAGAAACGTTACTCAATAGAATATCGAGCCAAGTTAAATTTGGTCGTGCTTTTTGCTTAATACTTGGCCCTAGCGGTACGGGTAAATCTTCGCTTGTTAATGCTGGGATTTTACCAAAACTGCTAGATGAGCGAGGCTATAACGGCATTGGGGTTATTTCTTATAGCCAACTCGACTTTGCAGATGTTCATAAAAATAGACTTTTTTTAGATTTAGCTTCTGCATTGCTTGATTGGGATATAAATGGCCTTCCTGTATTTGAAGGATTAAGCGCGCAAACACTGGCAGAGCAACTAGAATTGGCAATCGATGGCGTAATCAACGCCATACAAATTGCACTTAGCAAAGCCTCTACACAACTTAAAACACCCCAGTTATTTTTATTTATTGACCGCTTAGAAGTACTGCTTTCTTCTCCTTTATTTAGTAGCGAAACGCGCAGCCATTTTTTATCAGTTATTGAGCGCTTAGCAACCTCTAAAACTGTGATTGTATTTAGTGCGTGTCGTAACGACTTTTACCCTTTAGTGGTTGAACAACCAAGTCTAATGGCAGGCAAAGCTCATGGCGCGCACTACGATTTAACACCGCCAAATCGCCAAGAGCTTCAACAAATTATTCGCCTGCCAGCGTTAACCGCTAATTTAACGTTCTCGAATGACCCAGAAACCCAAACACCACTGGATGAAATATTGTGCGCCGATACAGCTAATAACCCCGATGCATTACCCATGCTGCAATACACATTGCAAGAGCTGTACTTGCAGCGCAGTGATAGTAACGAGCTACTGCACAGTGTTTACACAAAACTCGGGGGTATTGAGGGAGCCATAGGCAAAAAAGCAGAAGATATATTTATTGACCTCAGCAACGAGCAACAACAGCAACTAAAAAGCGTATTATCACAGCTGATCACTTTAAATCCAGATGGTAAAACCATTACGAGCCGCGCTGCCCGCTGGCAAACATTAACGAACACAAGCCAAAAAGAGCTTGTGCAAGCCATGGTCGATAGCCGTTTATTTGTATCGCATTTACAAAATCAAGAAGCCTGTTTTAGCCTTGCTCACGAGGCATTATTACGTCAATGGCCGCGAGCAAAACAATGGATTAATGATCATAAAGATGCCTTAGCAATAAAAAGCCGCTTACAACACCAAGCGCAAAATTGGATAGATGAAGGTAAAAGTAGTGCTTACCTCCTAGCGCCAGGTAAACCGCTACAAGAAGCGCAGCTATTACTAAACGACAAACTGTTTAAATTAGATGATAACGAGCACACTCTTATCAAAAGCTCTATTAAAAAAACAAAAACAAAAATAAGAGTAAAACGGGTGACCGTTGCTTTATTGTGCTTACTTACATTTACCGCGTTATTAATGAGCTTTACTAGTTTTAAGGCCCAGCAACATGCGCAAAAAAAACAGCTTGAGGCCGAAAGCTTACTGGGGTTTATGGTGGGTGACTTTGCCGACAAACTGCGTAGCGTAAAGCGTATGGACTTACTTGATGGTATTAGTAATAAAGCACTTGAATATTTTACAAATCAAACAGACGAATCAGGTTCACTCTTTAGCTTTAGCGATGATAAAGCACAATTTAACAACCGTTTCCAGTACGCACAAACCCTCGAAGCAATGGGTGAAGTAGCTTATTCCCGAGGTAAAACCGATGAAGCCTTTACCGCCTTTGAAAACGCCCGCACCCGCCTTGAGGCATTATTAAAAATACAGCCTAACAATATAGAATTACTAACGCTTGCGGGTGCCAATGCCTTTTGGTTAGGCCAGCTTCATTATGATAAAAGTGATTACGCTGCCACTGAGCCATTATTTAAAAAGTATCATATGTATAGCGAAACCATGTATTCATTAGCAGCGAATGATTTTAATTCCATTATGGAGTTGTCGTATTCACATAATTCGCTGGGATCTTTGTATTTAAAACAATTTAATTATAAAGCGGCAAAACAGAGCTTTACCGAATCACTTACTCTTAAAAACGAAGCGCTTGTGCTAAAGCCCAACAATAAAAACTTATTGCGTGATAAAGCAGATACCCTTAGTTGGCTTGCAAAAACTGAAGGTATGCTTGGTAACTTCAACACTGCAGTGTATATATTGGACAATGCAGTTGCTGTGGTCAAAAAGGTGGCTAATCACTACCCTGATGACGCGAGTCTTTTTTATATGTCAGCAAATATATATATGCAACAAGGCTATTTACTAAGCTATTTACCTGATAAAAAAATGGCCTATTTAAAAGCTCGCTTTGCGAATGAAAATATAAATGAGGCTTTAAAGCAAGATCCAGAAAATAATGAATTTCAACATATGTATTATCGCTCTTTAGCGCAATTAATAATGTTGTCTTATGACAAAAAAGTAGATTCAAGAATAGGAGAAATTATTAGCTTCTTAAAATCACAAGGTTTTAATAGTATCAATTCTATTAATACACAAATTAGTCTGGCTCGCTATTTTATTGACAGAAACTTCCCTCTTAAAGCGCAAGAGTTATTAACAACCCTTGAGAATGATGGCGAATATAAACGTTACATAACCAATAAAATGAAGAATAGAGATAACTTAGCTCCCATAAATATAAACCTGCTCAAAGCTAAATTAGCTTCGACCAGCGAACAGCGAGAGCAATTTTGCGTAAATGCGCTTAAAGCTATTACTCAAACAGTAAAAATAAACCAAAGTATTCACGTAAAGTACCCGCAGGTACAAGCATATACCTGCTTAAACCGAGCAAACGAAATACCAACAATAACAGCAAGCCTGATAAAACTAGGCATTACTGACTTTAAACTATAAATACAAAGGAAATAACATGAATACCACCTTAGAAAAAGTCGATTTTCAAGTACATATTGAGTTTAACGATAAAAAAGAGGCCGTTTTTAGCTATACAGAAAATGGTAAAGCCGTTGACGGCGGCGGTACAGTAAGAGCCGAAACTGCAGGTACTTACACTTTAACTCCTGTAACAGTTGGGCTAGGCTTTTTTTTCACGGGGGCTACAATTACTAATAAAATCGGAACATGTGCCCAAGATTTCAGTTATGAACTTAGTGATAACCGCCAAGCAATCACCGTCACCGATACAGCAAAAAACTCAGGCACTGCATGTTTAATATTTAACGTTGAGTGTAATGATAAACCTTATTCAAGCCCTGACCCACAAGTTATAAATAAAGACAAAAATTAATTATTGATTTTAAATTGCACAAGCATAATTTCCCCAGTGCAATTTATTTATAACCTAACTACCTTTTAGCTAAGCACTGACACACTTCAATAAAAACAAATAAAATCAACAAATTAAAAAAGAAGGTTACCGAAAGGTTTAAAAACCATAAATTAAATAAACTCCTAGACATAAAGTTTCATTAACAATAAAAATGAGCAACACCATGTCTAACAATAATGAAAATAGCAGAGCAAACAACACCGACAACGCTGTATCTGCATTAATGAGCAGCATTTCTAATACCGTTAACAATGAAAAAATAAGCGCAATTATTAATGTCACTAATGTGATGGCCGATGCTATTTTTATTGTTAATGCAGATGGAGTGTTTGAATCAGTAAATCCCGTTGCAGCTCGTTTTTTTAATGTTACGTCTGACTCGTTAATAGGTAAAAAATGGCAAGATTGTTTACAAGAACAGTATCGCGATGACTATCAATACATGTTTGAAAGTTGGAAAAACAACTATCAAACACCACTCAATCATGGCCCGAAAGAAGTTAAAATAATAAAAAACAATGGTAACTGTTTAGATATAGAGCTCTCAATTTCTTGTATACCCGCATCAACTACAAACAATATCCCTCTATTTATTTGTATTATGCATGATATTTCTAGGCATGTTAAAAAGTATAAAGTACTCGAAAACATAGCCAAAATAGATCACCTTACAGGCGTCGCTAATCGCTGCACTTTAGAAAAGGCGATTATTAAAAATTGGCAAGAATGCATAGTAGACAAACAGCCTTTGAGTTTTATCTTGATCGATATTGATTTTTTTAAACTGTTTAATGATAATTTTGGTCATGTAAAGGGTGATAAATGTTTGCAAAAAGTAGCTCAAACAATTGAAGACTGCCTCCCCTCAAAAGATAGTTTAGTAGCACGCTATGGTGGTGAGGAGTTTGCTGTTGTATTACCCCGCTCACATGTCTCAAATGCAGAAATGATCGCAAAACGTATTCAAGAAAAAATACTCAACATTAATTTTAGAGATATTGGTTTGCCAGCGAATGTAAAGATAAGTGTAAGCCAGGGTTTAGCGTGTGAATACGATAATCAGTACAGAACATCTGAGGCATTAATATGCGCGGCTGATACGGCTTTATATAGAGCGAAGTCGGAAGGTCGTAATAAATTATGTATAAGGTGATGTACTAACTATTTGGTATAGCCTTTATCTACTAAAATAAAAAACCGCAATTGCGGTTTTTTATTACTTGAGAAAAGCTTAAATGTCGATTAGCAGCCCTTCGTCTTTTTTAATCTTTTCGATCACCATATAAGTATGATGAGTGCCCACGCCGGGAATATCGACTAAGTCGCCAAGAACTTGTCTATATTCTTCCATATTAGAAACGCGGATTTTTAATAAATAATCATAACCGCCTGCCACCATGTCGCATTCAACGACTTGTTGTATTCTTAGTATATGCTCTCTAAATACCTTAAATACTGCTGTATTTGAAGCAACAAGCGACACTTGAACATGTGCTACTAAGCTTTGATTAAGCTTTGCTTCGCTAAGCTTAGCGTAGTAGCCTTCGATATAGCCTTCTTGCTCTAATCGTTTTACACGATCAAGACACGGGCTTGCACTCAAATTAACCTGTTTTGCGAGGTTAACATTTGAAATTCTGCCGTTCTTTTGTAGAACGTCTAGTATGGCTAAATCAATACGATCTAGCATGCGTAATCTATTTGGAATTGTCATAACAGAATTTTATGCGGATAAGTTAAATTTATGCCCTGTAAATTATCGTAAAACGCGAAATTTAACCAGCATATTCTGCTGAAATTTAATTAGAATGCACTCACAATATCACTGGTAATTTATTGGTAATTAATTTTACTTTAATTCTTAACACTCCTGAGGGTTGCTTATGTTATTCAACGGCGATTTAACAACGATTTGTCCTATTAGACAAAGAATCCGTGACTTCTACCGCATAGATGAAAATGCGGTTATTGATCATATTTTACCGCTTGCAGAAGTAGGCGTAAAAGCACGAAGTCGTGCCTGGGAAAGAGCCCGCCAGATTGTTTTAAACATTCGTAAAGAGCAAGATGGGCAAGGCGGTGTTGATGCGCTTTTAAATGAATTTTCACTCTCTAGTGAAGAAGGCGTTGTATTAATGTGTTTGGCCGAAGCGCTGCTTCGCGTACCAGACAAAGCAACTCAAGATGTACTGATTCGTGACAAGTTAGCGAAAGGTGATTGGAGCTCTCATTTAGGCAGCAGCGATTCTTTATTCGTAAACGCGTCTTCTTGGGGATTATTAGTTACCGGTAAAATGGTTAACTACACAGACAAAACGAAAGAACAACAGTTCGGCATGCTTAAAAAGACCATTGGTCGTTTGGGTGAGCCAGTTATTCGTAAGTCTGTAAATTTTGCTATGAAAATTATGGGTAAGCAATTCGTTATGGGTCGTACCATTGACGAAGCAATTGAACGTGCTGCCGATACAGAGCAAAAAGGTTATGTATATTCTTACGATATGCTAGGCGAAGGCGCGCGCACAATGAAAGATGCGAAGCGTTACTTTGACAGCTACATGAATGCTATACACTCTATTGGTAAAGCGGCAAATGGTCGTGGTCCAATTAAGAGCCCTGGCATTTCAGTTAAGCTTTCTGCTATTCATCCTCGTTATGAGTTCACTCATAAAGACCGTGTGATGGAAGAAATTGTACCAAAGTTAAAAGAGCTTGCGCTTGCAGCTAAAAAATACGATATCGGCTTTACCGTTGATGCTGAGGAAGCTGACCGTCTAGATATTTCATTAGATGTAATTGAAGCAGTATTTAGTGATGAAGATCTTGGTGATTGGCAAGGATTTGGCTTAGCGGTTCAAGCGTACCAAAAACGCGCTATTTTTGTAATTGAATGGCTAACCGACCTTGCAAGCCGTGTTGGTCGTAAAATGATGGTACGTTTAGTTAAAGGCGCGTACTGGGATACTGAAATCAAAACCACACAACAAGATGGTTTAGAGCATTTCCCTGTATTTACCCGTAAAGCAACAACCGATGTTTCTTACAAAGCATGTGCTATTAAAATGCTTGAAGCGCGCGACGTACTTTATCCGCAGTTTGCAACACACAACGCTTACACTGCCGCGACTATTTTAGAAGTAGCGAAAGGCGACAACACCGGTTTTGAATTTCAACGTTTGCACGGTATGGGTGAATCTTTATTCGACCAAATCGTTAACGAAGAAAAAATTCAATGTCGTGTATATGCCCCAGTTGGTCAACACGAAGACCTACTTGCTTACCTTGTTCGTCGTTTGTTAGAAAATGGTGCTAACTCATCATTTGTGAACGCGATTGTAGATACAACAAAACCTGTTGAATCATTACTACCAGACCCTGTAGAAACATTGCAAGGCTTGCGTAATAAGTACAATACGCAAATCAAAATGCCAATTGATTTATACGGTGAAGAACGTGCTAACTCTAAAGGCATGGATTTAACCGATATTAATGTTATTACCCCTTTCAAAGAGAATCTTGAAACATGGTTTAACGAGCACTTAATTGAGCAAAGCCAAGTACCAGAAGGCTCATTGGCTGTTAAAAACCCAGCAAATCACAAAGAAATCATCGGCCACGTTAAACTGCAAACTGGCGAAGAGATGAAGGTATTACTGGCTAACGCTGAAGCGGCACTTGAATCATGGTCACAAACACCAGTAAAAGAGCGAGCTAATTTACTGCGCCGCGTTGCTGACATTTTAGAACGTCATCACGACGAACTAGTCGCTATCTGTATTAAAGAAGCGGGTAAAGTAGCGCAAGATGGTATTGATGAAGTACGTGAAGCGGTTGATTTTTGTCGTTACTACGCAGCGCGCGCTGAAGAGTTGTCTAAAGATGAACGTTTTGAAGCCCGTGGCGTTATTTTATGTATTAGCCCGTGGAACTTCCCGCTTGCAATATTCTTAGGCCAAGTTGCTGCTGCGATTGTTACAGGTAACACTGTAATTGCTAAGCCTGCTGAGCAAACAAGTTTAATCGCCCTTCGTGCCATTGAACTAATGCTATCTGTTGGTTTACCTGAGCACGTTGTTCAACCGGTTATCGCTCGCGGCTCAGAAGTAGGTAAAACAATTGTTCCTGATGAGCGCATTCAAGCGGTTATGTTTACAGGTTCTACTGAAACAGGCACATTAATTTCTCAAACACTTGCTGCACGTAACGACATTCAAGTACCGTTAATTGCAGAAACAGGTGGCCAAAACTGTATGATTGTTGACTCAACGGCGCTTCCTGAGCAAGTAGTTGATGATGTGATCAGTTCTGGTTTTCAAAGTGCTGGCCAACGTTGTTCTGCTCTTCGTGTTTTATTCATTCAAGATGACGTAGCAGATGGCATTATCGAAATGCTTAAAGGTGCTCTAGCTGAGTTACACATTGGCGATCCATCGTTACTATCAACTGATGTTGGTCCGGTAATTGATGAAAAAGCACTTAAAAACTTAAACGAGCACGTTGAGTACTTAAAAGGTAATTCTATACTTCATTACGAATGTAAAATTCCTGATAATACACAAAATGGCGCATACTTTTTTGCTCCTCGTTTATACGAAATCAAAGACTTATCAGTACTTAAACGTGAAGTATTTGGCCCATGTGTTCATATTGTTCGCTTTAAATCGAATGAACTTGATGATGTGATGGATCAAATAAATAACACAGGCTATGGTCTGACAATGGGTGTTCATTCACGTATTGAAGAGCGCTGTGAGTACCTTGCTAAAATGTCACGTGCGGGTAATGTCTACATTAACCGAAACATGATTGGTGCCATTGTTGGTGTGCAACCGTTTGGTGGCCGTGGTTTATCAGGTACTGGCCCTAAAGCCGGTGGCCCTAACTACCTACAACGTTTAGTAAAAGAAAAAGCATCACCAGATAACGTACAAATGACTAACCTAACGCCTGACGAACTTGATTTGCACCACTACAGCGGTGCGAATGAGCAAGTTAAAAAGCTAATGGCCAACTCAATGCGCGATGAGAAAATCTGGCGTGCAACACCACTAAACGACCGTGTTTCGGCTGTACGTCAGTTGCTTGCTAAAATCGCGACGGTAGAAATTATCGACGATTTAGCAGACGACTTAGCATTAACATTATCAGAAGCACGTGCACAGCTTAACCGCCTTGAAAAGCACATGCGTAAGTTTACTACCCTGCCTGGGCCAACGGGTGAGTCTAATACACTTCATCTAGAAGCACGTGGTTGTGTAGTGTGTTATGCAGATAAGAGCACATCATTTAACTTCTGGGCATTGTCTATCATCACTGCTATTGCCGCAGGTAATACGGTAATTACTGTAGCGTCTGAGCTGTTTTATGATGAAGCCGTTGCCTTTAAAGATAAATTTATCTCTACAGGTGTTGCAGAAGGTGTTTTCCAAGTAGCTAAACCTAACCAGTTACAAGCTATTTTGGCGCACCCTCATTTAGCCGGTGCGGTAGTTGCTGCTCGCTCGTCTCGCTTGGGCTACTTTAGCCAACAGCTTGCACAGCGTAAAGGTGCTATTTTACCGGTAATTAGCTCTGAGTATTACGATACATTAATCAAACGTCTTATTACTGAAAAAACAATCAGTATTGATACAACAGCATCAGGTGGTAACACATCACTAATGACGCTTGTTGAAGATGATGAATAATTAAGCTAATGCTTTTTAACTAAAAAATAAAAAAAGGCACTGAAAAGTGCCTTTTTTATTAGGTAGTAACGTATATATTTGTTAGCTTAATGAAAGATTAACAATAGAAGTAATAAATTTGAAAATAATTCCTGTTGGTCAGTTACTGCCTGGTATGTTTGTGCAAAGTGTTACCAGGCAAACTGGCAGTATTAAAATTAAAAATCAAGGCTGGGTTAAAACTCAGGCTGGTATTAATAACCTAATAAAAGCAGGAATTTTAGAAGTAGAAATAGACCCTGATAAAACCCTCATTGACTCAGTCCCTGAAAAAGCTCCTATCACTGTACCTGCAACAAAAATAAAGCGTGACCCTTGGCAAAAAACACACAGTGCCGAACAAGAAATGGGAAAGGCAAAAAAGCTGTATGACGAAGCTAAAACACTGCAAATAAAAGCATTTAAAGATATTAAAGCAGGCCGCGATATAGATATTACGCCATTCAGAGAGCTGGCAAGTGGCTTTATGGACTCTGTTTTTAGAAACCAAGATGCCCTAGCCTGCCTTACCCAAATGCGCCAAAAAGATGCTTACCTACTTGAGCACTCTATTAATGTATCGATATTAATGGGGATTTTTGCTAAGCATTTAGGTATAGAAAAAAACATTATCGTTGAACTGACTACCGGCGCACTTTTACACGACATTGGTAAGATAAAAATTCCTGATGAAATACTCAATAAACCAGGTCGCTTTACCGATGATGAATTTAAAATAATGAAAATGCACTCGCTTTTCAGTAAAGAGATATTAGAAGAGTCTGGTTTAACGGGTATTGCAGTTGATATTGCTGGCATGCATCACGAAAGGCTTGATGGTAAAGGCTACCCGTTTGCTAAAAAGGGCGACGAAATAAGTCAATACGTACGTATGGCGTCAATTGTGGATGTATATGATGCACTTACCGCAGAACGTGTTTACAAAGCAGGCATGGAGCCAATAAAAGCCTTTAAAATACTAAAAGACGGATGCCCAGATAGCTTCGATCCCGAGCTGCTTAATAAATTTATTCAATGTATTGGTATTCATCCGGTAGGAACGCTCGTTAGATTATCGAGTCAAAAAGTTGGTTTAGTGACCGAGAGTAACCCTAGCACACCGCTAAAACCTATCGTTAAAACATTTTACAGTGCTAAGCATAGTCGCTATACAGAGATAAAAGATATCGATTTAGCTAATAAAAAAACCCTAGATACCCTTGAGTCAGCGGTGAAACCTAAAGAATATAATATTGATTTAGAACGCTTTTATAAAAACTCAATATTATCCTAAGCAATATTGAGAGCTCAACATTCTACCGAGCTCTCAACATAATAGCTAAGCGTTTACTGCGGCCAGTCTTGCAAAGCTTTTAAGCTAAACTCATAACCATCAAAATCAAGTACACTTTGCTCAGGTGTAATCTCTCTTACAGTTAAAGCGCCTATGCTCTCTCCTTCATGTAGCTCTCGGCCATTTAGCTTGATCCAACGCTTGTCAGCGCTCGATGAATAAATATGCGCTTGATATTTAATACTAGGTAACATTGATTGCAAGCCATCTGGTAGCAATTCTACAGGCTCAACACGTGATGACGTTTTTGATGCATGGGTAACTTCATAATCCTGATTTTTTTCGACGTCTTGTATAGCTTGCGCAAACGCATTTTTAAGTGTTGTAGGCACCTCATCAAGCTCAGGATCGCTCATCTGTTGAGATTGGTTGTTACCATTAATTGGCTTACCTAGTACTTTATATTTACTCATATCTAGTTGAGCTGATGCTGTATTTTGACTTTGCCCAAATACCGAAGCGTTCTGTGTATTATTTGGATTGTAATTATTTTGTGGATTAAATACTGGCTGATTATAATTTTGAACTGGCATTACTTGTTGCACGTTCTGCTGATTATAACCCGTTGCGCTCGTGACCTGACTCGATGGCATAGGAATATATTGCCCATTAGGCGTTAATAACATTTGCTGTACACCATTAGGTGTTTGCACATGTACAAGTTGCCCTTCAATCGTTGCAGTATTTGTTGGAGCTACTTTAGCAGGTTCTAACTTAGCTATTTGCTGCTTTTCAACTGCGGCATCTACCTCTTTAACTTTTTCTTTAGTTGACGATTTTTCGCTTTCAACCACCTTAATTACAGCGGGTTCCGATATGTTTAATAAAGTAGTACCTTGAAACCACTTACCAGTAGTAAACCCACCAGCTACCGCAATAAAAGCAGCTAAGCTTGTACCAAATACTAACGCTAATCGTCTATAACGCTTAAGTGCTTGCTGTTGCTTTAACTGCTCTGATTGTAAGTCGTATTGCTCAGCACTCATATCTGATTGCTGCGACTGCTTTAGCGCATCTAATAAATAAGACATAACTTACCTAACTATAAAATAAATGAAAGCCCAATGCCTACGGCAAATAAAGCAGCGAATGCAAGGCTATATGGTACAAATGACGTTGCTTTGTTGGCCTCATTAACTGGCGCTACAAAATCCATGGGTAATGACTCATGTGCTGATTTTTTTATTATATCGCTATCAACTATCAACTGCTGCTTTGCAAAAGTGCCTACCAAAGCTCGCTCACATACCAAGTTCATTAATCGTGGCACACCACCGGTTAATTGATGAACAGCTTGCATGGCATCCATCGAAAAAATTCCTTTATCACATCCTGCAACATGTAACCGATGCTTTATGTAAGCAACTGTTTGGCCTTGCGTAAGTGGTAATAAATGGTAACGAGCTGTTATTCTCTGGGCGAGTTGCCTTAATTCATTGCGCTTTAAAAGCTCTTGTAGCTCAGGTTGACCAACCAATACTATTTGTAATAATTTTTTATGATCGGTTTCTATATTTGTCAGCAAGCGTAATTGTTCAAGCACATTAGGGGCAAGTAACTGCGCTTCATCAATTATAAGTATGGTGTGCCCACCCGATTTATTATTGGTCTCTAAGTGCTTTTTTATAATATCGGTAAGACTTTTAAGCGTCGCATTATTAGCATCGTAACTAATGTTGAGCTCATCACAGATACTAGCTAATAACTCTAGCTCTGAAAGTGCTGGGTTATGGATCATCGCTACTTGCGTGTTTTCGGGTAACTGCTCTAACATACTGCGGGTAATTGTAGTTTTACCAGTACCCACTTCGCCTGTTAATAATACAAAACCACCGTCTTCACCTAATCCATAGGTAAGGTGTGCTAAGGCTTCTTTATGTCGTTCACTTAAAAATAAGTAATGAGGGTTGGGCGAAATTGAAAAAGGTTTTTCATTCAGGCCAAAATAGCTTAAATACACCGTGATGTTCCTTCGTAATTAAATCACGGCCTATAATGGCAAAAAAACGCACTAAGTGACAACGTTGTAAGCGCTTTATTATTGAAATAACGTAAATTTATGTAAAACAAAAAAATGCAGCGGTTTTAAGGCTGCACTTTCATCTGTCTAATCTTAGTATGTAATTTACTCTTCGTAGCGAACTAACCGTAAATACACATTACTTGTTTTAGCGTGCAAACTATTCAGGCCACTATCAAATTGATAAACCCATGCAGAGCTCATCGTGCTCACACCCGATGTATTTGACCAATAGTTTTGAAGCTTAGTACCAAAAAACACCTCTTCATTAATGCTCGGCTCGGTGCAACTGTGCTCTAAAATACTCGCCAACTCTTTAATGTTAGGCATTTGCCAATCATCGTAATCTGCGGTTGTATCATTTTTAGCACCGCGTAGTGCTTCTTGCCAAGTAAGAGAAGGTGTAGAGCCTTCGCAAAGCTGCGTCTCTGTATTATAAATTTGCCCATAACTACAACGTTGCCACATAAGGCCTGTTTCGGTATCAGACACTGTGCCATCTGTATTTATGGTAAATCTATCTGTCGGCGTTGTGGTATCTGCACCGTCGTAGCACGTTTGCGCCGCTGCAATATTAAAGCTCAAGCTTATAGTTGCTAGTGCATAGAGTAATTTTAATCTCATTATTTTCTCCTAACGGCTTCTAACTAAACGAACATACGCGGTATTTTCTTTTGGATAAGCAAGATCGTTACCATCACTCATATCAATAATGTACGCTTGCGATAAACTTGTACCATCGGCTGCGGTTTGTGAAGTCCAATAACGTAAGTGGCTTAATGCACTTTCACTTGGCATATTGGGGAAAAACACCTCATCAATTAATATGCTTTGCCCTTGCTTACCATAATCAATTAAACCTAAAAGCTCTGTATAAGTAGGTAACCGCCAATTTGTACCACCACAAAAATCTAAGTTATTCACTTCGTTTATATAACTTTGTACTCCACAACTCGTATCATCCGGACAAGTTGAATTGGCTGTACTGGTATCGGTAAAAGTAGTATCGCCTAAATCCCAAAAGTAATGATTTTGACCCTCACGCAAGCTTGTATTTGGCAATACTCCTGAGGATTCACTTTTTACTTCCCATACAAGTCCAGTAACATTATCGCGTATACAGGTAAAGTCACTACTATCATCACCAACTTCATCAGCAAACTGATTAAGTTTAGTGTAATCAAACGCTAAATTACCTTTACCAACCTTATCTAAGCGGTTTGCATAGCTATCGCGTCCAAATTCAGCATCTTGCGCTGGAAAGTCATCGCTTTCACAGTTAATGCGTTGGGTGTTGTTATAGCACTCACCAACACCACTATCGTTTATAAGCCCAAGCGCTTTTGGTGATACATCAACAAATAAAGAATCTGTATCGGTGCGTTCTTTTGAGTCGGTTACCGTTACTTCAAAGCTCAACGTGGATTCAGTATCTACATCAGAGGCAAAAAATGTCGTTGTACATTGGTCGCTATTACTTAATGTTTCGCTATTACCGGTAAGTTGTTGCCACTTACACTGATAGGTATCGGTGACAGTTTCGCTATTCGTTGCGTCAAGTGTTACTTCTTCAAACTCTTCGATATTTTGATCAGCGCCTGCATTTGCATCCACTAGTTCATTTGTTTTATTAAGCGTCATTGAATATTGAGTACTTGCCTCACCGCCCTCATCATCAGTGACTGTTAGCTGCCAAGATAAATTTACGTTACTTTCTAGTAATGGATGAGAAAAGCTAAGAGTTGACTCATTAAAGCTAGCAATATCTAAATCAGGACCTGATAGCAGTTGCCACAAGTAACTATCAATTTGGCCATTATCATCAGGATCGCTCGACTCAAGGGCGCTCAAAGTAACTGTGTCTTTGTATACAGAAGGAAGTGTTTCAGGAGATGTTTGGGTAACAACAGCAAGAGGAAGTTGATTATTAGAGCTCACTGAAATAGAAATGTCGTCACTAACAGCGCTACTACCGGTGCTTTGATAGCTTACTCTTAAGATTATTTCACTATCAGTTTTTACGTCAGGGGCTGTCAATGTTTGCTCAGCGCCTTCAAGCGGAAAACCTTCTAAGCTTGGGCCGCTAACTTGTTGCCATGAAAACGTACCATCAGCGGGGGAACCTTGTGCTGTGATAGTAAATTCAGTTTTTTCGATAATTTGTAAATCGGTTCCAGCATTAACAGATGTTTCTACAACTGTATTATCGCTATCACCGCCACCACCTCCACACGCACTCAGCAAACCGCAAGAAATGAGGGGGATTAAAGCAAACGCTTTCATACGCAGCACCTTATTATGTCAAATAATTACTATAGTGTAATTACTAGCAATAAGGATGCCATTAAAGTACTACATATATGTATCTTGATGAATGCGTACAAACAATTTCGTACCGATTTTACTGTAATCTACTTTGTATTCACGCCCATCTAAAGCTTGAATAAATAGTAATTGTTTTTCTTCGCCAAATATATCAGGGCTTCCAACATAGACTATTTCTAAATAGCGATCTTTTGCATCACGGCGGTTTTTAGGTAACTCTTCTTTAAATGGCTCTAAGCCATGTTGAGTCACTTTAATTTTAGGATGAATTTCAGAGTTTACAATCACTAAATCATGCTTTTTATCTTTATGTATTATGGTGTTTCGACCACTTTTTAAAAAGGCTCTCTCTTGACTCATTTTTCTTTCCTACAGTCGCAGCTTAATTATTAATTTGCGACGCTATAAACTGACTAGGCTCGCGCTTCCACTTATTTAAGTTAGCACTAAATGCCCAGATATCTCTATCTAACACACTGGCTGGTAATAATAAATCGTAACCGGTTAACAGTTGAAGGTGCTTAGTCCTGTTAGCAAACATAGCTATAAGACCAGTATAGCTTATCCCTTTATGGGATGTGTAATGTGTATCTTCTATTAGCCATTCTGATGGGCAATTGCCATTTTTGCAATGTTTTTGAACAACTTGCATAAATAAATTACGCTGCTCTATTAATAATTTCCCTGCAATTCGAGGCGCTATGCTTGTTAAAAAGTCATCTATGTCGTTTACCTTTATACCAACCGCATTTAATTCTAAGTAATCAAAGCCATCTTCTATTTTGGGTATACCACTGTGATGAAAGTTACTATGAGGCATACACCAAGCTCCGTACTTATGGTAATAAACGAGCTCAGACTCATTTAATATAAGGCTATGATATGGCTCTTGAGTTTTTAAATATCCAATAAAAATAGCGGCAATACACAAGCTCACTAAAAATATTTCAAGTATGCTAATCTCACCCGGTCTCAGTAAATTAAACAACATAATAAAAACTAAACCAATTGCACCTGCAACAAGCACCTCAATTGCGTTTCGCGCACCTTGTGCCCGAAACTTAATGACATTGTTAGATTTATCCATATTGGTAAAACACCATATAAAAAACAAACATAATAACAGCCCAAATTATGACCTTTCTTGTTGTTATACATAAGTTACAGGTGGTTTTAAATTTCATACATTACCGCTTTTTCCTCAACAAAATAGGAACAATGAATAAATCTTATTTACTTTTACGCTTAACGCACAAATTTATGAGACACATAACCGTCTTTTCCCGGTCTTATTTCGTACAATACTTACAATTCATTTTCAGGTATGAAATCAATGTACTCAAGACAATCAGGTAAAGCACTTTTTCCATTTATTATTACGTTACTTCTAATATTTAGCGTTTATTTATATCTACCCGCTAGCCACGGCGAACAGGCCGATTTATCACAAATGTCTACTCAAGTAACAGCTCATACTGTTACTTCTCAGGAAAACGCAGTGATGATAGAAGCGATCGGTAGCGCGCGTGCAAACCAAGCAATCTATATAAAAAGTGCGCAAAACGATTATGTCACAGATATATATTTTAAAGACGGCGACTTAGTCAGTAAAGGACAAAAGTTAGTACAGTTACAGAGCCAACAAGAACAACTTGCCGTTAAAGAACTTGGCATTAACTTACGTGAAGAACAACGTCAGTTAGATCGCCTAACCGAACTTTCACGCTCGCAGTCAACGGCAAAGTCGTTACTTGAGGAGCAGTTATCTCGTGTTGATGCAACAGAGGCCCAACTAGAAAGCGCTAAAACTAAATTAAACGAAATGACTATTAGTGCGCCCTTCTCAGGCTTGTTAGGTAAGCGTGAAATATCAATAGGTGCCTACGTAAGTAATACAACAATAATCACAACACTTGATGATATTAGTATTATTAAAGTTGACTTTAAAGTACCTGAAAAATATTTAGCACAATTAAATATGGGCATGAAAGTGCTTACGCAAAACGATGCCTACCCAGGACAAACATTTAACGGCAAGGTAACGCATATTAGCTCGCGTATTGATTCGGTTACTCGCAGTGTTGAAGTAACAGCAAGCTTTGCCAATAAATCAGGATTACTTCGCCCTGGTATGTTACTAAATACAGCACTTGAGCTAAGCAGCAACCAAGCTTTAATGGTGCCAGAAAAAGCGGTTATACCTTTGCAAGACAAACACTTTGTTTTTCAAATTCAAGATGGGATAGCTAATAAAATTGAAGTGCATGTTGCTAGCAGAAATAATGGCTGGGTTGCTATCGACGAGGGCCTAACTGATGGCGAGCAAATTGTTACTGAGGGGCTAATAAAAATTCGCTCTGGAAGTAAAGTAAGCGTAAAGGGGTAATACGTGAAAATTACAGATACTAGCGTCAAGCGCCCCGTTTTTGCCATTGTAATTAATTTACTGCTTCTTACTTTTGGACTGGTTGCGTTTACTATGCTGCCACTTCGTGAATACCCGGATATTGAAACGCCGATTGTAAATATCAGCACTGAATACACAGGTGCTTCTGCCGAAATTATAGAAACCAAAATAACGCAAATAATAGAAAATCGAATTTCAGGTATTGAAGGTATTAAAAGTATTAACTCATCGAGTCGTAATGGACGTTCAAACATTACCATTGAGTTTGATATTAACCGCGACATAGATGCAGCATCTAACGATGTACGCGAACGTGTAGCACGTGCACTTGATAGTTTGCCTGATCAGGTACGCCCGCCAGAAGTATCTAAATCAAATAGTGATGAAAGCCCAATCGCCTGGTTTGTATTAAACAGCGAAACAATGGACTCGTTACAGCTCTCTGATTACGCGCAGCGTTTTATTGTTGACCGCTTAGCCGTAGTAGATGGTGTGTCTAACGTACGTATTGGTGGTGAGCGCCAATACGCCATGAAAATTTGGCTAAACCGCCAAGCAATGGCTGCACGGGGTATTACCTCAAGCGATATAGAAAATACACTTCGTACAGAAAACGTTGAGTTACCGGCTGGCGAAATAGAATCTATAGATCGTGACTTTACCGTGCGTACTGCCCGTAGTTATAAAGATCAGCGCGATTTTAAAAACCTGGTAATTAAACGTGGTGATGAAGGTTACTTAGTACGTTTAGGTGAAGTTGCCGATGTACGTTTAGAAGCTGCCGATGACGAAAGCTTATTTCGTGGTAACGGGCGTAATATGATTGGCTTAGGTATTGTAAAACAAGCTAAAGCAAACACACTAACCGTAGTAGATAACGCACGCAGCGAACTTGAAAAAATCAAACGCAACCTACCTGAAGGCACTACAATTCAAGACAGCTACGATTCGTCTGTATTTATTAAAGAGTCTATCAATGAAGTTTACAGCACGCTTGCCATCTCTATGGGTTTAGTCGTACTCGTTATATTTTTGTTTTTAGGCAATATACGAGCAACGCTTATCCCTGCGGTCACCGTACCGGTCGCACTTGTTGGTAGCTTTATGTTTTTATTGGCAATGGGCTACTCAATTAACTTACTCACTTTACTTGCCTTAGTACTAGCCATTGGTTTAGTAGTAGATGATGCCATTGTAATGCTTGAAAACATTCACCGCCGTATTGAACTGGGTGAGCCGCCGTTACTAGCTGCATTTAGAGGCGCGCGTGAAGTAGGTTTCGCTATAGTAGCAACCACGCTTGTACTAATATCGGTGTTTGTGCCATTAGTATTTATGGATGGCCGTATAGGTGCATTATTTACTGAGTTTGCTATGGCGGTAAGTGCTGCCGTATTTTTCTCAAGTGTTACAGCACTGACTCTCGCACCAGCCTTGTGCTCTAAAGTACTTAAAGTATCAGACAAACCAAATAAATTTAGCCAATGGATGGACCGCCAGTTTACTAAAATTGAAGTAAGTTACCGTAATTCACTCTCCACCAACATAACCCGTAAATGGGGTTTAATGGTGAGCCTATTATTAGCTGGCTTTGTTAGTTACTCGTTGTTTTTACAAGTTCCTTCTGAGCTAACGCCAAAAGAAGATCGTGGCACGTTCTTTATTATGATGAGCGGCCCTGAGGGCGCAAGTTACGAAAATAACGCCGCTAATATGGCTAAAATTGAAGAACGCTTAATGCCTTACTCGCAAGCCGGTGAGCTAAGTCGCGTACTTGTTCGAGTTCCTGGTTGGGGTGGCAGCGGCGGTGTTGCGATTGTGGGTATGGCCGATTGGGATAAACGCAAACGCTCAACGTGGGAAGTAATGGACGAAATAAGCGGTAAAATGCAAGAAGTTACCGATGTTCGTGCATTTGCCATTATGCGCCGTGGTATTGGCGGTGGTGGTTCATCTCGCCCAATAGAGTTTGTGCTTCAAGGTAATGATTACGCTCAACTAGCCGATTGGCGTGACCGTATAATAAAGCGTGCTGAACAAAACCCTGGTTTAGTAAGAATCGATCATGATTATAAAGAAACCTTCCCGCAGTTTTTAGTCAGCATAGATAAAAACAAAGCTGCCGATTTAGGCGTTTCGGTATCTGATGTAGGCCGTACACTAGAAACAATGCTTGGCCAGCGCCGTGTTACGACCTTTATTGACCGCGGTGAAGAATACGATGTGATTTTAAAAGGAACAAAAGAAGATTTTACCAATCCTACTGATATTTCAAATATATACCTTAAATCACGAAGCGGTGAACTAGTTCCACTTGATAGCCTTATCAGCTTAAAAGAAGAAGCAACAGCATCGCGCTTAAACCGTTACAACCGTATGCGCGCAATTACATTAAGCGCCAACTTAGCTGATGGCTATACACTTGAGCAAGCGCTTAACTTTTTAAACGAAGTAGCCGCGCAAGAAAACGATATAGATGGCGCAGTAGATTACAAAGGTGAATCGCAGCTTTATTACGAAGGCGCATCAGCGATGACCTACGTATTTATACTTGCACTCACCGTTACTTTCTTGGTACTTGCTGCGCAGTTTGAAAGCTTTATGCACCCATTTGTAATTATGCTTACCGTACCGCTTGGTTTAATGGGTGCTATGTTTGGGCTTTGGGCTACAGGACTGACCTTAAATATTTACAGCCAAATAGGTATTGTTATGCTCATAGGCTTAAGTGCTAAAAATGGTATTTTGATTGTAGAATTTACTAACCAATTACGCGACAAAGGCGTTGAGTTTAGTGAAGCAATACTACAAGCAGCTACCCAGCGCCTTCGCCCAATAATAATGACCTCACTTACAACCGTTATGAGCTCTGTTCCCTTGGTTTTTGCTTCAGGCCCCGGCGCTGAAAGCCGTATGGTAATTGGTGTAGTTGTGTTTACAGGGGTTATTGTATCTACCCTGCTGACTCTTTTTGTTGTACCTGCTGCGTATTATGCTCTATCGAAAAATACACAGTCACCTGAGTTTTTACAACAAAAGCTGAATAAACAAGCTGCTGAAAAGCCTTTCGAAGAGATCTAATCTCTTTATTGCGCCGTAACCTTGTTGTTGCGGCGCATACAATTTATGCTCGCCTTTAAACTCCATATACATTTTAGGAATACTTATGAGTTCAACAACGCAAGTAGCAACATTTGGTGGCGGCTGTTTTTGGTGTATAGATGCAGCATTTAGACGTGTAAATGGCGTATTAGATGTGAGTTCTGGCTATACCGGTGGCGAAACCGACACCCCAACCTATAATTCTGTATGCTCTGGCACAACCGGGCACGCTGAGGTTGTTAAAATTGAATTTGATACCACTGTAGTTAGCTTTGAAACACTGCTAGCAATGTTTTTCACTTTGCATGATGCAACACAATTGAATCGCCAAGGTAACGATATAGGCACACAGTACAGAAGCGTTGTTTACTATCACGATGAAGCGCAACTAAAGCAAACCAATGAAATGGTAGCTCAACTGCAAAGCCATGTGAGTGAGTCAATTGTGACAGAAGTCAGCCCTGCCACTACGTATTATCCAGCAGAGCATTATCATCAAGATTACTATAACGAAAACCCACAGCAGGGTTACTGTAGTATTTTAATAGCACCTAAATTACATAAGTTTGAAACCGTATTTAAAGAGTTCTTAGCTGACTAGCTAATTTGAGCAGTTAAATTGATTAGTTAAACTTAGCTACACATTAAAAAGCCCGACGTAAGTCGGGCTTTTTAATATTAATAAATACCGTTAAAACTGGTAGCTTGCGCCTGCAAAAAAGCGACGCTCTGGCGTGTTGTAGTAATACACTTGACCCGTTGTAAAATCAGTATTTGAATCAACAGCGTTATACTCTTTATCAAATAAGTTTTCTACACGAAGCGAAACTTCAATATGCTCATTTACTTGATAATTACCCGCTAAGTTCCAAAGCGTGTATGATCCTAAACGCGTCACAGCACCTTGTCGGTCGCTACGGTATTGCATGTCTAAGCTTGCATCAAAAGCACCAAACTGTTTTGCAAGTTCCCAGTTAAAAGTACGTTTAGCAACATTACGTAACTCTGCGCCCGTTTCTTCGTCTTCAGCGCTTAAGTAAGCAAAGTTAAGGTTGCTATCAAAACCAAAAAACTGCTGAGATAAGCTAAATTCAACCCCTTCGTAGCGTGCTTCATTTAAGTTGATAGGAAAGAAGTTAGAATCTAAAGATATCTTATCTTCAATATCATTTCTAAAAATAGCAACGTCAATACTTGCTATATCAAAATCTACATTTAACCCAATCTCTTGATTTAATGATTTCTCAGGCTCTAAATCAGGATTAGATGAAGGTGGAAAACCAGGAAAAGCCGGAAAGTATAAATCGTTAAATGTAGGTGCTTTAAAACCAGTGCTTTGGCTTATGCGGAACGTGGCGTCTTCAGATAAATGATAACCCGCAGCGGCTGTATATGTTGTTTCATCACCAAACTGTTCATCATCGTCTTGGCGAATTGTTAAATTAGCTAACACTTTTTCAGCATTGTAATAAGCCCCAACAAATACAGCTAATACATCACGCTCTTGCATATCATACTGCGTTGAACTGTGCGATACATCATCGTTGTACCAGTTAACACCACCGCTAATATTAAGCTCTTCAGATAGTATATATTGACCGTTATAATCAAATTGCACACGTTTAGTTATAAAATCATTTACACCAAATGCTGAGGTATCGTGAGAATCATCTGTTGAAATAGCAATATCAATACTGTGCGATTGGTTAGTGTAGTTTTTACTCCAACCTGCAGAAAGCTGATAGTTTTTAAAATCACCTGTTTCTATAGTACTTGTGGCTGGACTAAAGCGACTGTCGTAATCTGCATAGCCTTCACTGTATTGGCCTAAAAACTTAAAGTCGCCGTAATGTGCATCGGTGTAGTTTATTTTAAAACCAAGGTTTTTATTTTCATAGCCATCTTCATCTGGTGCTACGCCTTGCAGTGCATCAAAGTTATCTGTTTTTTCAAAGCCTGCATTAAATGCTGTTGTTATATCATCTGATTTTACAGAGCCTGCCACTTGATAATTTTGATAAGAGTCAGAACCAAATGTAGCGCTTAGGGATAAGTTATCTGACTCACGCGTAATAATATTAATAACACCAGCGAGTGCATCAGAGCCATAAACAGCCGCGCGAGAGCCTTTAATAATTTCTATGCGTTCAATACTATTTAAAGGGACATTATTTAATGCTTTTTGACCAAGTGTTGCTGAGCCTGTACGTACACCGTCAATCAAAATTAGCGTATCGCCAGAGCCAGTACCACGAAGTGACACACCTGTATTTTGGCCAAAACCACCGTTTGGATTAACCTGAAAACCAACTCGCGTGCTTAATAAGGTTGGTAAATCGCGTACGTTGCTTGCTTCTATTTCTGCACGCTCAATAACATTTACACTTGCTAAAACGTCATTGATTGATTGCTCAAATTTATTAGCTGTAACGGTTATTTTTTCAATTGATTGCTCTGCGCCAGACACAGAAAATGAAAGCGCAGCAGAAATAGCAACGCCTAAAGTTGTTTTGTTTAACATGATGTCCCCTACCTTTGCCCACCGCAAAGATTTAAGTAAGTAAGATTGCATCAAGGCCGGTCTCCGGACTCAGTAAGCACATCAAAATATGCAATACTTTACCGTTGCGGGGGCAGTGTTGGGCTTGTAGTCATCATGAAAACGCACCAACTTCCCGATTATCCTGCTAAAAAAATCATTACATGAAGTGGCTAGCAAGCACCTTAAAATATGTCGCTATTGTGAGTATTTTGTTTACAAATGTCAATGGACGTCTATACAGCTAAAAACCTTTAAAATGCAGTTAAGGGCTAGTATAGTTTGAAGAAACGCCATATTTATCAAGTAGCTTCTGAAGTTGTATTTGTGCAGTAGGTAAGCTTAGTATTTCATCCATTTTATTACTAGTGATCTTATTTGATTTAGAGTTAACTAAAAAGTGCGTTTTATAAACGGCATCTGGTACGTTACTTTTATAGAGTAAATCCATATTAAAAGTATTTTGATTTTTAAAATATTGGTAAGCAATATTATTTAAAACACCTACTTCCGCGCGCTTTAATAGCAGCATTTTAACCACATTGAATTCATCAATGGTTAAACTTACCTGATGTTCCTCACTTAAAAATTCGGCATCGGTATTAAATCCAGCAAATTGATACGAGTACCCCAATACCCCAACCTTTGTTAATGACGTAATGTCGTCAAAGTAAGCTTGCTCATTTGTATTTTCTTTAAGCGTATAAAGCTCATTTTTGGTAATGGTATAAAATTCGGTTTTTTTAATATTCTCTTGCGCTGATTGTGGGATCCATTGCAGTGCCATTAAAAATAAAACATCAAAATTATTTTTTTCAACTGACAAAGCAAGCCTTTTTACAGGTAGAGACTCAAGTACGAAGTTAAACTCCTGCTGTGCGCCGTTTAAAATCTTAATAAACTCAGGAGCAAAACCCTGTTTTTTTTGCGCATTAATAATAATGGGAAAGTAGCCATCTTCAACCAGTACATCAATATCAACTGTTTTTGATAAGCTTGGTTTGGTAAATGTAAGCAAAACAAATAACAAAAATAATTGATGACGTTTCATTTTAATACCTTCTAGTGTGAAGTACTTAATTGCATGTGATTAAATATAATAGCTTAAATATCAAAAAGGAGATTAATACATACGGGAGTATCTAGGCAGCAAAGAGGGATAATAGTGAAATATTTAAAAAGAGTAAGTAGCTTCAATCTGTCTGTAAGTATAAACAGATTAAAGCATGCTTAATTTAAAACTATTTATTAATTAATCGCGGAAATTTTTAAACTGAAAAGGTTGACCTAGCTCAGCACTGCGCACTACTTGCATAGCCTCTTGAAGATCGTCACGTTTTTTACCCGTTACACGTACTTCTTCGCCTTGGATAGCAGCTTGAACTTTAACTTTAGAGTCTTTAATGGCTTTAACTACTTTTTTAGCCATGTCCTTTTCGATACCCTGCTTTAAGCCAACGTTACGAAATACATTTTTACCTGCACGGGTAATATCTTGAAGCTCTAAGCTTGATACATCCATACCACGCTTAGATATTTTGTTAGCTAAAATATCAAATAATTGCATAACCTGAGAGTCTGCTTCAGCTTTAAGCTTAATTGTTTTGTCATTTAGCTCAATAGATGCATCAACGCCTCTAAAGTCAAAGCGAGTCTCTAGCTCACGATTTGCATTATCAACTGCGTTTTTAGCTTCGTTCATTTCTACTTCAGATACAATATCAAATGAAGGCATTGGTTTGCTCCTAACTATTTAATCTTAATTTTATGTGGCAATTATAACGCTAAAATTATAAATCTTTACATTTTTCTGCATCTTGTTCAGGTGCGATATTAAATTAGTTTGATATACTTGCGCCTCTTTTTTAAGCGATTTTAGGATTTGTCGTGACAAGGCGTGTTTATCAAGCAATTTTTTTAATCAGCATAGTAGCTTTTACCTTTTTATTTGCCAAAGAAATAAAAGGTGGCGTTGTAAATTTATTTCCTCATGTTGATAAAGTCGCCCATTTTGGGATTTTTTTTATACTAGCCATAATAATGGATAAAGCGTTTAAGCTTCCTTTATATGCGCAAATACTTTTATTGGCAGGTTATGGCGCCTCTATAGAAATAATGCAAGACGCACTTCCATATAGGCAAGCATCACTCGGTGATTTTTTTGCTGATTTTGCAGGTGCTGCTAGCTACTTTTTACTTAGAGTAATTTTTACACCTCGAAAAAAGAACCCATATGGCTAATATTTTAATTGTCGGCGATGGTGCTATTGGCTTGTTACTTGGTCATTTTCTAAGTGCGTCGCATAATGTCAGTGTTTTAACTCGCAAAAGCCCAACAAATACCCGCTTTTATAGTCGAGGTAAGGGGGCATCTAAAAAAATTGACGCACAATTTATTACATTAAATCAGCTAAATAAAGCAGCTGAATTTGATGTTGTTTTATTTACCGTTAAAGCCTTTCAAGTACTTGATGCATTTACGCAAATAAAGCCATTTTTACCAAATCATTGCTCTGTTGTACTTTCGCATAACGGAATGGGTAATGTTGATGAGGTAAATAGCCAACTAAGCACTCACCAAGCACTCTACTTTTTAACTACAAGCATAGCGGGCTTTAAATCAAACCAATACATTGTGCAGCACACTGGTGAGGGACAAAGTGTTATTGGTGCTTGTAATGAATTAGCTTTTCAAAATAGCGCGCCAATAGCTGATATTTTTAAAGTGATACCCAGCCTAAAGTTTACTAATAACATTCAGCAGCTTCGTTTTGAAAAACTACTCGTAAATATTGCCATTAATCCATTAAGCGCTTTAAGTAATGTAAAAAATGGTGAGTTACGCGCACCTAAGTACAACGCTATAATTTTTAATGCACTCACTGAAGCATGCAATATAGCAAAGGTACAAGGGCTTAATATCCCATTGATTAAAGCACTTAATACCGCTTATAAAATAATGGAATTAACGTCTGACAATTACTCTTCAATGCATCAAGACGTAGCGCATTGCAGAGAAACTGAAATATCAGCTATATGTGGCTATATTGGCCAACAAGGTAAAATTTACGGTATTCCTACACCTTACAATGATGAGTTGTTTGTCAAAATTCAGGCAAAAAAAAGCGTGGTATAAACCACGCTTATATAAATTCTTAACTTTAAGACTACAAACCTTATGGGCGGTAAACTTTTACAGTTTCAAAGCCTTGTTCGTGCAGCATAAGTGCCTGTAGTTGGCTCATTACGCCTCTATCACAATATAAATAGTAGTCAGTGTCTTTTGGTAAATCACCAAACTTAGTCGCCAGACGGAAGAACGGTAAATGAACCACTTCAACACCGTCGATTGCAAGCGGTGCAGCTTCTTCTTCCTCTGGTGAGCGAATATCAACTACCACAGAGCCTACAGGCAAATCAGCAACCGATTCAGCTTCTTTAAGTTCTTGTTTGGCTTCTACGTCAATATCACGCACGTCCATTATACGTGCGTTGTTTACAACGGTATCAAGTACATCAAAGTCGAACTTTTCTTCTTCACCAAGAATAACGTCTATTTTGGCTTTAACCGTTGGCTTTTTAGAAATAACACCACAGTATTCAGGCATTGTTTCTGCCATTTCAGCCGTACCAATTTGGCGAGCAATATTAATAATTTCTTGCTTATCGTGTTGAATAAGCGGGCGTAAAATAAGCGTTTCAGTAACACGGTCAATCACGCTTAAATTCGCTAATGTTTGACTAGATACTTGGCCAATACTTTCGCCAGTAACAAGTGCTTGAATGTTTAACTTTTGCGCAACCACACTCCCTGCGCGCATCATCATACGTTTAAGTACAACACCCATTTGGCTGTTTTCAACGTTTTCTAAAATTTCAGCAACAACAGGTTCAAAATCAACCGTTACAAATTTAACTTTATGTGTAGAGCTGTATTTTTTCCATAAGTAGTAGCTTGCTTGCTTAACGCCAATTTCGTGCGCTGCGCCACCTAGATTAAAGAATAAAAAGTGCGTGCGTGCGCCTTTACGAATCATTTGGTAACTTGCTACGCCAGAGTCAAAACCACCCGACATCAGCGAAAGCACATCTTCTTGAGTTGGCAGAGGAAAACCAGCCATACCAAAATGTGTATGAGAAACAATGTAAGCTTTATCGTCTTTTACTTCTAAGCGTATTGTTACTTCTGGGCGGCTAAGCTTTACGCTTGCGCCTTCAATATGCTGATTTAATCCACCACCAACATAACGCTCTAAATCAGTTGAGGTAAAATCGTGTTGCCCTATGCGCTTAGCACGAACACAAAAGGTTTTACCTACAATAGTATGACCAACTAAAGCGATGGTTTTTTGATAAATATCATCAAGAGTTTCAAATTGTGTTTCGGTTACTTCAATAAATTGAACAATGCCAGGGATGCGTTTAAGGCTATCGATAAAATCAAGGCGGACTTGCGCGTCTTCAAGCTTTGTAACAACTGAAATGTTATCCCAGTTATTTCTTACTTGTACTTTTTCGTCAACACGGCGCAATACAATTTTAATGTTATTTTCTAACACTTTAGTAAAGCGTTTACGGACTGAACGGCTTTTAATGGCTATTTCAGGATGTAGTTTGACGATAAATTTAAGCATAGTTCACTCTTAGACTGCGGGAATTCGCGCTCCCAGGCATTTGGCGCGGGATTATAGCAAAAAATTCAGCGCCTAGGAAACAGCCTATTACTATCGATTAAACTACAGCTAGGGCCTGTTTATCTTTCGAGGTTAAATTTACAGCAGTGTGTTTGGTATTTAGGCAAGGCAGAGCCTATGTAGTGTGGTTATTCCCCATAAATAGGCGATAACGTAGCATAAATGCCAAACAAGCGCTGCCCAAAGGGTTCAGCCTAGGGGCGATTAACTCTTTGTTGCTCGGTTTTTACTTAGCCCACTAGGTTACAAACCTCGCGTCGCGATTTAATCGCCCCTAGATTGAACAAATTTTAATCCTGAAAGGTCAACAGGCCCTAAGGCTTGTTGCGCTAATTCAGTATATTTTTCACGTAGCAGGTTCATTTTATCAATGCTTTTATCGGTACTGTACGCTCTAAATAATGTAAGTACTTTTAAAATGCCATGATATATATCTTGCTCAGCAAGCGTACCACTTGGCCTACGGGCTTTAATATAAGGCGTCCAAAAACTAACCGTTAACTTTAGTGTATGTGCTAAATCAATGACATCTTGCTCATCAATAGCAATCATTTCACTGTCGCGAAGTCCTAAAATAATTTTACGAACTTGCTCTAACAACTCTAACTGAAAATCAATATAAGCTTGTTTTAAATCAGCATCTCTAGAGAGAATATCCCCGAGATTATCGTAAAAAAAATGATAGCGCCACATCAGCTCAAATAACGAATCTAGGTAAGCCGTTAAATGATTAAATGCATCATCATCTTTATTAATAGGTTTAAAGTGAGTATTTAAATGATCGCGATACAGCGCAAAAATATGACGGATAATGTCTTCTTTATTTTTAAAATGATAATAAAGATTACCCGGGCTCATCCCTAAGTTTGATGCAATATGATTTGTCGTTATTGCACGCTCACCATTTTCGTTAAACAACAAAATACTGGTGTGTATTATTTTATCCTTGGTATTCATATGCTAATACTCAAATTATCTATAGGCTACATTACACTCAAAAGAGGTAAACAGTATAAACAAATATGAATCATTAAAACACTCCCACCATGGACTGACCTGTTTAAAGAAAGTAAGTGTTTATATGCTTTTTTAGCTAGGCTGCTTTGTGGCATAAACACTGTTAAACTAGCGCTAAAATAATAAATAGTGAACATTATGAAAGTTATTGCAATTTACCCTGGCACCTTTGATCCACTAACTAATGGGCACACAGACCTTATTCAACGTGCAGCTAAAATGTTTGATACTGTATTAGTTGCGGTTGCTAATAACCCAAGTAAAAAACCCTGCTTTAACCTTGAAGAACGTGTTGAGCTTGCAAACTCTATTTTAAGCCACATAGATAATGTTAAGGTGATTGGTTTTTCTGGTTTATTGGCTGACCTTGCGCGCGAGCACAATGCTAATGTGCTTATTCGCGGTATTAGAGCTGTATCTGATTTTGACTATGAATTTCAATTAGCTAACATGAACCGCCGCCTGAACCCCGACTTAGAAAGTGTATTTTTAACACCCGCAGAGCGAAATTCATTTATTTCATCAACACTCGTTAAAGAAGTAGCTCGCCACAATGGTGATGTAAGCGAGTTTGTAGACCCTGTAATTGTTAAAGCTCTAAAAACTAAATTGGGCTGTGGTGCCAGTTAATAATAAATAAGGCCTGTTAGCACTGAAATCCATTACTAATAGGCCCTTTTATTAAACACTTTATTTAGCTTTCCTTCTAACCAAGCAAGTTTTAAAACATCTTTACCTATAAAGAAAACTAAAACCATGGTCAAATCTGTAAAATTTATACCTACTATGTACACCCACCAGAACCACCAAAATTCATAATGGTGCATAACATCATTATCTATATACATTGCAAAAAATAGTAAGGTGTTTATACCTAAACCAAATAATAAATAAATGTATACGCTGCTAATCTTTATAAAAAAACCAGATAAAATAATAACAAATAGAGTAATAATATCGAATAAGAAAAAATCGAAGTAAGTAATCGCGTCCATATCAATAAACATACTAGAAGAGTAAGAAAGTGCCATGATGAAAGATAGCCAAACAATGCTTTTATCTGCGCTATTTATCGAACTTGCTAAAGAATATAAAAAAGCCATCAAAAAGCCCCATTGTACAAAAATACCTATATAAAAAGAGATATTTGTATTTAAAAGTAGCTCAACCATTTTACTCCAACACTAGATAAAAAATTATTATACCGCTTTACATATTACGGCAACATCAAATAAAGGCACAAAATCACTCTTCTTTTAAGTTGAGCTTACTGCCTCAGCGATCTAAATTTAACTTTCTAACACATCTTAAAAGCTTGTTTAAGCCTAAAAAATCCTTATTGATGATTAATACCAATGCCATGGTAAAATCGACAAAATACATCCCGAATGTGTAAATGGTCCAAAACCACCAATAGTAAAGAGTGCCAACGATTACAATATCGTAATGCATACCCAGGAACAGACACGTATTAATAAATAGACCAACAATTACATAGACAAAAGCAATGGGGACAGGATTTTTACATACAGCTCGCCAAAGTAATAAAGTACCTATGGTAGCAAAATCAAAATAAAAGTAATTTAAGTGAGGAGTCGAAGTTCGAGGATCCATAAAAAGACTTGAAGTATAAGAAACCAGCATAATGAATGATAACTGTAGCAGGCTTTTATCTGCCTTATTTATACTTGCTGATAGATTATATAAAAATGAAATTAAAAAGAACCAAGTAAATAATAGTCCTATATTATCGCCTAAATCGACAAGACTCCAGAGTAGGTCAGCCATCAACTGTCCTTTTCAAACTAGTAATCAAACTATTTTTAAATTTCATCAAGTATAAAAAATCTTTGTTTATAAAAAATATAGCTACCATTATGAAATCAGCAGCGTTGACCCCTATCGCGTAAGCATTCCAAAGCCACCAGTAGCTTGTATTATTTGATATATAGATGTCGTAATGCATGAGAAAATGCAGAGTTGAGTTTATAGCTAAACCAGTAATAATATATAGATAGGTAATACCATCATGCCAGAGCCGCCTAAGGGAAATAATAACTAGAAGAGTTAAAATATCGGAAAACAAAAAATCTAGATAAGTTACCGTATCCATATTTGTAAATATACTAAACGAATATGAAACACTCATAACCAAAGACAAATACACTCTTTCTTTATTAGGCTTATTAATCGAATGAGCAAGGGAGTACAAAAAAGCCATAAGAAATCCCCATTGTACAAATGCACCTATGTACAGAGAAACTGTTGGGCTAATTAAAAGTTCATTCAATATTTTTCAACTTTTTAAAGTTCAATGCAACCCCTCTTTTAAAAATGGTATTTTTATTGAATACTAGTGACAGAAACATTAAAACATCGAACATATTAACGCCAATAGAATAAACACTCCAATACCACCAAGGCTCATAGTTATATAAAACGTATAGATCGTAATGCAATATTAAGGTGAGCACAGCATTTATTATTAACGCAAAGGTGATGAAGTGAAAAGCTATAGAGCGGTGAAGTACTTTAAAGTACTCTAAAATTAACAAAGCTAAAATTGTAATAAAATCGTAGAGCGCCCAATTTAAATATAAACTTTCTAATAAGTTTATGTAACCACTGGAAATATATGAGCAGAGCATAACCGCAGATAAATAAACCGAGGATTTATTTTCTTTATTTATACTGGAAGCTAAACAGTATAAGAAGGCCATTAAAAAGCCCCATTGAGAGAAAGCTTCTACATAATCCATCAGGGCTTCAGTAACGTACATTTAAGTTAGGTTACTTTATGGGTATCGTTTGACTTGAAGTAGTTGAGAGTTTTATTTTTTAATTTATGAAGACCGAGAAAGTCTCTATCAACAATTAATGCGACAACCATTGTTAAGTCTATTACATTTACACTATAAAGATAAATATCCCATAGAATCCAAGGCTCTTGATTACCATAAATATAAACATCTAAATGCATAAATAACACAAGAATCATATTTATGGAAAGACCTGTAACTAAATATAAGAGAGAAGTACTAGAACGCTTTACTACACTATAAGCAATTATTAAACTAGCAATAGTAATAGCATCATGTATAGCCCAATCAAAATAAGTTGTATTGTAATATGATATCCAGGTATAAAGATAATCAGTTGCAGAATAAGAAACCATCATAATAAGTGAGCTGATTAGTAAAGTCGTATTTCTTTTAACACCTAAACTATAAACAAAAATGTTAAAAAAGAATGCCATCAAAAAAGCCCACATAACCAGGGCTGATAGTGAAAAAAGACCAAACAGCTCAAATAAAAACATCGAATACCTATATAACTATTTTGGGCGAGAACCAGTCCCACCAGAAAGTAATGAACCACCACGCTGTAAATCAGTACTCGCAGCAGTCATTGCCTCTTGAGAGAAGCTTACTGTATCAGATTGCAGGGTTTTAGGGCTAGCAGTTTGTTCCATTGCAGGCTTTAATTGTTGTGTTTTGTTGTATGCTTGCATTTGTACTTGGCTATTAGCTGAAACTTGCATGTGATTGATCCTTGTAAAAGTTTTAATTATATTTGGTGCAACTTTTAACCACATTATTATGTAGATAAATGCATCACCTGTTTAAAGTAGTGATAGCTATTTTGCTATCTACCTTATACAAAGCAACCAATGTGCCAACTTTTTTTGACACATCAAAACTCACTCAAAACATACTTATATAATCAAACCAAACAGCTCCGACCAGTTTACTACAAACATAAAAAAACGCACAGGGATAACCGTACGTTTTTTGTATCCAGGGAGTTTAAGCTACGTATTTACACGGGATCTCCGCACGTGTACTTAGCTTCAAAATATATTCCATTGCTACTTCGTCACAATTTTCTTTACGAAGGCAAAGTTCACAATCTTTCATTACTTTTTCAGGCAAAGAGTCTTTGCTACAAAAAGTAAAACGTTGGTGTTCAAAAAAATCTGGTACACGTGTTAATACAATAACTCGGTTAAGTGCCAATTTTTTGGCTTTAGTAAGTAGATGATCTACAAGCTGTCTACCCTGCCCCGACACTTTACTTTTTGGGTCTATACCCAATGAGCGTATTTCAGCAAGGCCGGTATCGTAAATGTATAACGACGCACAGCCCGACACTTTTCCATTTATTTCTGTTACTGCAAACTCGTTAATAGAGTGCACCATATCACTTTTTGCACGAGGCAGGTTTTCACCTACCGTTGCCCAATGCTGTATAAGCGTGGCAATTGCTTCTACATCATCTAAATTTGCATCACGTACCGTTATTTGCTGTTTTTTTTTGGCTTCTTTAACAGCATTAGTTACTTGTTCAATAGACGTCCCACCAAGGGCTTTACGTGCTTTTATACATGCATCAATTTCAAGTACTGGGTAAACATCGTCTTCAAATACAGTGTTTACTGATTTGTACTGCTCAAGCGATAGCTCTTCAAGCGTTTTACCTTCGCTAATCGCAAGCTGTACAAGTACACCTACAATGTGATGCCCTTCTCTAAATGGCACACCTTTAGCAACTAAGTAATCAGCAAGTTCGGTGGCATTTGCATGCCCTCCTTTTGCTGCAGCAAGTGTCTTATCGCCGTTTACTTTAACGCCTTTAATACATGCTTGCGCCATATGAATACATGCAAGCCATGTTGGCATAGCGTCGAACAGGCCTTCTTTGTCTTCTTGCATATCTTTATTGTATGCAAGTGGCAGCGCTTTTAACGTCATCATCATAGCGCTAAATGCACCAAATACACGTCCGGTTTTACCGCGAATAAGCTCGAGTGCATCAGGATTTTTTTTCTGAGGCATGAGCGATGAGCCTGATGTTACGTTATCAGCAAGCTCTATAAATCCGGCTTCACCCGAATTATAAAAAATCAAATCCTCTGACATACGAGATAAGTGAATCATCGAAATAGACGCACAACTTAAAAGATCTAAAACAAAATCACGATCAGATACGCCATCAAGGCTATTTTTTGTAGCCGCTGTAAAACCTAATCCGTGTGCTAATGCTTGGCGATCAATCGGATAAGCTGTACCTGCTAATGCACCACTGCCTAATGGGCAAAAATTCATGCGCGCTTTAGCGTCTTGCAGGCGGCTTTCATCACGCTCTAGCATCTCTACATACGCCATACACCAGTGGCTAAATAATACTGGTTGTGCGCGCTGTAAGTGCGTGTAACCTGGTAATATTGTGCCAAGCTCTCGCTCTGCAAGCGCTACAAACTCGCCTTTAAGCTGTGCTATAGCATCTAGTAAATGATCAGCCGTATCACGGCACCATAATCTAAAGTCGGTGGCAACTTGGTCATTACGGCTTCGGCCTGTATGTAATTTTTTAGCTAAATCACCTACTTTTTCAATTAGAGCTGCTTCAACATGTGAATGAATATCCTCTGCACCTGAAGTAGCTACCGCTTGTGGATCTGCTTTAACTTCTTCAAGCAGCTCATTTAATGCAGCCACTAATTTTGTGTGCTCGTCACTTGAAAGTACACTTACCTGTTCAAGTGCACCAGCCCATGCCACAGAGCCAATAATATCTTGCTCTGCTAACTGGTAGTCAAAGGGAAGAGAGTCGTTAAATTGCTTAAACGCCTCATCTGGACCCGTAGAAAAACGTCCGCCCCATAATGCCATGAAATCTCTCCAAACCCTGTAGTGCCCCTTTTATAAGGGGCGTAATAAATTACTTTTTAGCGAGTGCTGAAATTCTGCTTGAAAGCGAGAATAAACGAATAAAGCCTTCAGCGTGTGATTGGTCGTACACATCATCTTCGCCAAATGTAGCAAATGCTTCGCTGTATAAGCTATTTGGTGACTGCTTTTGAACTGCAGTTACTTGGCCTTTGTATAGCTTAAGTACCACTTCACCTGTTGCCACTTTAGAAAGTGCTTCTGCACCGGCTAAAATAGAATCTTTAAGAGGCGTAAACCAACGGCCGTCGTATACTAAATGCGAGAACTCGCCACCGAGTACTTCTTTCCACTTACGGCTTGCTTTATCAAGCACTAGCTCGTCAATGGCTTGAAGCGCTGCCATAATGACTGTGCCGCCTGGCGTTTCATAACAACCGCGTGACTTCATGCCAACTAAACGATTTTCTACAATATCAACACGTCCAACACCATGAGGCGATGCAATATCGTTTAATTTAACTAAACAATCGTAAGGTTTAAGTTCTACGCCATTTACAGCAACCACTTCGCCTTCAACAACTTTTAATGTTACTAGTTCTGATTTATCTGGAGCTTGCTCTGGAGAATTAGTCCAAGTCCATACTTGTTCAGTTGGTTGACACCATGGGTCTTCAAGCTCACCACCTTCGTGCGAAATATGCCAAGCGTTAGCATCACGGCTATAAATTTTTGTAGCAGATGCTGAACACGGAATGTCACGCTCTGCTAAGTAATCAAGTAATGATTCACGGCTCGATAAGTCCCACTCACGCCATGGCGCAATTACTTTTAAATCAGGGGCTAGTGCTGCAAAACATGATTCAAAACGAACTTGGTCATTACCTTTACCAGTACAACCATGAGAAAGTGCATCAGCACCTACTTTACGTGCAATTTCAACTTGTGCTTTAGCAATAATTGGGCGCGCCATAGAAGTACCTAATAAATAAGTACCTTCGTAAATTGAGCCCGTTTTAAGCGTTGGGTAAATGTAATCACTTACCATTTCATCTTTTAAGTCAACTACGTAACATTCAGATGCACCAGAGGCAATTGCTTTAGCTTCTACGCCTTCAAGTTCTTCAGCGCCTTGACCTACATCGGCAACAAACGCGATTACTTCACAGCCGTAGTTTTCTTTTAACCATGGCACGATAGCCGACGTATCAAGACCACCAGAATAGGCTAAAACGACTTTTTTAATTGAACTCATAGGTGTTCCTTAACAAAATTTGGATTTAGTAATGTAACTAGCAGAGCATTTTGCGCATGCATGCGATTCTCTGCTTGTTGAATGATTTTTGATGCTGGACCATCCATTACCTCAGAGGTAATTTCAAATTCACGGTGTGCCGGTTGGCAATGTAATACCGTAGTCGCACCTGTTTGATCTAGCAATGCCTGGTTTAATTGATAAGGCATGTATTTTTCTTTTACTTGCTCAAGCGGCGTTGTATCACCCATTGATACCCATGTATCTGCATATACAACGTTTGCACCAACCGCAGCCTCAACTCTATCGCTCACCATGACTGATGCGCCATTCATTGCTGCAATTTGCTCTGCTTTTTTAAGTATTTGTGAATCTGGCGAACACCCTTTTGGTGTTACAGCAACAAAGTCAGTACCTAGCGTTGCGGCAAGTAACATCAATGAATGAGTTACGTTATTGCCCTCACCTAAGTAAGCTACTTTAAGCTGACTCACATCGCCATGTACTTCTTGAAGTGTTAAAAAATCAGCAAGTGCTTGGCAAGGGTGGTACAAGTCACACAAGCTATTTACCACAGGTACCGATGAATATTCACCTAACGTGGTTAATGTGCTGTGCTGATTTACACGCGCCACAATACCGTCGGCCCAAGTAGAGATATTAAGTGCAAAATCTTTAATTGATTCACGTGCACCCATAGCGCCATTTTGCTGATCTAAATAAACAGCATGACCACCAAGGCGATTAATACCTATATCAAACGATAAACGTGTACGTAAACTTTGCTTTTCAAACAATGTTACGATTGATTTACCCGATAATACTTGGCTGTATTTTTCTGGCTTTGCTTTTATATCTTGCGCTAACTTTAATAAATTAAGTGCGCCTTCTTGGTCTAATTCTAAACCCGTTAAAAAATTCTCAAACATAATAAACCTATGGTGTAATCTTTGTTCCGACATGCTCACCTTGCAGCAGAGCAGTTAAATTTTCTGGCTTTTGCCAGCTGGAAATATACACACCGCGTCGTAAATGTTGGGCAGCGTGAAGGCTGGTCTTAACTTTGACCTCCATCCCGCCCACAATTACTCCATCTGTAATTAAAGTATCAATGTGTTTTGTGTCAAGTTGATGTAACGGTTGTTTATTTGCGTCAAGTACCGCTTCTACATCCGTCATAAAAATTAGTTCTGCATTTAAATTACTGGCAATAGCCGCTGCAGCTTCATCTGCATTTACGTTGTACCACAAGCCTTGTTCATCAAAGCCGATAGAGCTAACAATAGGTAAACGAGAAATTCTAAGTAAATCATTGATGATAGAATCGTCGTTACTTGTGCATTTACCCACTAAGCAAAGCGCTTTTAATTTTTGGGTTGCAGTCACACCCGCCTCAAAAAGACTTAAACCAACAGGCTTATGCCCTGCGCTTATAGCTTGAGTCATTAATTGTTTATTAGCGCAACCTGCAAGCGCACCCACTATATAAGGCATTTGCTCTGCTGGACTAATACGTAAACCTTGGTGTTTAGCACTAGCAAAACCCGCTTGCTTTAGCCATGTATCAACTAAAGCGCCACCGCCATGAACAATGACAAACTCATCATTTTTTTGCTCGCTTAGCACGTCAAATAACGCTTTTGCTGCATTTTCTGTATTAAGTACTGCACCACCGAGTTTAATAACCCACGTTTTTTTACTCATTTAAAACGCCCCTTTTAAGCCCGTAGTGTGATCTAAATTCATAGAAATATTGATACACTGCAAAGCTTGTCCAGCAGCGCCTTTTAATAAGTTATCAATGGCAGACATTACAATTAACTGCGTGCCTTGTTGCTGCCAGCCAATATCAACAAATGGTTGCTTAGCAACACCTTTAATTGAAGGTATTTTATCGCCTAACAAACGAATTAATGGTTCGTTAGCAAGCACTTGATAAGCAGATGCAACGTTTTCCTTGGTAACGCCAGGCTTAAGTTGTACATAAATAGTTTCTAAAATACCGCGCGCAAAGCTACCTAGATGCGGTGTAAATAATACTTTGTGGCCAAGGTGTTGTTCAATTTCAGGACCGTGGCGATGGTTAAACAAACCATAAGGTGCAAGCGATACCTCACAAAAATGTGTTCCTACACTCGCTTTACGCCCGGCACCCGTAACACCCGAAACGGCATTAATAATAATACTTTCGCTGCTCAATAAGCCTGCTTGTTTAAGCGGTTTAAGTGCATTGAGCGCCGCTGTTGGGTAACAGCCTGCAACAGCAATTAGCTTTGCGTTAGCGATAGCATCATGGTTCCACTCTGCTAAACCGTAAGCCGCTTCATTTAAAAGCTCTGGGTGTTGATGCTCAAAACCATAGTAAGTAACGTAATCATCATTATTTGCTAGGCGATAGCCACCAGATAAATCAAATACTTTTTTACCCATAGCTAAAAATTGAGGCGCTAAATCAACACTTACTTTGTGATCGGTACATAAACACACATAGTCAGCATCACTTTGAATGTCATCAAAAGCTGATGCACTAAGAGGAAGTAAAGGACAATCTAGTAAGCCAAGGTGCTCTGGGTATAAATCACTTAGTAATTTATTTTTATCTAAGCTACCCTCAGATACATAACAGCCTGTTAAGGTAAGGTTTGGATGATTAGCAACTAAGCTTGCTAACTCTGCGCCGCTATAACCGCTTGCGCCAATAATAACTACATTCATTGATTACTCGTTATTTTAAAATTTACTGCTAAATATATATGTTGTTCGCTTAAACTAGCTAAGACGCTAAATTAAGACTTAATTTAATGAATTTGTAGATTATCGTCGCATTATTTTCATAGCTTTACTTTAATATATTTATGCTTAAAAAGTGAATTGATATTCATCATAAATACTTTTATATTGTTATGCAATTAAATTGAATAATAATTTTGGATTTTTTTATGCCTTTGCCTTCGTTTATTTCTATGTATCAACAATTGATTGCAGCCCCTTCTATTAGTGCAATTGAAGACAGCTTGTGTATGAGCAATAAAAACGTAATTGAACTCCTTGCGAGGTGGTGCGAAACACTCGGTTTTACGTGTGAAATTATTGAATTAGAAGGAGGTAAGGGCCGCTTTAATTTATTAGCAAAGCGTGGAAAAGGCGATGGCGGGTTAATGCTTGCGGGCCACACTGATACAGTGCCTTTTGATGACAGCCGCTGGAACCACAATCCGTTTAAACTTACCGAACTCGACAATAAATTGTACGGGCTAGGAAGCATTGATATGAAAGGCTTTTTTGCTTTTGTATTACAAGCGATTAGTGAACTTGATGAAAAGCAGCAAACTCAACCTATTTTAATACTCGCCACTGCCGATGAAGAAACAACTATGGCAGGTGCACAGCAAATATGTAAGCACCCTAATTTAAAACCTGCGCGTTGTATAATTGGCGAACCTACTGATATGACGCCAGTATTTATGCACAAGGGCCATATGAGTACAGCAATAAGAGTGGTTGGTCGCTCTGGGCATAGCTCAGATCCCGAACGTGGCCTTAACGCCATTGAAGTAATGCATAAAGTGATTACAAAATTGATGATCTTAAAAGAGCAATTAAAGCATAAGTATTCAATAAATCACTTTGAAATTCCTTATCCAACATTAAACTTAGGTAATATTCATGGTGGCGATAATGCGAATAGAATTTGTGGTTGCTGTGAAATGCACATAGATATGCGCCCATTACCAGGTTTAAGTGTACAAGAACTACAAGCATTAGTGCTTGATGCAACAAAAGAGATAAATCAGCAATATCCAAATGCGGTGAGCGTTATTGATTTACATGAACCAATCCCGGCATTTAGTGGTAGCACCGACAGTGCTTTAGTGAAAATGGCTGAAAAAATAGCGGGGCAAAAAGCGGTCGCGGTAAATTATTGCACTGAAGCGCCGTTTATCCAGCAACTCGGTTGTGAAACGATTGTAATGGGCCCAGGCTCAATTAACCAAGCGCATCAGCCTGATGAGTTTTTAGCGTTGGAAAAAATAAAACCATCGCAACAAATAATCACCAATATCATAAAAGCAAACTGCTTTAGCAATCAGAGTCACTAACTGCTAACAACACAAAATAATAAAGGCGCCAATTGGCGCCTTTATTAATACAAAACTAAGGCCTAATCACCTTTAACTTCTAAGTTAATAAACTTAACTAGCTCTTCAGGTTGCCCTACTAGCATCATAACTTGTTGGTTAATTTCCATCATAGTTTTACCTTCAGGTAGCTTTGCTGACACACTGAATGAATTTAAACCTTTCGCAAAGCTAGTTAAAGCCTCTGCAATATTTTCAGTTACAGGAGCTTGTTGTAACTGCTGCTCTAACATCATTTCCATTTGCTCTAGCGTCATGCCTTGCTTTTCAAGCTCGCTTGATAGTAAGTCTTTTAACTTACCTTGGTTATTTAAGGCAAAGCTAACATTGCGCGGCTCTAACTTACTCATTGCTTGCATAACAAGTGTTTGCTGCTGTAACTCTTGCTCATAAGTAAGTGGCTGGTTACCCGCTTCTTGCTGCGCTTTACTAATCGCCAATGAAGCATCCATTAATGCTTTTGAATTAGCCAAGCCCATATCCATATTAAAACTAACAATGTCTTTTGCATCAAGCTTAACTACTACATCACTATTGCCAGACTCTTCATCGTAATCAAGTGATGAATGTAAGTCGTAACTTGCCGACGCGAGCATTTCGTTTGTATCAGCAGGTAATTTTGAAACAAAATCTTTATCAAACTGAAAGCTTTTTACATCAAATGATGTATGCGGTGATATTTTATCTGGCTCGTAACCTGTTATTTCAATGCTTTGAATATTAGCAACATTGTCGCCCTCTGGGCTTATTACTTCCATGTTTGTTATTTCTACGCTTTTTGAAATAACACTTGCCGATAAACCAGCGTATTTAAATGTAGCGCCAGTTTGCTCGCTTACTAAAGCAAGTTGCTTATCTACTTCTGCACGCACTTCTTGTGTAGCTACATAATTTGCATAGCTCACGCCACCAACGCCCGCAGCTACAATCGCTGCAACTATTACTAACTTTTTCATGTTATTTCCTTATTCTATTCTTTGTGTAAACCGAGTTCTATTAAGAGTAACATTACACATTAACACCCGTAAGTATTAATTAATTAAACTAAGCAACTCATGTACTGTTTTAACTGGGGTAATTTTAGCGCCCAGCCCTTCCATCGACTTATGGTAATTACGAAATGGAATATATATTTCTGTAAAACCATGTTGTGCTGCTTCTTTAACACGTGGCACACCACTATCAATTGGGCGTACATCGCCGTTTAAGCTGAGTTCGCCCATAATACACGTGGTACGTGGCACAACAAATTCATTTAAGCTGCTAAGTAGCGCGGTAACCAATGCTAAATCGATACAAGTTTCTGTTTCATCTATTCTTAGGCCACCCACAATATTAAAAAACGTATCGTGGAATATTTTGGTTTTAGTGTGTTTTCGTAATATACCGGTCAGCATTTTTATGCGGTTCATGTTTAAACCAACGCAAACACGCTGCGGAAATTCCGCCTCGGTTTCGGTAGTTAAACATTGAATTTCAAGTAGTAAATTTCGATTCCCTTTACGGATACAGGTAATTGTAGAGCCTGGCGAGTCGGTTGTAGACCCCGATAAAAATATTTCGCTCGGGTTATCAACGCTTAACATCCCACGTTCGCACATTTTAAAAATGCCAACGGTATCTATATCACCAAAGCGGTTTTTATTTGCCCTAAGGGTTCGAATTTGCCCATCGTTGGTGTCTATGTGTAAAAGCGCATCGACAATATGTACAAGTGTTTGAGGACCTGCTATTTCGTTATTTTTATTTACATGAGCAATAATGAACATGGTTACATCATTTTGCTTACAGTATTGAGTCAATGCTTGGGCGGCACTTTTTACTTGCGAAGGGGAACCTGGGCTACCATTTGCCGTTTCGGTTACAACCGCTTGAATAGAGTCAATAACAGCAAACTTAATTTTATTTTTCTCGAGCTCTTCAATGATGGTTTCAACACTGGTTTCTGAAAGTAAATAAAGCTCGTCAGGGTTATAGTTTAACTTTAAACGATTTACCCTGTTTTTAAACTGCGATAATGACTCCTCGGCCGTACAGTAAAGTGACGGCATACGTTGTGACATTCTCGCGACTAGGTCAGATAGCAAGGTTGTTTTACCAGCACCTGGATCACCCGAAATTATATTAACAGAGCCGGTAGTTACACCACCGCTTAGCACACGATCGAGCTCGCCAATTTCTGTCAGCTGTTTTTCTGCCTCTGACGTAGCAATATCATTAATTTTTTTAGAGCCGCCACCAGCACCGCCAGCATAACCACCTACATTTGCTCGAACTGACGCTTTTTTACTCTGCCCTGCTGAAGGTTTAAATTCTGCTAATGTGTTCCACGCACCGCAGCGGCATTGACCCTGCCAACGTGGGTAGTTCATGCCACATTCTGTACACACAAACTCTATTTTTGCCGCTTTAGTCATTTATAACCTTATCTACGATTCTCTAATTTTAAAAACATTTACTGTTAACAACTTATTTTGCCACTTCAAGCATTTACTTAGCAACAAACTCTTGCCTGCGTAAAAATCTAGCGTCACAATCATTAAATACACATGGTGTTTCTTTTTAGCTATAATTTAGGGCATACTTTTTGCTTTGAAATAGTTTAAAGTAACTTGCCAACAAAATGGCATATAACACATAATAACAAGAGCTAAACAGTAGTAACTAAAATAATTGTACCTATATTAATAACATAGTGCGATTTAACGTTTATTGAACTTCTAATAAATGGACTTAACAGTATACCTACTTTTTCAATTAGACGGTGATGGTTTTATAAATGGCTGATGACATAATGCTCAAACACGAAGACCTCGTGAATGAGTTAAAAACATATTTAGGCAATGCTAAATTTGACCTAATTTTCAAATCAAAAACCGCTGGGTTAACCAAACCTGAGCAATTTTTGATGAAAATGGAAATGTCACGCTTATCTCAGCCAGTGGCACGCTTTGTTGATCTTCGTGGATTAGTGACGGGCCAAGTAAAACCGTATGAGCATAACGGTAAACAGCACTTTATGGATGACACAGCCATTGAAGTGTTTGAAAAAGCACTTAAACAGCATGGTGAATATACCCTAGCCGTTTACGAAGCCGTAATGAATACAGAAAATAACCACCGCGTATTACAAAAACAAGCCGCCGAAAAATCAGAACTACAAGAATCAGAAAGTAACTTAAGCACTGAAGTAATTAAGTTTGCCTCTTACGAGAGCCGCCGTGAAGAACGGATGAATTACTCAATAAAAGTAACTATTGATTACAAAGATAAAAAGAACATTGCTGCTAGCACCTCAGATATATCTTTAAGCGGTTGTAAAGTTAAGCTTGCAACGCGCTACTCTATAAAAAAAGGTGAACTAATAGCAATGCGCTTGGTAGGCCTTGAACAAGACTTTGAACTTGGCCTAAAAAACGGTATTCAATACGAGGTTGTTGCCGTTGAAAATATCTCTCGTGAATACAACCACATTCGCTTAAAACGCACTTATATCGAAAATAACGATGCCTTTAATGACTTTTTAGAAAGCTTTATTCACGGTAATAAACGTCGTTATAAAGTAAATTTAGATAACACGCTCGATGCTGTAGTATCAAAGGGATATGAGCAATACTACATCCCTCGTGTAACGTCTTTATATGTATTTTTAAGCAAAAAAGATGAACAGTACTACCCAAGCCTTAGCCTTACTACTGAAAATAATATTTTTATCCAGCGCTATTTTACCGATGAAAGAAAAACACCGTGTTTGTACAATATACTCAATCATCAGCGCATTACACAATTACTAACCCAAATTACCGCGGTCAAAGAAGATTACCTCTATACATTTACACATATATCATCGGGTAAAATTTACTATTACTCTGCGACACGAACTGAGCTAAATATTAACCCTAAATTACGTGATCTATTTTTAGGTTTTGGTAGCCAAAAAGAAAGTTGGCAGTGCTTTAAAATACAAATAATGCCAAGTCATCCAGATGATTCTTTTATACCGCTTTCATTACCTAATAGTGCTGGCGCTAATATTGAAAAACTCAACAAGCCGCCTTCCCCTCGAGTTAAAGGCCTTATAAAAGACGTTAAATATATTGTTGTACTTACAAGTATTGGCAATAAAACAGAGCAAACAGATTATAAACAACTGACTTTTGATAAAGCGTTAGTAAATCAGCTTAAACATTTTGGCCACGCAAAACATAAAACGCCACCTTATTTAGATATTGTGCCACTTGAATACGTAAATTTACGCTCGCATAAGCGCTACCTTTATAAAACACCGGTTAGCGTCACTATTAATGATGAAGTATTTAACGGTTATACACGTGACTTTTCTGTAATGGGTTTGCAATTAGAGTGCGAGCAACCAGTCACATTTAAAAAAGGTGATATAGTACTTTTAACATTTCCTGAGCTTCAAAAAATAACTAAAAAGCATAAGCTTAGCGAACTAAAGTACGAAATAATGGCCATTAGTAAGTCATTCACTACTATCAACCTAAAAGCGAATCGTGTTGCTGATTTACCCCATGCTGGCGTGACTTTTTTCACTCAGCTAATAGAAGGGAATAAAGACAAACTTAAAGTATCTGAAGAAGCCGCTAAAGTAGAAGGCTTATCTACCGCGCTTAGAAATATGGTTACAAAAAGTGTATGCCAATTTCCGCTGTATTTACACAAGGAAGCTGCACACTTTAAAACAGGTGCAATTGGTTATGGCTTATACGCCAGTCCTATGCATGTTATTTTGCAAAATTTTGGCTTATTAGGTAACAAAACTGACTTTTCGAGTATTCTTACCGAAGAGCAAATTATTAATGTAATAACGCCTAATATTAAAGATCGCAGTCGCCAAGATGCACCGCTTGCTTTTACACTCGCTATTAATTTCGACCCTCGTAAGGGCAAAATTGAAGAGGCTATTGTTAGCCAATGCGCCCTAGGTGAAGACTACTCAAGCTTTTACAAACAAATTAGTAAAGGCATTACATCACAACTTATATTTGTGATGCGTTTGTATATTTCGCGCACAGGTCGCCCCGATACTGACTACCTATCTAATGAGCTTAAATACGTAAGCCAATATGCAATGCATAAAGCAAAAGACTTAGAAGAAGCATTATGGGCTGTTGCAGGCGTGGGGGACGTAGTAGATATAACTGAAGAAGCTCTAAGCCATTTAGAGCTTAAAAAAGAGCAAGTTGAACAAATGGGCCGCCGTAAACTAATCTGGTTAAACCGCTTACGCTAAGCGGTTTAACTTAAACAACTTTAAAGAGCGGGCTCATTTTCTAACGGAATAGCCAACATATACAGCAATTGCAATAATGACCCTTCACAAATAGCCGCTTGTGCTTGCTCAACTACTTTAGGTTTGCCATGCACTGCTACACCTAGGCCAGATTTAGCCATCATGATTAAATCGTTTGCGCCATCGCCAATAGCAACTGTTTGCGACTTCTCAAGCCCTAGTTTATGTTGTAACGACTCTAGAATAATTGCTTTTTGTTGTGCATCTACAATTGTACCCAGTACTTTACCTGTTAGTTTATCGTCTTTAAATTCGAGTACATTAGCGTGCACTTCATCTAAATTAATAAGCTCTTGAACGCGCTCTGCAAACGGTACAAAACCACCTGATGCAATTGCTAAATACCAGTCATGCTGTTTTAGAATTTGACACAGCACTTTAATACCCGGCATGAGTGGCAATGCACTTTTTAGTTCTTCAATTAAGCTTTTTTCAATACCAGCCAGTTTAGCTACACGCTGATTTAAACTCTCGCTAAAATCAAGTTTACCCGCCATTGCAAGTGCGGTTACAGAGGCAACTTCGTCGTAAACATCCGCAAGCCGTGCTATTTCGTCTATGCACTCAATAGTTATTGCAGTTGAATCCATATCCATAACCAATAAACCAGGCTCATATAAATTAGGCGCAGTAGCAACTTGCACTAATTGACAATCTAGAGTGTTTGAAAACTCTTGTAGCACTAACGGGTTTATAGCTTGATCGGAGTTTTGCACGTAAAAACACAGTGCTGGAGCTAACCCTAAATCTGGTTGATATTGGCATATAGCAGTGACGGTTTGGTTATGCATAGCTAAAAAGTCAATAATGCTAACAATGTGTTTTTCTTCAAAATCACCCGCAAATGCGATGCTAAATAACCCTAATGCTTTGTTTGGTATATAATCAAGAGGTGTAAATACACCACCACTATAGCTAAACCATTTATTTAGAGTTAAGTGTTGTAATGGTTGCTCAGCAGCTTGCTGTGCCATGTTGATTTGCGACATGGGATCTCCGTGTTTATTTTTATTTTCCTGATAATTGGCATATCATAACTGGTATTCTCAACACTAAATTCGCCATCAGGTGGGGTTTAAGGTTATAGTTAGTGTAGTTGTAACATCAAATCAAAATGCTGTCAGTAGCATAAACGGTGACTATGAAAAATAACCATATTAAAAACCCTATTACTGCTTCTCAAAGAAAACGACTTGTTCGCTTAATACTAGCGGCTGGTTGTTTTGTATTACTAAGCTGGGTAGGTGTTAATAGTAGTTTTCAGAGTCATCAGTTACTTTATGATAGTGCCGATAGCACGGCAAAAAGCCTCACTCAGTTTATGGCTTTAAATGTTAAAACACCGCTTATTGAAAAAAACAAACCACAGCTCAACGCCATTTGTAACGATATAAGTAAAGATGAATTTGTGCTTTCTGCGACTATTTATGATCAACAAGGCACTTTAATTGCTAGCAGTGATAATTGGCAGTCACATCATATTTATGGACAACTCCCTGACTCTACACCGGGTATTAGTAAACTAAAAACACCTTTTATGGAACCCGTGATAAGCGATGATGACCGCCCTATAGGCTTTGTGTCTGTTACTTATTTAACTCGCGCCGCAATATCCGACAGCCATAATCATTTTCATGACTTAGGTCGACAGGTACTATTAATGCTAGTGATTGCATGTATTTTTACGTGGCAGTTAGGGCGTGGATTAAAACGTTGGCAGGTAAATCGCTATATGCAAAAAACATCTGAACAAGAATCGTAAAGCTGCTTTGCAAGCGTCCCTCTTTCACTATGTGGCTTTAAATCACATAACGCGTTAAATACATCAGGTATATGCAGTGGCGTGTTAACTTCACCTTGATGACCGCTTAACGGCATTGAAGGTGAGTCGGTTTCAAGCACTAAGTGCTCTGGCTCAATAGCAGCAATAACAGCGCGTGTTTTAACTGCGCGTTCATAAGTAATAACACCGCCTACGCCAAGCTTAAAACCTTGCTTAATATAGTACTGCGCTTGTTGAAGTGAGCCAGAAAAGGCATGAATCACTCCCCCGTTTTTTGGCTTACACCGCTTAAACGATTGCGCAATTAAATCATGGCTTTGCCTATGATGCACAATGAGCGGTAAGTTAAGCTCATTAGAAAGCCCTATTTGCTGCTCAAATAAATAATTTTGTTTAGGAAGGTTTTCAATACTTCGATCAAGCCCGCACTCCCCAATAGCTACCAACTGATGCTTATTTGCAGTCGCGAATTCAAATAACGCTTCTATGTGCGATTCGTTATGTTGCTCTAAAAAGTAAGGATGTAGCCCTGCGGCTATTTTTATACTTAGGTAAGTTGCTTTGAGTTTTATGAGAGTATGCGATTGAGCAAGCGTAATCCCCGGCACAACAAACTGATTAACTCCCTTTGCTACACACTCGTTTATGAGCGATTCACGATTCGAATCAAACTCGCTAAAGTCGAGGTGGCAATGAGAGTCAATAAATTGCACGGTTACTTACTCATCTATTTATTAAGGGTTTAAGCGTGTAATTTGCCAGCTATTATCTGCTTGGCGCTGATATATAAAGCGATCATGCAAACGATGCGCCCCACCTTGCCAAAACTCAATTTTAGTGGGCACTACACAATATCCGCCCCAAAAATCAGGAAGTGGTATTTCACCTTTAGCAAACTTATTTTTCATGTTGGCGAAGGTTTCCATGAGTACTTTACGTGATGACACCGGACGACTTTGCGCTGACGCCCACGCTGCTAATTGACTTTCTTTAGGACGAGATAAAAAATACTTTGCCACAGCAGAGGTAGGCAATGGTTTAGCCTCGCCATATACAATAACTTGGCGTTCCATGTGGTGCCACGGAAAGTGCAGCGATATTTTGTTATTACCTTTAAGCTCTTGCGCTTTACGCGAACCTGTATTGGTAAAAAAGACAAAACCGTTATCATCCAGATGCTTTAAAAGCACAATGCGCTGTGAAGGTTGAGCGGTTTCATCAACAGTTGCTACAACCATCGCAGTTGGATCGGGTAACTGGCTTGCCACTGCATGCTCAAGCCATGTTTCAAACTGCTTGAATGGATCATCTTGCAAGTTATCTTCGCTTAACGCGTCTTGCAGGTATTCACGGCGGATATCTTCGAGTTTCATAACAAATCCTTTAAATAAAGCCTTAGAAAAGAGCTTAGAGTAGCGAGCTTAAAACAATAGATGTTGAGTAATAACAAATATTAAGATTCAGGTGCATTCGATAGCAATAACACCGAGTCTCGAGTGTATTCGATAGCAGTAAACATAGAGTCTCAGGTGTATCGATAGCAATAAACACAGAGCCTCAGGTGCATTCGATAGTAATAAACATAGAGTCTCAGGCGTATCGTTGGGTTTCGTTTCACTCAACCCAACCTACAACGTAAACTACACAACTCAGATATCTGCAAGTGTAGAAGTGCTGACAAGACGGAGTGCTTTTTTATGCCAAGGAGCATACATTTAGTATGTGACTTAGGCTAAAAAAGCACGACAACGCAGTCAAAGCGAACTACACGCAGCATACGGTTTACCTAAGTAGTTTAGCCTAAGACAAGGCGTCCAATCCGGCTTATCCCTATGAGCATACGGTTTGTATGTGATTAGGGTAAGTCGGATTGGATAACGCAGTATTAGGTTAAAATACGACGGTGATTACATTTGCTCCATAACTTCAATGCCTAGCAAATCTAATCCCGTTTCTAATGTTTTAGAAACCAAATTACACAGCACTAAGCGGCTATCGCGCACGCTTGGCTCTACGCCCTCTTTAAGTACTGGGCAGGCTTCGTAAAATGTCATGTATAAGCTTGCTAGCTCATATAAGTAACCACATAGTACGTGCGGTGTTGCTTCGCTGATCATTAAATCAAGTACTTCTTCAAGCTGTAGTAGCTTAAGTGCTAGTGCTTTTTCTTGAGGCTCAATAATTGCAACATCTGAATTTAATGTAGCTGCATCAACGCCTGACTTACGGAAAATACTGCGTATACGTGTATAAGCATATTGTAAGTAAGGGGCGGTTGCGCCTTCAAAGCTTAGCATGCTGTCCCAGTTAAAAATATAATCGCTGGTACGGTGCTTAGAAAGGTCGGCGTATTTAACTGCGCCAATACCTACTTTACGTGCAATCTCGCTGCGATCGCTATCACTTAAATCCGATTCACGTTCAGCTAGTTTTGCAGCTGCACGGTTAATTGATTCTTCTAATAAGTCAGCAAGTTTTACTGTGCCGCCAGTACGTGTTTTAAATGGTTTGTTATCGGCGCCCATCATGGTGCCAAACGGGCAAAACTCGTAACTTGTTTCGTCTCGTAATAAACCTGCTTTACGCGCTGTAAGCTCTACTTGATTAAAGTGTAGGTTTTGACGTGCATCTACAAAAATTAAGATACGATCAGCACCTAATTTATTTGAACGGTAATCACATGCTGCTAAATCTGTTGTTGCATATAAAAAGCCACCGCCAGATTTTTGTACGATAAACGCTGAAGGCTCGCCATCTTTATTAGCTAGCTCATCTAAAAATACAACTTGTGCACCTTGCGACTCTACGGCAATGTTTTTATCTTTAAGTAGGCTAATAATATCGTTGAGCTCTGCGTTGTATGCGCTTTCAGCCATAATATCGGCTTGAGTAAGCGTTACATTTAAACGTTTGTATACTTCTTCAGAGTGCTTAACTGAGGTGGCTATAAATAGTTTCCAAAGTTTTTCACAGTGTGCGTCGCCGCCTTGTAATTTAACAACGTAATTACGTGCTTTATCTGCAAAGCCTTCTTCATCGTCAAAGCGCTTTTTAGCATCGCGATAAAAGGTTTCTAAATCAGCAAGCGCTACAGAATCTAAATCTACACCTTGGCTAATTTGATCTTCTAAATGCGCGATTAACATACCAAATTGCGTGCCCCAATCACCCATGTGATTTTGACGTACAACCGTATCACCTCTAAATTCAAGCGCACGCACAATTGAGTCACCAATAATGGTTGAACGTAAATGGCCTACGTGCATTTCTTTAGCAAGGTTTGGTGATGAATAGTCAACAACCACTTTTTGCGGGTTAGCATGCTCGTTTACAGCAAGCTTTGCATCACTGTTAGCGGCTTGTACGCTTTGCGCTAAAAACTCAGGCTTTAAATGAATATTAATAAAACCTGGGCCAGCAATTTCAGTCTTTTGAGCAATATCGCTTACATCAAGATTATCTATAATTTTTTGCGCAAGCTCACGTGGGTTGCTTTTCATTTTTTTAGCCGCGCCCATTGCTGCATTAATTTGGTAATCACCAAATTGTGGACGTGTGCTTTGTGTTACTGCTGGGTTTGTATCTTCAGGTAAGCCTGCGCCCGCCATAGCGGCAATGGCTTTTTCGATTAAAATAGTACGAATATTCATATTTTTTACCTTTGTAAGCCCGCCAAAGCAGGCTTTCAGTTAACTGTAGTCAGTCGATTCTAGTTTTCGCGAGTGTGGTTAAATGTCACTTCTGGGTAACGCTCTACGGATAAATTAAGATTTACACGGCTCGGCGCAATGTAAGTTAAGTTATCACCACCATCGAGTGCTAAATTACTTTCGCACTTGCGCTTAAAGTCTTCAAACTTTTTCACATCGTCACTGCTTACCCAACGCGCTGTATTTACGTTTACACCTTCGTAAATAGCATCTACGTTATATTCGGCTTTTAAGCGCGCTACAACTACATCAAACTGAAGTACACCTACCGCGCCCACAATTAAATCGTTGTTTATAAGCGGTCTAAATACTTGCACAGCACCTTCTTCAGAAAGCTGTACTAAGCCTTTTAATAATTGCTTTTGCTTAAGTGGATCGCGAAGACGAATACGGCGGAATAATTCAGGCGCAAAGTTAGGGATACCGCTAAATTTAAGTTTTTCGCCTTGTGTGAACGTATCACCAATTTGAATGGTACCGTGGTTATGCAAACCAATAATATCGCCCGCGTAAGCGTCAGCTGCGCGCTCACGATCGCCCGCCATAAAGGTTACCGCATCAGAAATGCTCACTTGCTTGCCAATTCGCACGTGATTCATTTTCATGCCTTGGCTGTACTTACCCGATACAATACGCATAAATGCAATACGGTCACGGTGCTTAGGGTCCATGTTGGCCTGAATTTTAAATACAAAACCAGTAAAGTTTTCTTCAGTTGCGACAATAAGTCTGTCTTCGGTTTCACGAGGCAGTGGCGTTGGTGCCCATTTAGTTAAACCATCTAAAACGTGGTCAACACCAAAGTTACCAAGTGCGGTACCGTAATAAACTGGCGAAAGCTCACCTGCTAAAAACAGATCTAAATCAAATTCGTTTGATGCGCCAATAACAAGCTCAAGCTCATCGCGTAATTGCGCAGCTAAATCTTCACCAATGGCAATATCAAGTTCTGGGTTATCAAGACCTTTAATGGTACGAACTTCTTGAATTTTATGACCCTGACCTGTTTTGTATAAAACAGCTTCGTCATTATGAATGTGATAAACACCTTTGAACTCTTTACCACAGCCAATTGGCCAAGTAATGGGTGCACAGGCAATATTTAGCTCTGTTTCAACTTCGTCAAGCACTTCCATTGGGTCGCGAATTTCACGGTCACATTTATTCATAAACGTAACAATTGGCGTTGTACGCAGGCGTGTAACTTCCATTAGCTTACGGGTACGATCTTCTACACCCTTTGCCGCATCAATAACCATTAAACACGAATCTACCGCAGTTAATGTGCGGTAAGTATCTTCCGAGAAGTCTTCGTGTCCTGGCGTATCAAGTAAATTAACAAGTGCGTTGTTATATGGAAACTGCATTACAGAGGTAGTAACAGATATACCACGCTCTTTTTCCATTTCCATCCAGTCAGACTTTGCATGTTGGTTAGAACCACGGCCTTTTACGGTACCGGCTCGTTGAATCGCTTGTCCGAATAACAATACTTTTTCGGTAATGGTTGTTTTACCAGCATCTGGGTGAGAGATGATAGCAAAGGTTCGTCGTTTATTAATTTCGCTAAGGAGATTTTGATCTGCCATTAAAAAAGTTCTTTTAGTTTGTATACGGATATTATCCACTTTAAGTATGCTGAGCTTTCAAGGCTTAAATAATACCAATTGCATTAAATTAGCGTTCTATTATAGCGATAATAAAATAGCGCAATAACAAGGCGAAATTATCACATAGAGTTATTCTCTATGAATAATTTTTAACGTAGTTAGTGAGTTATTTAATACGCTAGAACGATCTTGTTTTAATAAAATTGGTATAGAGCAACCTCGAAAGCTCAACACACCATCAGAAAAGCCCTAAATTGGCCCTTCACATGCGATCCGTTATGTTAATCGTAATTGAAGACTATTTTCGCTGATCTTGGCCTTATAAACAATCAATGGTTGGTTATTAGCTGATCTTTTTTATTAATATGGATTTTGGGAAGCCTAACTGCAAATGAGGTACAAAAAATCAGTAATAAGCCAAATAAATAGGATCAGCACACAATACACCAAGCTTCTGCACACCATTAGAATTTTTAAGCCTTGCTTGAGAAGATAACCTAGTGGCCCGGCTAACAGCCCTGCGTTAACCCACTGGTATTTATAACTGAGAGTAAATTAGAATATTCAATTTTAAGTGATAGCATTTATCTTTAAAAAAATGACTTTAAAAGATGTAAATTTATGTAAACTTTTTTGAACAATAAAATAACGGTTATAAGCATGTAACTTATTAAATTAAAATAACTTAATAAAATAAAAAAACACCAATACAGAGCTAAATACCATGCAACTACTGATTGTAATTTAGCCACCAAGACCGCCACAAGCTTGTGTAATAAAGTCGTAACGCATATTATTGATAGATTGCATGGAGGATAAGTCGTTTGGTCATGAAAACCAGTAAGTTAAGTATTAGATTATTATGGTATATAACACCCCTTGTTATTCTACCGCTGCTATTTTTAGGTGGCTTTACGCTCACCAATGTAACTAATTCAACACAAAAACAAGCTGATTTAATAATGAGCCGTTTTGTTGAGCAACAACAGCAAAAAATATTTAATTATATCGACTCTTTTCACTCTACTGCAAAACTACTTTCAACCTCGCCAGTACTTAGTGATTTTTTAGCAAACGACATTCGTGCCAACGGTAATTACACCCGAAAACTTGGCGCGCTTATGGATGTATTTGCCAGTTACAGTGAGGCTTATCCCGATATAATTAGCATTAATTTAGTTTCAGCCAGTGGGAAAAGCGATGCCTACTACTCTAACAACCTAACAACAGCGCCTAAAAGCTACCCGTTTTTTAATCAAGTATTGCAAAGTAATTTAAGTAAACAGCAATTTATGATTCAAAAGGATGATGGCACCACTAGTTTGTATTTTATTCAACGAATTTATAGTGTTGATTACTATTTAAAACGACCACAGCAGCTTGGTTTCATTGTAATACATATAGAACCTTCAATACTAAACTCTAGTATTTTAGAAGCGCCATATAACAACACGCTTAATTTAATGTTGACTAAAGACGGGAAAATTTTATTTAGCTCCGATTACAATATGCGTGGCCAATACATAAGCGAGTACGAACTTAATCAAGTGCACGACCTCGCTGATATCGGCATGCTTTCAACTATTGAACTCTCAAGCATAGACAAAATAGAGCGAATGATTTTTGCAGTGCAAATGCCCGGCGGATATTATTACGTATCGACCATTCCCAAAGGGGTGCTTTATCAATCAGGTAAAGCCATAAGTTTAATAACAGGCTTAATTGTTATTATTTCGGTGATCACCCTGCCAATATTAATTTTTATAGTGGTACGTAATTTATTACTTAACCCAATTGAATTACTAGGTGCTGCAAGCCACCGTGTTGGTGATGGCGATTTGTCGGTGCACTTACCAGCTCATACAAATGATGAAGTAGGTGTTTTATTTAACGACTTTAACCACATGGTTAATCAAATAAGGCACTACCAACAACAGCTTGAAGAATACAAACACCACCTTGAAGATAAAGTGGAAAGTCGTACCCAAGCACTTGAAGCTATGAACAGCCAACTTGAGTTAGCTATTGGCCAAGCTGAGCAAGCTAATCAACTTAAGAGTCGTTTTTTAGCTAACATGAGTCACGAAATACGCACGCCGCTCACGGCCATTATGGGTTTTACAGAGCAGTTACTACACAACGATAAAGTAGCGAATGACAAACAACACCTAAGCACTATTTTACGTAATTCAAAACACTTACTAGAGTTAATAAATAACATACTCGATTTATCTAAAATTGAAGCTGAAAAGCTGGCTGTTGATTTGTCAGCGTTAAACGTAGTGCAGCTTGTGCACGACATTGAATCAATTATTCAACCACTGGCACAAGAAAAACAATTAACCCTTAATATCGACTATCAACTGCCGCTACCCCGCACCATTTATAGTGATGTGACCCGCTTAAAACAAATACTTATAAACATTGCTAATAACGCCGTTAAATTTACCGAAAATGGTAGCGTGTCTATTTGTGTGCATTATTTACAAGCAAGTCAAAAGCTAGAGTTTGTAATTAAAGATACTGGTATTGGTATGTCTGAGCATCAAATAGAACGTGTATTTAAGCCGTTTGAACAAGCCGATGCCACAACTACACGTCGTTTTGGTGGTACAGGTCTTGGGTTGTGTATTTCTAAAAACTTAGCACTGTTACTTGGTGGCGATGTAAACCTTGAAAGTGAAGTGGGTGTAGGTAGCCGAGTTACAATTAGGGTGGCATGTCAGCTATCTGATGATCAACCCATGCTTGAGTTTTTAACGCAAGAAAGCCAGTTAATACCAGAGAAAGACCCTCTCTTATCGTTTGCAACCAATAGCTTCGACGCCAATATATTAGTGGCTGAGGATAACCCAGATAACCAACTATTAATTAAATTATTACTGCAAACCTGGGGCCTTGAACCCGATATTGCCAGTAATGGCGCACAAGCTGTAGAAATGGCGCTCGTAAACGACTACCAACTTATTATTATGGATATGCAAATGCCTGTAATGGGCGGATTAGAAGCGACTAAAATGCTTCGTCATGCAGCGTATGATGGCCCTATTATTGCCCTTACTGCCAATGTAATGAACCATGATATAGGCACTTATCTAGAAGCTGGATGCGACAAAGCACTGGCTAAACCCATTGATAAAGATGCTCTGGAAAACGTACTCGTAAGCTACCTGCATCTTGAAAAAGATAATCAAAATAAATGGGATAGCCTATTAAAGAGCGAAAAGTTTCAGCAAATTGCCGATAATTACTTAGCTAACTTACCTACATATTTAGAAGAAGTTAAAGCTTTGCAGCATTGTGATGATTGGGAAGCATTAAGAGGTATAGCGCACAGTGTTAAAGGTAGTTCTGGATGCTTTAACTTTGATGAAATTTACCATAGCGCTGCGGCACTTGAAGAGAACTTAAAAAGTAACAATAAAGTACCAAGAGACGAGCTGGTAAATGATTTAATAGCAGCCATTGAGCAAGCAATTAGCGACAAAGTAACCTAAAAAGCAAAGTTACAAAACGGTACAAATGCAGTACTTTAGCGGCTCTATATTTTAAATGCTAATTACCGACTTTAATTATGAAAAGTTTAAACCTAGCGCCATACCCATTAAAATAGCGTCTTCAAAGCCATTTTTAGCAGGGTTATCACTTGGGTAGTAGTTTTTACGCACTGACATCTCAGCAAAGCCTGCGCGCTCGTACAGCGCAATAGCACGCGTATTTGATTCGCGAACTTCTAAAAAGAGGTTTTCAGCATTTTGCTGCTCACCATATTCAATAAACTGCGCTAACAACTGCCTTGCAATACCCTTACCCTGGTGACTTGGTGTTACACAAATATCCATAAGTGTAAAATCAGGCCCTGCTTTTTCACCAATATAAAAACCAATCATGCTTGCCTCATCAAATGCGGCAACATTAAAATAGCGCCCGCCTATACATGAACCCATTGTATTTAAAGTCCACGGATGGCTATGACACGCTGTTTCGATGGCCATTAATTGAGGTATTGCAGTTTCATCTACTGATTTAAAGTTTATCAAGGTATTCACTCATTAAAGCCCATAAAGCACGCTTCTCAGAGGCGTTGAGCTGTGGGGTTGGCAATGTAAGCTTATTGTCGTTTAATTGCATCTCACTGCCCTGTACAACGCTATTTATAATAATAGGTTCTGCACTGAGTTTAATGTCTGCAAGTAGTTGCTCATTTAGCGTTAAAGAACTAGCTATCGTGCTTTGCGATAAAGTATTAGCTTGCTCATTTGCTTGAGGACAATAATGTTGATTGAGTTCAAGATTTTCTATATCAAAAATAGCTGCGTAACGTGGATGCATAACAACTCAGTAGATTAGACATTTGAACAATATAAGAAGTAATAAAAACGATGTAAAGAAGAAATGGCAGGGGCGGAGAGATTCGAACTCCCAACCATCGGTTTTGGAGACCGCTGTTCTACCAATTGGAACTACGCCCCTGCAATGACGACGAATTATAGAGAAGTTTCGCCAAAGGTAAAGAGAAAAATCACTCTTTTAGTTTAACTGCTTTTTAAATAAACAAAACGGCGAATTAGCATGCTAATTCACCGTTTTTTAATCACTTAAACTTAGTTAATTAAAACTAAAATTAATTATTCCCATTCGATAGTTGCAGGTGGTTTACCTGAAATATCGTAAACAACACGAGAAATACCATCTATTTCATTAATGATACGGTTTGATACCACACCTAAAAACTCATAAGGTAAATGTGACCAGCGCGCTGTCATAAAGTCGATTGTTTCCACACAACGAAGTGATACAACCCAATCGTACTTGCGTGCATCGCCCATAACCCCTACCGATTTAACTGGTAAGAATACAGTAAACGCTTGGCTTACTTTATGGTAAAGCTCAGCTTTGTGAAGCTCTTCGATGAAAATCGCATCAGCGCGACGTAATAAATCACAGTATTCTTTTTTGATTTCGCCAAGTACACGCACACCTAAACCTGGTCCAGGGAAAGGGTGACGGTAAAGCATGTCGTACGGTAAACCAAGCTCTAGGCCAATTTTACGTACTTCATCTTTGAATAATTCACGTAATGGCTCAACTAGGCCCATTTTCATGTCATCTGGTAATCCGCCCACATTGTGGTGAGATTTAATAACATGCGCTTTACCAGTTGCAGATGCCGCTGATTCAATTACATCAGGATAAATTGTACCTTGCGCTAACCATTTTGCATTTTTAAGCTTTTTGGCTTGCTCATCAAATACATTAATAAACGTATGACCAATGGCTTTACGTTTATCTTCTGGGTCTGACTTACCCGCTAGATCATTTAAAAACTGCTCTTCAGCTTCAACTTTAACAATGTTTAAGCCAAATTTATTACCAAACATGTCCATTACTTGTTGGCCTTCGTTTAAACGAAGTAAACCATTATCAACAAATACACATGTTAGTCTTTCGCCAATTGCACGGTGAATAAGCATAGCCACAACCGATGAATCAACACCACCAGAGAGGCCTAAAATAACTTCGTCATCGCCAACTGTTTCTTTAATACGCTCGATAGCATCATCGATAATTTTTGCAGCAGTCCACAATTTTTCACAGCCACAAATATCAATAGCAAAACGCTCTAATAAGCGCTGACCTTGGTGCGTGTGTGTAACTTCTGGATGAAACTGTACACCGTAAAAACGTTTTTCTTCGTTAGACATTGCAGCATGTGGACAAGTAGATGTTTTAGCTGTTGTTGCAAAACCAGCTGGAATATCCATTACTTTGTCGCCATGGCTCATCCATACGTCGAGTATGCCGTTGCCGCCATCAGTAATATGGTCTTCAATTGCATCAAATAATGCACAGCTGCCTACTTTTTCAACTTGTGCGTAGCCAAACTCTTTTTTATCAGAGCTATGTACACTTCCACCAAGTTGAGCTGCCATTGTTTGCATGCCATAACAAATGCCTAGCACAGGCACGCCTGCATTAAACACATACTCAGGAGCGCGCGGGCTGTTTTCAAGTGTTGTTGATTCTGGACCACCAGAAAGAATAATACCTTGTGGGTTGAACTCGCGGATTTGCTCTTCAGTCACATCCCATGCCCACAGCTCACAGTAAACACCTATTTCGCGTATACGACGGGCGATTAATTGTGTGTATTGTGAACCAAAGTCTAAAATGAGAATTCGTGAATCGTGAATATCTTTGCTCATGGAGTATCTCGTAAAGTCTGATGCTAACTGCCACTTTGAATACCAATTTTATTAAACGTTGATTTAATGCAACCGATATTTATAAAGGGCTAAAAAGAGGGCCTGTAAAACAAGCCCAATAATTTATCTAATTAAGGTGCTTAACCTAAGCGGTAATTTGGTGCTTCTTTAGTGATTTGCACATCATGAACATGCGACTCACCCATACCTGCTGAAGTAACACGTACAAATTGTGGTTTTGTATTTAGCTCTTCAATTGTTGCACAACCCGTTAAGCCCATAGCACTTCGCAGGCCGCCCACTTGCTGATGAATAATCGTTGCAATAGGGCCTTTGTAAGCTACGCGACCTTCAATACCTTCAGGTACTAACTTGTCTGCTTCGTTTGATTTTTGGAAGTAACGATCTGATGAACCTTCTTTTTGATCCATCGCGCCCAATGAGCCCATACCACGGTAAGATTTGTAATAACGACCTTGGTATAATTCAACTTCACCTGGTGCTTCTTCAGTACCAGCAAGAAGTGAACCCACCATTACACACGATGCACCAGCAACAAGTGCTTTAACAATATCACCAGAAAAACGAATGCCACCATCAGCAATAACAGGAATGTCGCGACCTTTTAAGCCTTCAACAGCATCTGAAATAGCGGTAATTTGTGGAACGCCACAACCGGTAACAATACGTGTAGTACAAATAGAACCTGGGCCGATACCTACTTTAACTGCATCCGCTCCCGCATCAGCAAGTGCAATCGCACCTTCAGCTGTTGCTATGTTGCCTGCAATAATTTGTAAGTCTGGGTACTCTTTACGCGTTTTAGTAACACGGTCAATAACACCTTGAGAGTGACCATGCGATGTATCGATAAGTAAAACATCAATACCCGCTTCTACTAATGCAGCAATACGCTCATCAGTACCTGCACCAACACTTACAGCAGCACCTACACGTAAACGACCTTGGTCGTCTTTACATGCGTCAGGTTTGTCTTGGGCTTTTTGGTAATCTTTTACTGTGATCATGCCTTTAAGTTTAAATTCATCATCAACAACAAGGATTTTTTCAATGCGGTGTTCGTGCATTAAGCCTAAAATTTCTTCGCGTGCTGCGCCTTCTTTAACGGTAACAAGCTTTTCTTTTTTAGTCATAACGGTAGAAACAGGCTGTTCAAGCTTAGTTTCAAAACGCATATCACGACTAGTAACAATGCCTACAAGCACATTATTGCTATCGGTAACCGGAAAGCCTGAAAAACCTTTTTCGTGCGAAAGCTCAATTGCATCTGCAATTGTTAAATCGGCAGTAACCGTTACAGGGTATGAAACAATACCTGCTTCGTAGGTTTTAACTTTACGTACGTTTTTCGCTTGTTCTTCAATAGTCATGTTTTTATGAATAAAACCAAGACCACCTTCTTGCGCAAGGGCAATAGCTAAACGAGCTTCTGTAACAGTATCCATAGATGCTGAAATAAGCGGCAAGTTAAGTTTGATACCACGCGTTAAGCGAGTTGAAATATTTGCCGTGTGTGGCAAAACAGTAGAATGACCAGGTACTAAAAGTACGTCATCAAAGGTAAGAGCTTCTTTAGCGATTCTAAGCATTTTGGCAACTTCTCACATGTGGATCTAAGATAAGGAATTGCGGCCAAATTTTAACAGCGTTGTTGGCATGAGTAAATAATATTTCGCAAATATTTATGATAATATAGGGTCTATTGGCCTTTTAAGGTTAAATTTGCAGCAGTTTGTTAGGTATTTAGGCAAGGCAGAGCCTATGTAGTGTGGTTATTCCCCATAAATAGGCGATAACGTAGCATCAATGCCAAACAAGCGCTGCCCAAAGGGTTCAGCCTAGGGGCGATTAACTCTTTGTTACTCGGTTTTTACTTAGCCCACTAGGTTACAAACCTCGCGCCGCGATTAAATCGCCCTTAGTTTGAACAAATTTTAACCTGCAAAGATCAATAGACCCTTGCTTTATAAATAGTTTTAGGTTGTTTTTTATGTTTTCGAAGCCTTCGCAGGCGGTTTACACCGTTTCACGCCTTAATAGAGAAATTCGCACAATCCTTGAGCAAGGTTTTGCATCTTTAGTGCTCACGGGCGAAATTTCTAACTTTATTACCCCTGCATCTGGACATTGGTACTTTTCGTTAAAAGACGATAAAGCACAAATTAAAGCCGCCATGTGGCGAGGCAATAATCGCAACCAAAGCTACCGCCCTGTAAATGGCGCACAAGTTACAGTAAAAGCGCGTGTATCGCTTTATGAACCTCGCGGTGACTACCAGCTTATTGTTGAGCATATGGAACCCGCAGGCGAAGGCCAGCTAAAACAAGAATTTGATGCGCTTAAAATGCGTTTAGCCGCCGAAGGATTATTTAGCTCTGCTCACAAACAGCCATTGCCCCAAAATATTAATCGCATTGGTGTTATTACCTCAGCAACCGGCGCTGCTATAAAAGATATTTTAACGGTACTCAAACGCCGTGCACCGCAGCTAGAAGTCATCATTTACCCTGCTATGGTACAAGGCAAAGAAGCGCACGTGCATTTAATTAACCAAATTGAATTAGCCAACACACGTGATGAAGTAGACGTACTTATTTTAGGGCGAGGCGGCGGATCACTTGAAGATTTATGGTGTTTTAATCACGAACAGCTCGCCCGCGCTATTTTCAAAAGTGAATTACCCATAGTAAGTGCGGTAGGCCACGAAATAGATACCACTATTAGCGATTACGTTGCTGATGTTCGTGCAGCGACCCCATCAGCCGCAGCTGAGCTTGTAAGCCCAAATACGCAAGAGTTACACAACAAAGTAACGCAATTAGTTAATCGTTTATCTAACGCGTTTAAGCACGGCATTGCCGACAAGCGCGCACTAGCAACGCAGTTACAACACCGCCTTAATTTATGTCATCCGCGTAATCAGCTTAATCAAAAATCACAACGTTTGGATGAGCTAAGCATTGCGCTGCAACAGGCGATGCGTAATCGTTTATACCAACAAGAACGCACACTCAATAACTTAACGCCGCGTTTAATGCGCCAATCACCCGATAAAAAACTCGCTACAGCAAGCCATCAACTTTCGCAATTACAAGCTAGGCTAAACCAAGCTATACAACATCAGTTACAGCAAGCGAATAATAGCTTAGCACTGCAAGCAAGCAGGTTAGATTCAGTAAGTCCGCTTAATGTTTTAGCGCGCGGCTATAGCATCACTAAAACACAACAAGGCAAAGTGGTTAAATCTGTGGGGCAAATTAAAACAGGCGATGTTTTGATTACAGAGCTCGTTGATGGCTCTATAGAATCACAGGTTATACCTATTACATAAAGTTGGTATTACTTAAAACTCTGTACTTAGCAACAATTTAAGCTCGCTATCGCTTGATGTGGAGGTAGTGCTTTTAAATTGTTGCCAAAACTCTTGCTTCATCAACTTGTCGTTTAGCTCTCGCCATTGAGAATTATCAAATGTGTCGTTATCAGCGGGTGCGGCTAGTTCAAATTCACATATCGTCGTTTTACATTTTGCACTAACAACATCGGGTATAATCGCTAAATCAGCTGTTAATAAAAAATCTTGTAATGCCATTTCAGTACGATAAGCCCATTCTTCGTCACGCGTTTGCTTTTCAAATTTATCACGTAAGATCTTCTCAAAATCTGAAGGACCTCTCATTTGCTTTAAAATGCTTTTAACTGTCGCTTTCTGTTCGGCGAGTTGCTGCTTAAGCTGAGTTACTTGCTCTTCTAAAGGTAGTTCATCAAGCATTTGGGTTTCTGAATAGGTTGGAGGCGTGTCTTCAGCGGGCTCTACACTAGCATCTTGCTCAGGTACTGCAGAGTCTGCATTACTTAATACTTCATTACTTTGTTGTTCAGTATGAAGCTTTTGCTGTTTTTCATAACTTGGCTGCGACTTAACAGATTCTGGATGACTTGAAGCTGCGTTAAAGTAGCTCCAAGTTAAACCTACACCCGCAATAAACCCAATCCCTAGAGCCAATAAACTATTCTTGTTCATGTTAATTCCTTTTAAGTTTTATTATTTTTTAATTACTTATAGCATTGCACTCGTGTGCGATTCGTTTTCAGGCTCAGGATTTGCTAAAAAGTTTTGGTTCATACTTTGCGCCGGACACTCACAATCCGGTCGACCAATAATTTTAGCGGGTACGCCAACAGCGGTTGTGTGTGGTGGAACATTGCTAAGTACAACTGAGCCCGCACCAATTCGTGCGCCCTCACCTACTTCAATATTACCAAGCACTTTAGCGCCAGCGCCAATTAATACACCCGCTCTAATTTTAGGATGACGATCGCCCTGCTCATTACCTGTACCGCCAAGCGTTACAGATTGCAAAATTGATACATTATCTTCAATTACCGCTGTTTCACCAATAACAATACCGGTTGCGTGGTCAAACATAATGCCTTTACCTACTTTACATGCTGGGTGAATATCAACCCCAAACACTTCAGAGTTACGGCTTTGAATAAAGCGCGCTAACTCTTTGCGGTTTTGTTGCCACAAGCAATTAGCCAAACGGTGTGCCTGAATAGCATGAAAACCTTTTAGATTTAATATAACCGTAAGATAGGTTTCTGATGCAGGGTCGCGGTCTTTTACCGCTTTAATATCCTCAGCAACAAAAGATAGCATACGGTCACATTTTACAAATGCTTGGTCAAACAGCTCTCGGATAGTGAATGCCGATACCACCGCATCAGCCAACTTATTAGCAACAATAAAGCTCAATGCCGAACCTAAACAATCATGATTCAAAATGCATGAATAAACATGACTTGCTAATAATGGTTCACGTGTTACTACATCGTTAGCTTCGTCGCGAAGCTGTTGCCAAATTGCATGACGCATAATACTGCACTGCCTTAAGTTGATATAAAATAGCCTTTTCCCAAGTCTAACGGATTTAAAGCCTAAGGTGTTAATCCCTTAGTTATTTGTTCTGGTTATTAGATATAACTAGGGACGATTAACTCTTTGTTGCTCGGTTTTTACTTAGCCCACTAGGTTACAAACCTCGCGCCGCGATTAAATCGACCCTAGATTGAACAAATTTCAATCCACAGAGTTCAACACGCCCTAGCACCCAGAAATGATATTTCAAATACGTACCCATTTTTTAGATTAAGTTATACGACAGTAGCTAAAATTACCAATACATACTTAAAATATAGTAAATTAATAAAAATCAAAAGCTAGCAACATACGAAAGCTCACCTGTCATATGAAAAAATACGGACTGACGTACAGCTGACGGCGTAAAAAAACGCTAAATTAATTAGGATTTAAGCTAAGTTTGTTCATTATACCGAGCTAAGCTATATTTAGTTTTATTGATTTTTTACATAAACAAATAGAAATGAGGAATTCAAAATGAGTGATGACTCTGAATTAAAAAATAAAGAAAAGCGTGGAATAAATATATTACTTCTCATTAGTTTAATAATTATGATTATTGGTATTGCCATCAAAATATATGATGCGCGTTTCATTAATTAAAGGACCCTACTACAGAGTCATTAAAGATATAAAGTGCCCCATAAGTTAGGGCACTTTCCAACCATTAAAAACCACTTAAATTATTGAAATACTTTTTCAACTTTTACTACTTCAATATTTTTTGCAGGAATTGCTAATTTGTAATCAGCAATTACTTTATCCTCAGCAACTAGTTCCGCTGGTTTTTTTGTGTTGTAAACCATTGGTGAGGTTTGCTGCGATGCTAAACGTTTTTGCATATCAGCGCCGTCTGCGGTTATAAACACATAGTGAACATTGTCTGTTTGTAAGTTTTCTTTAATAACGCGATTTACATCAGCAAGCGTTAGCGTTTTAAGTTTGTTAGTTACGTAACTTACAAAGCTATCTATGTTGTAAAATTCGCTATCAAGTGCGTAACCTAATTGGCGGTTTTGACTTGCCACCATTTGCGGCACAAAGTTAATTAAAAAGTTACGCGTTGCTTCAAAGTCATCTTCGCTCATACCATTTTTAATTAGCTTATCTAGCTCAAACAAGGCGGTACGTGTTGCAAAGTGCGCATCGTTATTAGAGCGAAGTGGGCGTAACCACACTTGAAATATTTGCTCAGAGCGCCCTAGATTTGCATCAGGCTTGGTTTGAAACATACCACGTGGAAAGTATTCAATGTATCCGTAATCGCCATAGTTCATACCGCGAGTTTCACGAATGCGCTCATATAAAAAGCTGTTAGAACTACGGTGCTCACCAAAGTACGAACGCACAAGCCAAAGGGCTGTCCAGTCTTCGCTACTTCTTATTGTATCAATAGGAAAACCAAACGATACCGCTGTCGATTGCGCCGATTTTTCTACAATAGTTGCATGATGACCTTTAAGCGCTGGTGCATCAGGAATACTTAAACGGCTTTGCTCACCTTTTGGTAGCGTTGCAAAATCGCTCATCATTTTAGCTTTAAGCTTTGCAGGCACAGCCCCAATTAAGCCAACCGTGAGTTTAGATTGCGTAAGCTCGCTGTTATAAAACGCTTTAACATCATCTAGCGTCAACGCTTCTAAATCCGAAATATCACCGTAGTTGTAACTTTCATAAGGGTGATTTTTGTAAAGCGCACTGTATAGCACTTCTTTGCCTAGCTCTTCATCGTTAGATGCTTTTAAGCCTGACTTAATGCCGTCGATCATTTCTTTTTTAAGGCGCTTAAAATCGTCATCTCTAAAACCTGGGTTTAGTAATTGATCGCTCACAAGTGTATACCACTGCGCCGCATTATCTTTATGAATACGCCCTTGAAACGACAGCATTTCTTTATCTATTTGATAGCCAAAGCTACCCGCAAGCGGATAAAGTGCTTTTTGAATATCTTTATAGCTTGTCGCCTCTGAGCCACCTTGTGCAAGTATAGCCGCAGTGAGCGCAGCAACACCTTTTTTACCTTGTGGGTCGGCAGCCGCACCGGTATTGAATAAAAAGTTAACATCAATTAATGGCGAGCTATTGGTTTTATCAAGTACTTTAAATACAGGTGCCGCAGGTGCTTGTTCAAGCTTTGCAGTAAGCGCATTTAAATCAACCTCTTGCTCGAAACCTGGGGCTTTATCAAGTGCCGACATCGTTAATGTGGTACGTGCGTTATCAGTAAAGTATTTGTTAGCAACGGCTTTAATATCTGCGCTGGTGATGTTATCTGCCGATTTATACAGCTGGTTTATAACCTCAGGATCGCGCTCAAAATGCATGTAGCTGGCAAGAGTTGATGCAATCGCTTGCGATGAATCCAAGCCATTAATAAAGCTGTATTTAAGGTTCGATTTTAAATCACTCAACTTTTGCTCATCAACAAGCTCAGTGCGTGCTTTTGCATAAGTTCGGTTAATGGCATCGCGCGCAGTGGCTAAATCATCTGCGTTTTCTACTTTAACAAATACGTGTAATAAACCCGGATCTTTGGTCTCTGGGTTATAGGTAAACATTTGGCTGGCAATTTTTTTGTCGACCACTAGCTCTTGATATAAATCTGAATTATTTGAAAAATAAAGCTGTGAGATTAAATCAAGTGCCGCTCTGTCTTTTTTAGCAGGCTCCCACGCAGCGCCTTTGTACGATACAAGTAACCAATGCCCTGGTAGCGCTTCATCTTGCTGGTGCAAATATTTTGGTGCTTGTTGAACAGGCTCTGCTTTAATGTCAGCAACATAGTTACCCTTTTTCCAGCTACCCCAATGCTTTTTAACCATTGCCATTGTTGCTTGTGGATCTACATCGCCCACAATAACAAGTGACACATACTCAGGTTTATAAAATTTAGCAAAAAACTCTTTCCCGTACGCCATTTGATCTGGCATGGCTTCTATGTCTTTAAAAAAGCCCATAGTGGTGTGTTTATACGTGTGCTTATCAAACGCTTCTTCGCGTACAGCGCTTAATAATTTACGAATTGGGCTCGCGTTGTTTTTTAAGTACTCACCTTTTACCGTTTGTGCTTCTGTTCTAAATTGCTCTTCGGTGTAGGTTAAGTTTTGAAAAATATCAGCTTCAAGCTCAAGCACTTTATCAAGATGCTGTTTTGAAAAGTTTAAATGGTAGTTTGTAAAATCGTTTGTTGTATAAGCGCGGTTATCAACACCTGAATTTTTTAATATGTCTGAGTACACATCTTCAGGGTATTTTTGTGAGCCTTTAAACATCATGTGTTCAAAAAAGTGAGCAAAGCCTGTTTTGCCCTCTTCAACTTCGTTACGCGACCCAACCGATACCGGAATTTGCAGCGACACTACATCAGGGTAGTCGGTTTTAACAACCATGACACGTAAGCCGTTTTCTAGCTCTTCAATTAAATAATCTTGCGAGAAAACACGGTCATCAGCTTTATTTACTTGTTCTTGTTGTGCAGTTGTTTGCGTGCTTTGGTTTTGTTGCATGGCGCAACCTGTTAACGCCAGCGATACCGCTAAGCTGGTTGCTAATAATTTAAATTTCATTGTTGTCCCTTTTTAAATTGAGCAAATTTGTTGTCAGATTTAACTCTTTAATTATGCCCCAAAGCCAATAAATATAAGAGCCCCAAGGGAATTTATTATGTAAACAACTGTGTCAATTATAAATTATGGGAACAAGCACTATGAATAAACATCATGTTAATTGAAAAACTTTCATTAAATAAATCTATCTAGACGTCTAAATGGCTGCTATATTAAATCCATCAAAACAAACTTAGCTGGAATGAGGATTATGGCTTTATCACTAAAAGAGAAGATAGTGGACACCAACCAAGGTGTTTATCTTATTGGTACTACCCCGCCTAAAATTGGCACCGATAAAGCGCAATTAAAAACCATTGCAGAAAAGCTATTAGGTCGCTTACACGAAATTGAATACGACGGCGTGATAATTTATGACATTCAAGACGAAAGCAGCCGCACTAATCAAGACCGTCCATTTGCGTTTAAACAAACCGTTGATCCGCGTGAATACAGCCATTTACTTCGTAATTTATCTGCACAAGATGTGATTACTTATAAAAGTGTGGCGCAGCGTGGCGTAGGCGAATTTAAAGATTGGCTAAGTGAAACTAAAAACGACTACGATTTACAAAATGTAGTTTTAGTAGGTAGCCCATCATCGATAGGCGATATAAAGCTAAGCCTGCCAGATGCTTATAAAGCGATGGCTGAGCAATCAGATGATTTCTTTTTAGGTGGCGTTACGATTGCCGAGCGCCATTCAAGTAAACGAAATGAGCACGAACGATTAATAGAAAAAACAGCACAAGGTTGTCAGTTTTTTATATCGCAAGCTGTTTACGATGCACAAGCGACTATAGAGTTAATTACTAGCTACGCACGTACATGTAAAGCACAAGGGATTACACCTCAACGTATTATATTAACGTTTACCCCGTGCGGCGGCGAAAAAACCTTAGAGTTTATGCAATGGTTGGGTATCTCAGTGCCAGAGGCAACTAAATGGCGCATGCTTGATGCAGACAATACATTAAGCGAATCAGTCCGTATTTGCCGCGAAAACCTCGACTTAATACTTAAAAGCTGTGCGCATTTAGATGTACCGCTGGGCTTAAATATTGAAAGCTTAACAAACCGTAAAGAAGAAATTGACGCGTCAATTAATTTATACCGTTTATTAAAAGCCATTATGGAATTGAACCTTGCGGAAAAGCTAATAGCTTAAAAGCTAGGTTAGAGCTAATTAACACCCTTCTTGGCAAGCCTCATGGCTTGCTTTTTTATGTCCGTTCTTTGAAAAATTAATTAATAAATACAAGTAAAGATTTGCAGCTTAAGCTATTTATTGAAGGTGTTTTTGGTTATTACTCTCAAGCCTTTTTAAGGCAAACCCCATAGAGGAGCACATAACACCAAAAATTATTCCCTCATTAGATATAAATCTAATGCTAGGGAACGTTTCAAATAAGCTTATTATTGCTAAGGAAAAAATAAAACCTATCGCAGAAAAAACCAGCCAAGTTTGTGTGGCATGAGTCATGACGAACCTCCTTTTATTATTGTGCCTTTTTAGCGAGCTTATACGCTTGTTTATTTTTATACATTGCGTGGTCTGCATCATTTAATAGCGCTTCAAAGGGCTGCTTTTGCTTATTAGTAAAACTATAACCAATACTAAGCGATAAATCGCAAACGTCTTCTTTGAGTAAGGCTTTTGAATACTCAGTCGAAATTTTATCCATGATGTAGTTAATCTTGCTTTTATCGCTTACTTGCATTATTGCAACAAACTCATCGCCACCTAAGCGCCCTACTATATCAGCATCTCTTAAATGCGTTTTTAGCGTATCTGCCAATATAATTAAGGCTTTGTCGCCCACTTCATGTCCGCAGGTGTCGTTTAATTTTTTAAAGTCGTTTATATCGATAAACAAACAACACACGTCAAAGCCTAAACGCAGTGCTAAGTTAAGCTTTTGCTGAGCTAGTAAGTTAAGTGCTCGGCGATTATAAATATTCGTTAATGAGTCTAACATGGCTATTTCACGCATTTGCTCATAGCTATAAACAAGCGCTAAGTCGTCTTCAATCAAATCGCGTAGCTGTTCTATGAGTTCAAAGTATTCATCGGTATAGCTTGTTATTTTAGTGTCTTTTAAACATAACGTGCCAAACACTTCGCCTTCAGGCCAATGAATGGGTAAACCTAGGTAGGATTCAACACCGTCTTCAACTACTTCTGGTAGGGTGTTCCATGCATCATTATTACTTGCATCATTAACATATAATGTATTGTTAGTTTCAGCTACGTGGCGACAAAACAGAGGAGTTTGAGGAGGGAGTATAGGGTTGGTCTCAAAGTTAGAGCCACCTTCGTTACTTCTAATAACAACGCGATAGCCTTTGCTTGTTGCCTGAACTATATAACCAGACGGGGCTGAAAAAAGCCCCGTTATAAGGTCGATTGTTTTTTGCCATTTATGCAAAGATATTTGGCCATCAATACCAGAAAATGCCCATTGATCAATTTCAAACATTGCTTTACCTCGGCTATTTAATAGCTCCAGTATAGGCAAAAAAGCAAAGGAAAAGCTATTATTTACGGCGTCTACTTGGCTCTCTTTTACCGGTAATACGCTTTTTATCGCGATCTTTTCGCGACTTATTAGTATTTTTACGATTATCTTTTGGCTTTTTATTTGGATCGGGCTCGTAGCCTGCTAACCATTGTGGCGTTAAACGCGTATCGAGTAGTACTTCTATTTCTTCTAGTAACCATTGCTCATCAATACTAACCAACGACATAGCAAGCCCTTGCTCACCTGCACGACCTGTACGACCAATACGGTGTACGTAATCCTCTGCAATGTATGGTAGCTCAAAGTTAATTACGTATCTAAGTGTTGAAATATCTAAACCACGCGCGGCTACATCCGTTGCAACAAGTACTCGTGTAATACCATCTTTAAAGTTTTGTAGTGCGCGGTCGCGCGCGCCTTGTGATTTGTCGCCATGGATTGACTCGGTTTTTAAACCGTCTTTACACATTTCTTTAGCGAGCTGATCAGCCATTTGTTTTGTGCGGGTAAAAATAAGCACTTGGCGCCAGTTTTTCATGCCAATCATGTGCGATACAAGCTCGCGCTTACGATCCTCATCTACAGCGTAAATAACTTGCTCTACTTCAACGGCTGCTGAGTTACGTTTATCAACTTCAATTAGCTCTGGGTTTTTTAATAACTTTTTACTGAGCTCAAACACGCTGTCATCAAACGTAGCTGAAAATAGTAAGGTTTGGCGATCGCCTGGGATATGGCGCAATATACGTCTAATTTCATCAATAAAACCCATATCAAGCATGCGGTCAGCTTCGTCAAACACTAAGGAGTCTACGCTTGAAAGCACCACACTGCCTTTAACTATATGATCAAGTAAACGCCCAGGTGTTGCCACTATAACTTGGGCTGTTTTAAGTGCTTTTATTTGTGGACCAATACTTACGCCGCCATACGCTAAAGCACCATTAATGTTAGTGCCTTGTGCGTACTTTTCAAAGCTTGCAAATACTTGCTGAGCAAGCTCACGGGTTGGCGTTAAAATTACAACACGAGCAACGCCTGGTTCATCTTTTTTAGGTGTATTTAAAAGCTTATGTAACAGCGGTAAAACAAAAGCAGCTGTTTTACCTGTACCTGTTTGTGCACTGCCCATTACATCACTTCCGGCTAAAATAGGCGGAATGGTTTTAATCTGAATTGCGGTAGGTTGAGTGTAATTATTTTGCTCAATCGCAGTTAATAATAACGGGTCGAGATTAAGTGATGAGAACGTAGTGGCAGACATAGGCTTAGCTTTAAAATAACAAAGAGCGCTATTGTACGCATATTACTGTACTGCGTAAATTAACCAGTTCAGAAAAGTATTTAATCGTAGTTACTCACTTTCGCTTTAGCGCTAAAACAATAAAAAACCAATAAAAAAGGCGCTAAATAACAGTTGTATTTAGCGCCTTTTATAATTTTCTGTAGCTTTAAGCTGGCTTTAGTGTCGCTTTACGTTCGTTGTAAAACGCGATTAAATCATCAACTGTTGCTTGGCAGTATTCGCGAATACCCGAAACCACCATGTGCTTTTCACCACTACCCACTTTAACGCCGTTTTCTAACAGGTTAAAACGTAGTGTGATTTTTCCGCGCTTACCGGCATACTCAAAACTAGGCTCTGCAAACTCAAGTTCTGGTTCTGTAATATTAAGATTATCAAGATTGATAAGCATTGATTCGTAAATCACCATCGGACGAGCAGGGTTTATCATTACCTCTTGCTTGCCCATTAATGGAATAATTACATGCGGAAAAGTAGTACCAGAAAACTCAACATAATTTTTTATAAGACTATTAGTTAATGCTGGGCATTGGCTGGTTTTACCGCTGCGCTTTACCTTTAAAATTACTTTTTCGCCATTGGTAACATCAAACTCATCAGCTCCCTCAGGAAAATTAAGTTTGGTGTTTTCATCAACCATACCAGCAAAAGTAAATTCCATTTGTTCACTAATACCGTAGCGGTCTAGTACCAATGAAAAAAGTAAGTCCCCTGGCGCGCAAAACTTTTTGGCATCTTTGTCGTGAAGTGGATTGTAATCGTCAGCAACGCATTTAGCGAATCGACAACCCTGCTCACGAGAGATAGAAACATAATCAGCATGCTGCTGAAAAAAAGGACTTAACATAGTTTGTTCACTGCTTAAACTGCTTATAACCTATCTATATTACCAGAAAAAAAATATTGAGAGGTCGAATCTGTTAGATTAATGGCTAAATAAAACAGAGCAATAAAAAACAATGACTTTTTATTTATTAGCGCTATCAATTATATGTGTTTTTCCGTACTGCAAAATATCAATAATGCGGCAACCCCTTTGGCACTACTTACTAGCTTTAGGTGTTGTAAGTGCGTATTTTCAAGGTTACATAAATTTATATGCACTGCTCAGTACTGGGCTTTACGTTGTTTTATACTACAGTGTGCTAAATACAAAGCGGGCAATAATACGCGCTATATTAAGTACTGTTTTTATAGTTTCCTCATTGGCATTAGCACTTCATTGGGTGCCTGGTTTTAATAACCTCCCTATTGTTATAGATGAGTGTATTACAAGCGATGCGATTGCTTTTACCCTTTATGCTAATTTTGATAAAGCTATGGCTGGGTTATTCCTTTGTGCTTACTTTTATTCGAATAAAAAAGCTTTAAAAGCAGACTCTAATAAAGCAGGCCCATTAAACGTTAAACAACCTATTTTTATAATTATTGCTACTGTTTTAGCTTCGCTCACTGCGGCTTTAACACTTGGACTTGTAAGCTTTAACCCAAAAGTGCCCAACTTTTGGTTAGCCTTTATTGCTATTAATCTTTTATTTACCTGTGTAACTGAGGAAGCTTTGTTTAGAGGTTTATTACAAACCAAACTTAGCCAAATAATCACATCTACTCGCCTAGCGCTACTTGCTCCAATAATGACAGCTGCAGTGTTTGCTTTGGCGCATTTTGCTGGAGGATTTAACTATGTATTGGTTTCATTTATTGCAGGCTTAGGATACGGCTATGTTTTTTATAAAACGCAGCGCTTAGAGTGGGCTATTTTATGCCATTGGTTGGTTAATGTTTGTCACTTCTTTTTGTTTACTTACCCTATGCTCAGTAAAATCTAAATACATTTACAAATGCTAACAATTTACTCAGCAGTAAACATTGCCAGCATTTGATTTTGTTAGTAATTTACTACTTTAAATAAATTAAAGGATTAATGAATATGCTACGTTTTATAGCAACAATAACTGTGCTCGCCACAATAACTGGTTGTTCAAGCATGACTTATCATACAGATATAGACAACGGCGTTTTATCTCAAGAAATTGGCACCTACGTTAATAAAAGAGATTTACAGCAATTTTATAGCGACCAAGAAGCACACGAAAGTGGCGCAACACTTTTAGGCCGAATAGAAGGTGAAAGCTGTGATGGCGACGGTATGGGCAGCAATAATGCAAGTTACAATCGCTCTAAATCAAACGCGATTGATTTACTTAAAGCTGATGCTATGCGCAGGGGCGGGAATGCTTTTACTATTAATTCCTGTAGTGAAACCTCTGTATCGTACTGCGACTTATCTGTTTTATGCACCGGACAGGCCTACGACTATTAATAAGTAAAAGTGCAAATTATATATTAAGCGCAAAGCTCAGTAGCACACGCTTTCCAGACTCGATTTTAGATACGCTGTGTTCGTACTTATCGGGTCTGAACAAATACACGCGATTAAATAAATTTATAATGCATTTTGAGCATTTAAATACCCCACCCGCTTTAGGTTTCTCTAATACAAAATTGAGCTTGTAATAGCGCCCTTGCTGCACAGGGTCAATATGGTTCATTACGCTATGATTGGTTGGGTAAGTAACAAGGTTTATCGAAAATGTGTTACTGCTAAAAATGGCTTTGTTTTTAACGGTTGCAATCATACTGCCTCCCATGAGTTTATATACCCTATTGTATCATTGGGCTAAGTACTAATACTTTAGTTAAACAATATCAAAATACGATGTCATATAGCTAAACAGCCTGAAACAAAAAAGCCGAACTTATTTTACTAAGCTCGGCTTTTAAAAGTACATTGTTTAGCAATTATGCACTTGGGTATTCGCGGTACGCACGCTCTATATTTTTAGCCTGCTTTTTAGAAATACCTAAATGAGCAAGTGCTACACGTAAACGGGCGCGTGATAGGTCAGACCCCAATATTTCCATTGCATCAAGCACTGACGTACTTGACGTTTTGCCAGTAATTGCGACAAATATTGGCTCTAAAAAGTCTTTAATCTTAAGCTCGTGGAATGTTGCAACTTCTTTTGCAATTGCAAAAATAGCGGGCTTTTCAAAGCTACGTAAACCTTCAAGCTGCCATACAAAAAATTGTAGCGCTTGGCGAATCACGTTTTCGTCTGCTTTGCCGGCTGTTAATAGCGCAGGATCGTAAGTTGGAATACCACCTACAAAGTGCCCTGCAAGCTCAACCATATCCGACAGCGTATTAATACGTGTTTTAACTTCTGGTAATATTTTAGCGAGCATTTCGCCATTAAACTTCCAATCAACAAAGCGCTGAATTAACTGCTCGTCGGTTAGATTTTCGCGGATCCACATGCCGTTTAACCAGCTTAATTTATCTACGTCGAATACTGGACCACCAAGCGATACGCGCTTCATGTCGAAGTTTTCAATCATTTCATTGAGTGTGAACTTTTCACGCTCATCAGGCATTGACCAGCCCATACGGCCTAAGTAGTTAAGCACGGCTTCTGGCAGGTAACCCATTTCTTTATAGTAATTAATAGACGTTGGGTTTTTACGCTTAGACAGCTTTGATTTATCTGGGTTACGTAGTAATGGTAAGTGACCAAGTACTGGCGCTTCCCAACCAAAATCTTCATAAAGCTTTAACAGCTTAGGTGCTGAGTTAATCCACTCTTCGCCACGGAAAATATGACTAATTTCCATATGGTGGTCGTCAACTACGTTCGCTAAAAAGTACGTTGGGAAACCATCCGCTTTTAAAAGCACTTGCATGTCTACGTTTTCCCACGGGATCTCAATTTCATCACGAAGGTAATCGTTAAACTTAAATGTGCCTTCGCTTGGGATTTTCATACGTATAACGTAAGGTTTGCCTTCAGCTAAGTTTGCTTTAATTTCTTCATCTGTATGGTTTAAACCACGACCGTCATATTTAGGGCGTAGGCCTTCTGCCATTTGCTCTTCACGCATTTGATCAAGCTCTTCGCTTGTTGCAAAGCAGTAAAACGCTTTACCATCATCAACTAACTGATGCGCGTATTTTTTATATAAATCGCTACGCTCAGATTGACGGTAAGGACCAAATTCGCCACCCACATCAGGACCATGATCCCACTCAAGCCCTAACCAACGTAGGCTATCCATAATCGCAAGTTCAGACTCTGGCGTGCTACGTACTTGGTCTGTATCTTCTATACGAAGTACAAATTCACCGCCTTGTTGTTTAGCAAAACAGTAGTTAAATAAGGCGATATAAGCGGTGCCAAGATGCGGGTCACCAGTTGGCGACGGGGCAACACGGGTGCGAATTGTCATGGTATATTCTCTTTAAATAAGTGAGATAATAAAAGTGGTTTATGCAGCTACTTTGTTTAAGTAAGCAATAATATCGTTTGATTCGTACAGCCATTGTACTTGGCCGTTTTGCTCTATACGCAGGCAAGGCACTTTAACTTTGCCGCCTTGTTCTAGTAGCTCTTGACGATATTGCTCATTGTCTTTTGCATCACGCGTTTCTATGTTTAAGCCTTCGCGTTTAATGGCGCGACGTACTTTTACACAAAACGGGCATGCTTTAAATTGATACAGTTTAAATTGTGAGGTTTGCTGATCAAGCTGTGCTTGCTCGTCGCTTGCACGCTTTTTACTGCGAGGAGTAAATACAAAATTAAAGAATAAGATTATACAACCTAAAAACCAACGAACTAATTTCATGTTCTGTGCTCTGCTTACAACAATTTAAGGAGCCAGATTTTAGCACAAATTTACAATCAAAAAAGTGTAATACTGCGAGAATTACACTCAAGTAATTTAATTTACTAAAAGTGCTTCTATAGCAATACCATATCATCCCTATGAAGTACTTCTGCGCCACTATCGTAATCGAGTAATTGGCCTATTTGACTAGAATGCGCACCCTTTATTTTATTTACCTCGGTGCTACTAAAGCGCGTTAAGCCCCGTGCAATCACTTGATTTTTATTATCAATTAAATCAATTAAATCACCGCGTTCAAAACGTCCAAATGCATTAGTAACGCCTTTAGCGAGTAAGCTTGCACCTTTATTTTGCAGCGCTGTAATAGCACCTGTATCAATAACAATTTGGCCGGTACTTTTTGGCCCAGCTAGTAGCCATTTTTTACGGCCATCTTTTGGGGCGGTGAGTTTTAAAAAACGTGTACCGGGTAATTCATCACTCATGCATTTTAAAATAACGTTTTTGCCTGCGCCTTTAGCAATAATAACTTCAACGCCTGCGCGCCTTGCAATGTCGGCGGCTTGCAGTTTAGTCGCCATACCGCCGGTGCCTAAATTTGTGCCACTGCCACCAGCAAGTTGGCGCAGCTCATCGTTTATATGTGTTACTTCACCAATGAGAGTAGCATCGGCGTTTGTGCGCGGATCGCTGGTAAATAACCCTTCTTGATCGGTTAGCAGCAATAACTTATTAGCATTAGCCAAAATAGCGACAAGTGCCGATAAATTATCGTTGTCGCCTACTTTTATTTCGCTCGTGGCTACAGCGTCATTTTCGTTAATGATGGGTACAACGTCGTAATTTAATAATGCGGTGAGTGTATCGCGGGCATTAAGGTAGCGCTCTCTGTCGTCTACATCAGCGCGAGTTAGCAGCATTTGCCCTACATTTACCCCATATAAAGCAAATAAGCTCTGCCAAATATGAATAAGTTGGCCTTGTCCAATTGCAGCAAGCATTTGCTTATCAATTAAGCTTCTGCCACAGGGTTTTAATAGCTGTTCGCGCCCAGCAGCTACCGCGCCACTCGATACTAAAATAACGTGATGCCCCTGCTTTTTAAGCTCGCAGCATTGGCGTACTAATTCAACCATGTGTGCTTTATCTAGTTTATCGGTGCCGCCAGTAAGTACGCTTGTACCAAGCTTTACAACTATTACCTGTTCCCTTTGCATGTGCTTTTTACTACTGATTAATTAAAGATGAATTAATTTATACCAGCTCGGTATTTTTGAACAAGTTAAAAATTTTCATGCTAGGATCTGATTTTATTAAATTAAGTAAATTACTCTCTATGCCTGCCAGTTTATGTTTAATTATTGCTACCTTTTTATGGGGCAGCTCTTTTATTGCGCTCAAATACGCCATTGCTATTTACGACCCTGCCTTGGTGATATTTTTACGCATGCTCACCACGTTAGTTTTGTCGCTTTGTTTGTGGCGCTACGTTATTCGGTTTGAGTATTTAAAAGGTGACTGGAAGTATTTAGTGGGTATGTCGCTTGCTGAGCCTTGCTTGTACTTTTTATTTGAAGGCCATGCAATGGAATACACATCGGCCTCGCAGGCTGGGGTTATTGTGTCGTGCTTGCCCATTATTATTGCGCTGCTTGCCTTTTTATTACTTAAAGAATACATAAGTAAATCCATCGTGGTCGGCTTTACGCTGTGTATTGGCGGCAGTATTTTACTTACGCTTCTTTCACCAAGTTCTGAGCAGGCACCTAATCCGCTGTTGGGTAACTTTTTAGAGCTTATGGCTATGGTGTGCGCTGCATTTTATACCGTAAGTATTAAACATTTAGCTAATCGCTACTCGCCCCTGACTTTAATTGCGTTGCAAGGTATTAGCGGCAGCTTGTTTTTTGCACCATTTTTGTTTTTTATCGACCTACCAAGCGAAAACCAACACGACTTAACCGCGCTTATGAGCATTTTGTATTTAGGCTCGTGTGTAACCCTTGGCGGCTACGGCATGTACAACTATGCAATTAGCAAAGTATCGGTATTAACCGCTGCTGCATACTCTAATTTAATTCCTATTTTTACACTTATTTTGTCAGCTATTATTTTGGGCGAAGTGCTCAACGTTTGGCAATGGCTGAGCATATTTGTGGTATTTATTGGTGTAATGGTAAGCCAGCGCCATCAAGAACTTGTGGTTGATATACCGCTTAGCGAATCGGGCGAAGACATTTGCGCAGATACAAGCAATCTTAAATCAGTACCCAAGGCAAGCGAATCAAAAGGGTAACAGGTAAGCAAATACAGCCCGGGTGTTTGTAAAAATGTGTTTTGGGATTGATGAATAACCTCAATCCCCGTTACTTTATAATTTTGTATCACCCCACTTTGCAGCTGCAAAGTAAACGCCTCCCCCACTTTTGCGTTTTGTAAAAATGCAAAGTGGGTGTCGTTATGCCCTGCTATTAGCGCGCCTTTTTCGTTTCCAAATTCTTTTCCGCCAAGCTCCCCTGCGGGTAAAAATTGGCTTGGCGCAAATGCTAAATTACGACCACTCGCTCCAGCCAATACACTTAATGTTTTATTATGACTTGGCCAATCAAGCTTTGCAGTAACGTAGCTGTCGGCGTAATACCACGGCTTTACTTTAGTGCCGGGTGATTTAAGCTCCTCTTGCCATGCTTGTTCAATTAATACTTGAGCAAGCCACGCTTTTGCCTGCATATAAGCACCGTGGCCAAATAATCCAAGCCCAGCTATTAGTAAGCCCGCGCTTAGCCACTTTTTCATTTACGTGCCCTGCTTAATTTAAATGATCGGTTTATTTTAAGAGCGCCATAGCCGAGTAATAAAATACATCCTAGCAATATATGTAATCTGCTTTGCCCATCGGTTTGCGGTAAACGCATTGCCATACTTTGTGGTACTGCATTAGTAGCTTGCGCCGTTTGCTTTGCCACTTCTTTTATTTGAGTTTGTTCAATCGCTATAAAAGCAGTAAACGGGCTAAGTAATTGATGAGTAAGCGCAAGTTCCTGTACTTCATCTTTAACGGTACTTTGCTCGTTGTATAAAAGTAATGACTTAATTTTTTGGCGCGCCCACAGTTTTGCTATACCTTGAGCGCTTGAGCTATTTTGTGTACTTAATCTAATACTTAAGGGCCCTTGTGCAGTTTGCCCAGCAAGTACCACACTTTTAGCATTATTAAGTTTTATAGCGACCATGATAGGCTCGCCAAAATATAAATCAGGTAGTGGTGATGGCCAAAAATCTAAGCTGTTACCGCTTTCATCGCTTAGCGCCAAATTAGTAATAGCCGGATGTGCAAGCTTATCAAACAACTGCTGCATTTTAGGTTGCACCTCGCTTGTGCTGCCTATAAACGTAAATGAGCCCTTACCAACATCTGCCGCTCGGCGCATAAAAAAGCTGTTAGGTGCGCTGCCAATACCTACCGTAAATAAGCGGCTATCACCTAATTTACTTTGAATATTTTTAAACAATGCATCCTCATTACTAACGCTACCATCAGTTAAAAATACAACTTGGCGTACAAAACCATCAAACTCGCTGCCATCAAGTACGGCATTAAGCGCACCTTGTATTTCTGTGCCGCCGTCGGCTTCTAGGCTATAAATAAATCGCTCTGCGCGGCGTAAATTAAAGTCGCTGGCTATAAGTGGTTTATCGCTCATTGGAGTCACTATGTTGTCAAAACCAATTATGTTAAAGCTGTCGTCGCTATCGAGTAATGACAGCGCATAAAACAAGGCTTTTTTAGCTTGCTCCATAGATTGCCCGTGCATAGAGCCTGACGTATCAACTACAAATACCATTTCGCGAGGTAATCGCTGAGTTTGTGTAAAGTGATCCCCCGGTGGCATTAGCATAGCAAGCCCGTATCGGTCACCATTTTCAAACTGCTGAGTAAAAAATGCGGCTTGAGCTTGCTCTTTTTGCAGCGGTTTAAACTCAAGTACAAAGTCGCGATTAACTGCATTTTTCTCATTTAACGCTATTTTATATTGCCCAAATGCGGTGTTTTGTACATCAACATTATGAAATTTAGAATTGATATCCACCAGCTCTAAGCCTACGTCTATATAAATGTTTAAGCTAAATTGACTGCTTGGTACGTTATCATTTTGAGTACTATTTTGAGTACTATTTTGAGTACTATTTTGAGTGATGTTTTGAGTGCTGTAAACAGGGCTCAACCACCCAGTTGGGGCCGGATTAACATGCGTTTGGTTTTGAGTATTAACTTCAACTTCACCACTAATCGCGTGATAACGCGGTGTAATGGTAGTAGGAAACCTAATAGCAAATGTGCCGCTGCTGTAGTCAATTATTTCTTGATACTCAAGCTCAATAATTACTTGCTCACCAGGACCAATATTCGCCACATTCGTAATAAACATATTGGCGCGTTGCTGGCGTACAAGGGCTGCTTGCTTACCTGCTTTTTTAGCCTCCTCGTATTTTTTTTCAGCTTCCACTTTTTTATCAATTTGGCCTTTAATAACTCGCTCACCAATGTGCATTGTCATGGCATGTACGGCGCTTTCATCTGGCAGTGGAAAAACATAGCGCGCATTAACCGCAAACGGGTTTTCGTTTTGATAGGTCTGCGTTACTACAACATGATTAATCAGGCCGGTTAAGGTCATATTGGCATCGCTTTTTAATATTATTGCTGGCCCTGCTGGCGCACCATTGCTATCAAAAAGCTCTAACTTGGGTGATTGCGCATGGCTTTTAAAGCTAGCTAACAGCACAATCACTATGAATATAAAAATGCTTACTTTAGTAAGCATTTTGGTTGGTTTACTCAACATAAAATCACTCCATCGAACGCTTAGCTTTACTTAGGTTCCGTTAGGTTTAGTTACTCGCCATTTGGCCATTTGCTGGGTACATTGAGCGAGTGGTAAGCGTTACGCGTCTATCAAAAAAGTTATCTTCCACCGTGTTGCTGTTAGCCAATGTTTGCTGTTCGCCAAATGCCTGCGTGCTTAAGCGTTTATGGCTCACGCCGTGTTTTATTAAATAGCTTTGCACGGCATTTACACGCGCTTTAGAAAGTAAAAGGTTGGCTTGCTCATCGCCGCGCTGATCGGCAAAGCCACTTAAATCAATTGCGAGTTGTGGTTGGTTGTTTAACAAGGTAATGAGCTGGTCTAACTGCAGTGCAAAATGCGGGGCAACAACACTTGAACCTGTTTTAAATTGTACCGTCATCGCCAATAAGTTATTAATTTGAACTTGAGTTAACTGCTCATTTTGATTGGCAAGCACTTCTACCTGTTGCTCTAACATATTGTTGTGGTTAAGCACGTGTTGGTAATCGCTGGTTTTTTCTTTCATGACCGTAATGGCACGCTCTTGCTCAGCAATTTTGTTATCGGCTACTTTTGAATCGCCTATTAAGCCACCGGCAAATGCCCCAATAAACGCACCAATAGGCCCACCCACTACGCCGCCAATAATAGCGCCTGCACCTAGTCCAATAGCCGTTTCTTTATGGGCTTCTTTTGATGGCGTGTTAGATGTTGAGGCAATTGCTGGAGTACAAAAACTAGCAACGAGTGTTAACGCGATTAATGTCTTCTTCATGATTTGATCCTTAAACTTACTTTTTAATTTATGATGTTTTGTTTTGATGGGTGTATTAAAACAAGCTCAAGTGGCAATAAAGGGGATCAAAAATGGCAAACTGCTGAGCAATTGTGGCAAAAAAATGGCAATTGCCTTTTTAAGCGTACTTAGCTTAAAAACTTCGTTATAGTGCACAACAGAGGCAATAGGATAATGATTAGAATGAAAAAAATAGCCATCGTTGAAGATGAACCCGCAATCCGCGAAAACTACATTGAAATGCTGAGCTTACAGGGCTACCAAGTGAGTGGCTTTGCAGATCGCGCTAGCGCTGAAGCTGCATTTAAAAATGCCCTGCCCGATTTAGCCATTGTTGATATTGGCCTAGGCCATGAAATAGATGGTGGTTTTTTACTGTGCCAAACATTGCGATCGCTTTCTAAAACACTGCCTATTATTTTTTTAACCGCCCGCGATAGCGAAATAGATACCGTATGCGGCCTGCGCATGGGCGCCGACGACTACCTAACAAAAGACATAAGCTTGGCTCACTTGGCTGCGCGTATTGGTGCGCTATTTCGCCGAATGGAAGCACTTGAACAACCTGCTGATGCAAATGCACTCATAACACGCGGGCAGTTAACGCTCGACACGCAACGTATGCAGGTATTTTGGCAGCAACAATTAGTTGATTTAACCGTAACCGAATTTTGGATGCTGTATTCACTTGCCCAGCGACCAGGCCATGTTAAAAGCCGTAACGAATTAATGAGCGATGCAAAAATTTATGTAGACGACAGCACCATTACTTCACACGTAAAACGTATTCGTAAAAAATTTATAGCACTCGATAGCACCTTTGATTGCATAGATACCGTGTATGGCATGGGCTATCGGTGGGAACAACACTAATGCTACGATTTGGTCTGCGCAGTAAATTTATATTACTTTCATGTTTTTTGTTTTTGCTGCCGTGGCTTGGCTACGAGTACGTATGGGAAATGGAAAAGTTTTTACGCCAAGGCCAAGAAAAAACCCTAGTAGGCACCACTCGTGCTCTTGCTACTGCATTACATGAGCGCCCCGCATTATTTGACGAGCAAACCAACTTTTTAGACCAAGTAGTAAAAGGCCGCGATTTATACGCTTACAATCTTAAAAATCCTATTCAGCTCGACGGTAAACTTAACGATTGGGACAGCTACCAGCTGTTATTTTGGCACTACGACAAGCGCTACTTACAAAAAACAGATAACAAACATCAAGCCAGTGACTTATCGTTTGATCATATGGTGGGAAAATTTGATAACTACTTATACGCCGTATTTAAAGTCACCGACAATACCCTTATTTATCGCGCTAAAAATAGCTTAAGCATTACCAATAACGATTATTTACAAATTGGCCTAAAAACGCCAGACGGTCAGTTTAATACTTACATTATTGCGCCGCGCCAAGATGGTTGGGTTAATGCGTTTGATGCAAATACCAAAGCCCCTTTTACAAAAATTCAGGGCTATTTTGAAAGTACCAAATCAGGATATAACGTAGAGCTGCGCTTTCCTATTAACATGCTGGGCAACAAACTTGGCTTTGCCATTGTAGACATTGATAGTAAAGAGGCATTGTTAGAGCCTAAAATAATGTCGACCTCAAACTTAAATAACCCAAACGATTTAGGCTCAGTATTAGTCCCTTCTCCAGAAATTAGCCGTATTTTAAAAGGCATGGGCCACAGTGGTAGCCGCATTTGGGTAGTTGATAACCATCATCGCGTACTTGCGCAATCGGGTACTATTCAAAATGCAGATGGCGTTTGGGCTGATGGACTTGCTAACCAAGCACCTGAAACTTGGTGGCAGCGCTTTGAGCAAAATTACTTGCACCCAATTTACTATAAGATATTAACGCGCCCCGAAAATGAGTTTTTAGATACCCTGCACGATGTAGCTTCTATGCAGGGAACACATTTAGCGAAAGCATTAAAAGGACAACCAGCATCGTCTTGGCGATTAACACCCGACAGTAAAGCCGTTATTTTATCGGCCGCTTACCCTATTTGGATTCAAGACCAAGTAATTGGCGCGGTAATAGCAGAGGAAACCACAAACGGCGTACGTACGCTGCGTAATAAGTCACTCGAAAAACTCTTTAACGTTATTTTAGCTGTGATGCTAATTGGTACTGTCACACTGTTCTTTTTTGCCTCACGTATATCGAACCGAATTAGGCGGCTGCGCGATACAGCTGAACAAGCAATTGATGCACAAGGGCGTGTTACCGGCAGTATTAATTACAGCGATGCTAACGATGAAATTGGCGATCTGTCTCGTAGTTTTTCAAACATTGTAAGCCGACTTGGCGGCTATACCGATTACTTAGAAAATATGTCGTCGCGGTTGTCGCATGAGCTGCGCACGCCGGTTGCCGTAGTGCGCTCGTCACTCGAAAACTTACAAAGCTTGCCACAAAACGAGCTGAGTCAAAAATACCTTGATCGCGCCAGCGAAGGCGTTGAACGCTTAGGTAAAATAATAACCACCATGAGCGAAGCCACTCGCCTTGAGCAAAGCATTCAAAGCAACGAACCTGAACCTTTTGATTTACAAAAAGTAATAAATGGCTGCATGCAAGGCTATCAGCTTACTTACCCAAACCAGTTATTTACGCTTGATGTATGCCAAAACAAATTACCTATGCAAGGTGCACCGGAGTTTATAGCTCAGCTACTTGATAAGCTTATTAATAACGCGCTGGAGTTTAGTGAGGCCAATACGGCTATTAATGTAGGCCTTAAGCAGAGCGAAAATAAAGCAACATTAACAGTGAGTAACACAGGCCCTGCGTTACCCGAAGGATTAACTGAGCATATTTTTGACTCTATGGTGTCGGTACGTAGCCAGCAAATGCAGCAACAGCCACATTTGGGGTTAGGTCTTTATATTGTAAGGCTGGTGTGCGACTACCATAAAGGCAGTGTAACAGCGCAAAACAACGAACAAGGTGATGGTGTCGTATTTACCGTAACACTGCCGTTAGTTAATGGTTAAGGCTGTATTTATACCGTTATATTCGTACCGTTATATTTATAGCCACAGCATTATATGCAAATAGTAAGTACGTAATAAATTAAATTCAGCTGTATATTTTTAGTTAAAAAGAGTTATTTTAATTTACCTTAACTCCATATAAATTAACAAATAAACCCCTCTCATCCCTCAAAACCTGCCGGTTACAATTTAGTACAACTTCAAATGTAACTATTCACTTTTAATTCAGTCGAATGACCATACCCTACATCATATTAAAGTATTAAATTGAAGGAATACTCATGAAACCATCACTAGAGCGTGAAGAACTAGACTTTATTTTTGACTTATACAGGCCCTCTAAAAAACCTGAGTCTGAAAATGTAAAACCAAAAAGTACAAACTACAAAGAGCTAAGAAAGCACGACGCGACTAAAAACCAAGGCGTATCGCACTACTTAGTCTAATTTTATTACGCTTGGGACTTCTCATGTTCTAAAAATGCTTTAATGCAGTTTATTTCTGCAAGTTTTACTTCTTCGCCTATTTCAGGGCCTTTTTTGCCATTTTTAAGTGCATCTTGCACTACTTGTTTCTTATCCATTTTTTGCAGTTCAGTATGAATTGCTCGCAGCTTAGCTGCTTGCGGGTATGGCTTATCGACCAGTGTTTCACCACGCCCTTGTGCATCGCATTGGCATGCTTGGGTAAACGCTATAAAACGTTCTGGGTGTACCAACGCATTTAGGTTAGTCACTATTAGCTTGTGAATGGTTTGCGGCCTTAACTGATCAATCGTGTGGCAAAGGGTGTGATTATCACTGGTGAGTACACCAACATCGCGAAAACGGTTAGGCACTTTTAAGCGCTCACAAAACGCCTCAATAACTGCAACACCTTCGCCTTCGTGCCCACGTAGGTTTCCATATTTTTTAAAACTAAGCGCTTTTCCAAAATCATGGGTTAGTGCAGCAAAACGTGTTTCTAAATTAAAATTTAAATCGGCTGCACGCCTAAGTACCAGCATAGTATGTACAAATACATCACCTTCAGGATGATGGTTTGCCGGTTGCGGTACATTAACCATGCACTCAAGCTCTGGGAAAATACCTAAGCCTTGCAGTGCTTCAAAATAAAGCTCAGGGTGCTTTTCACCCAGTGCTTTTTCAGTTTCAAGCCACACGCGCTCAGGTACTAAATGATTTAGCTCACCTTTATTTTTAAGCTCGCGCATTAATGCATACGTACTTGGGTGAATACGCCAATCACTGCCATAGCGCGCTAAAAAACGGGCAATACGCAGTACTCGAACAGGGTCTTCTACAAATGCCTCCGTGGTGTGGCGCAGTGTTTTATTTTGTAAGTCAGTTTGGCCATTAAACGGGTCAATAATATTACCGTGTTCATCAAGCGCCATTGAATTTATGGTTAAATCACGCCTTGCTAAATCTTCTTCTAGCGTCACTGTTGGGCTGGCATCAACCACAAAGCCAGTATAGCCTTTGCCGCTTTTACGCTCTGTGCGCCCAAGTGCATATTCTTCTTTTGTTTTTGGGTGCAAGTAAACCGGAAAGTCGCTACCTATTGGTACAAAACCGAGCGATTCCATCGTTTTTGGTGTTTCACCAATCACTACATAATCGTTATCTTTAGATTTTATATTTAGCAGTTTGTCGCGCACTGCACCACCAACGAGGTAAACTTTTTTTAAGTTACTTTTCACTTTATTCCCATAAACATTAATAAAATTGTTTGACGTTAATCATAACATTAATTAAAAAATTCTGCGGTGTTTGCCAAGCTTAAGTAAGCTCATTACAATGGCGCATTATTTTCAGCTATAGCCTCACAATTAATGAAAAACCATTCATCAAAAAAAGAACTTATGTTACTACCCATTTTATTAGTGGTTATTTTAATGTGTGTGGCGGGTCACTTTTTACTGCAAGCAAATTTTCAAGACAGTAATGTGGTTGAATACATGTTAGCAGCACTGCCGTTTGCTATGTTTGGATTGGTTATTGTGGCGTTTAAAATGGCGGCTAAAAGCGAAAAGGATGAACAAAACGAGCAGGACTCTTAATCCTACTCAGTTTTAGCTACTTATTATAATTTAAAGTATGTGATAGCCAAACCAGTCTGGCTTTATCGGCTGCGATATACCGCTGGGCGTGAGCTTAATGTTTAGCTGGCTGTCGAGTAAATCAATGGCAAAGCAATCGTCTACATCATGTAAATCATCTTTATGAATATGGCTAAGCCCTGCGAGTAAATCGTTTTTAGCTCGCTCTTTAGCTTCATGACTACTGCTTGCAACATACAGTGCAAAGTCGTGTTGCTCAGCCATAGAATCACTTCTGTAAGCGCCTAAATTTACAAAATAGAGTTGTTTATTTTGCTCCACATAGCTATCGACTACTTCTACTTTAAAGCCATCAATATGATTAATTGCCATGTAGCTATCCATGTGAACACTACTTCTGTCGCCTACCCACTGGCTTTTTAACTTTGTATAAGTTTGCTCGATGTTTTGCCCTACAATAAAACGAATATCATGCATTTCAATGTGGCAACCTTGAATCCGGCCACCTAAATACACCATAAATAACTGCATGCTTTTCCTTAACCTAAATTATCAACATCAATATTATGCTTTTTAATCAACTTATAAAAATCTGAGCGGTTGCGCTTGGCAAGCTTAGCGCCTTCGGCTACGTTACCACCTGCCATTTTTAAAGTGTTAATTACATAGTCGCGCTCAAACTCTTTTTTAGCGTCGTTTAGTGATAATGGCTCTACGTTTGTTTCGTTACTATTTAGCGCAGCTAACACTAAGTGCTCTGAAATAACATCGCTTGGCGTTAATGCTACAACCTGCTCTACTACGTTTTGTAGTTGGCGGATATTACCTGGCCAGTCGTAACGCACAAGCGCATGCATAGCATCGCTTGCAAAGTGTTTTTCAGTTTGCTTCATGCGCTTAGCAATGCTTGCACTAAAGTGCTGTGCTAATAAGCTTATATCTTCGCGGCGCTCACACAGTGGCGGTAATTTTAAATTAACTACGTTTAAGCGATAGTATAAATCTTCTCTAAATTGCTGGTTTAAAATAGCTTCAGGAAGATTTTTATGTGTTGCCGATACAATACGTACATCAATTGCTATTTCTTCTTGAAAGCCTACGGGGCGAATTGTTTTTTCTTGTAATACGCGCAGTAACTTAACCTGCAAGTTAAGTGGCATATCGCCTATCTCGTCTAAAAATAGCGTGCCGCCCTCAGCTTGTTGAAACAAGCCTTGGTGATCTTTAATTGCGCCCGTAAAAGAGCCTTTTTTATGACCAAATAATTCAGACTCTAAAAGCTCCCCTGGTACAGCGCCACAGTTAATTGCAACGAAAGGACCACCGCTTACATGACTATGCTGATGAATCGCCTGTGCGAGTAGCTCTTTACCTGTACCACTAGCCCCCGAAATCAATACATTAACTTGCGTTGGCCCAAGTAGTTTTACTTGCTCTAACAAGTGCAGCATTGCACCACTGCGCGTAACTATATTACTTTTAGGTGCTGCTTCATCTGCATTAACACCATGTATTTCTATCGCTTTAGCAAGGCTGTCAAATAGCTCATCTTTATCTACAGGTTTAGTTATAAATGCAAAAATGCCCTGCTTAGTTGCCTCTACGGCATCAGGAATTGAACCATGCGCTGTCATCATAATGACAGGTAATGCAGGGTAGCGGCTTTGCAACTGACGATGCAGTGCCATGCCATCCATTTCATCCATACGTAGGTCGGTTATTACGGCGTCAAACACTTGGCTTTTAAGTGTTTGTAGTGCGGTTAAGCCGCTTTCACAGGTCGTTACTTCGTATCCTTTTGATTTGATACGAATAGCAAGCAGTTTTAATAAGCTAGCGTCGTCGTCAACGAGTAATACTTTTGCACCTTGCACTTTAGTTGCTGCCATAGTTACTGCTCCTTAGTTTCTTCTCGTAGTAAAAGCTGCTGCTCAATCGTTGCTAACGATGAGAGGGTTTCTTGCATTTTATTGTTAAGTGCTTGCTGCTCTTTTTTAGCATTTATTTGCATAGTCACTTGCTGCTTTTGAAGCCATAAATATTGCTTTATATCATCTGGCCAAAAGTAAGCAAGATCGAGTTTTAGCAACTTAGTCATTACCGTATTTGGATCATCATTTATGTTTAAGCACATAAATTTAAAAAAACGTTTAAGATCGTTTTCACCTGTAAAAATATCTTTTTTTGGCACCAATTTAAATCCGCCACACTGATTAGCGTGCCATGCAATAACTTGCTCTGCAGGCGGATAGCTTGGTTCAATTTTTGGTCTGGGTTTTGGACTAGGTTTACTGTTTTTGTCGTTTGTTATTTTGGTATCGACCACAGGTGCAGGTGTAATTGACACACGCTCTTCTTGCCCATTAGTAATTGCACAACCTGATATAACCATGCTGCTACTGAGCACACATAAAATAGCGATTAAACGCAAGCGCATGTTAATTAACTCCTAGATTTTTTGTTATGGGAATTTTAATTGAAAACCGGCAACCATGCGGCTCGTTATGCTCAACAGTAAGTGTACCTCTTAGCTGTTCAACAGATTCTTTCACAATAGTTAAGCCTAGCCCACTGCCTTGCAGCGTAACATTTTTACTGTGTTTACCTTGATAAAATGCGCTGAAAATTTGAGTTTTTTCTTGCTCTTTAATACCACACCCTTTATCAAGCACAGCAATGCAAAGTTGGTTTTGCTCAAGTGCTAAATTAATAGTAACGCTTTGCTTATCTTGTGAAAATTTTAAGCCATTTGAAATAAGCTGAATTAAAATCATCTCAATAAGCTCACTAGGTAAAGCAAGCTCTTTATTAGGTAAGTTATTTTGCCATTGCAGAGCTTGCTGACGCGCACTTAAGCGATGTTCAAAATGGCTATTAATTTTATTAATAAGATAGCTAAACTCAACTTCGCTTAGGCTGTCTTTACTGGTGCGAATTGCATTATAACTCAGCAGGCTGTCAATCATTGTACGAAGGCGCACCATAGATTGGCTAATAAGCTCAAGCACTGCTTTTTGCTCAGCAGTAATTGGGCCTACTATTTCATCAGTTAGTAAATCAGTGCCTTCGACCATTGAAGCAAGCGGCGTTTTTAGCTCATGGGTAACATGGCGTAAAAAGGTATCTTTTTGCTGCTCAAGCATATGAAGCTGCTCTTGCACCCATTGGAGTTTTTCTCCTAGCTCAACTAGCTCAGCGGAGCCTTTCACAGATATTTTTTGCTGCCAATGTCCCTGCCCTAGCTTATCAATAACCGTAGTTAACCCTTTTAATCGCCCACTTATACGCCATAAAAAACCACCACCAACAATTAAAGTAAGCGGAATAAGTGCCACCAGCCAGTTTATAAATGAAGTTTGTAGGCTTGTAAGCTCATTTTGGTTATTGGTAATTTGCGCTTCATTTTTATCACGTAACCATAAAGTAAGCTCAGCAACTAAATCGCTCACTGGCACAAATAGCTCCGCTTGCTGTTGTTTTTGCTCAACAAGCTCTACATGCGCTGTTTGTAAGGTGACATATAAGCGTTGCCATTGGTGGGTATAATCTTTATCCGTGTTTACAAATTTAAGTTCATCAACACTTTGCAGGGATGATTGCCATTTATCGACAATGAGCTTATCTAACGATTCGCTTTTTAATACCCAGTTTTGCCTAGTGGCGCGCTCAAGGCTGTTGAGTTCTTGTTTTAGGATATTAAACGATTTGGTAACTTGGTAGTTGTTACTCACGATACTTTGAGTCACTGCTAACTGCTTGTTAAGCGCATTTAAAAATACAATCACCACTATAGAAAGCGGGAGTAACGAAAGCAGCATACTCATTGCAAATTGCCCAATTAAATTAGGCCGCCAGTTAAGCATTGCATGGTATTTTTTAGCTATGGTTGCTGGCATTTCGTTTAGTCCTTTTAAGTTAAGCGTTCTATTATTAAGTGCTTACCTTATACACTAGCTGAACCAGCAATTATATTTAATACGATTAACAGCCAGCGCTACAAAAACAATGTGTCGCCAAATAGAGACAACGTAAACCATTGATTTTTAAACCCTACCTTTAATCTCACTATATAGTGTTGCAAAAGGCATACAAAAATTACATTAAACCCCGTAAAAACTTCCCACCCCTTTCAAGTTAAAAATATAAACAATTGAAAATTAACAACAATTATTTTTGGCATCATTTTTGTATTAGCAGTAATAACTTTAATCAATAAGGAAATAATTATGAACAAACGCATTTTAGTAATTTCATCATTACTAGCTTTAGGCTTTTTAGGCGCTAACGCACACGCAATGGACGTTCACGCGACTTTTAACGAGCTTGATAAAGACAGTAACGGCACATTAAGTGAAGCCGAAGCAGGTGAAGATGCCGTTCTACACGAAAATTTTTTACAAATTGATACTAATCAAGATGGGCAATTGTCGCTAGATGAATTCAAAAAATTTATTCAATAAACTCATTTAATAAGGAACGTGATTATGAAACAACTTATAGCCGCTTTTTCATTAATGTTTTTAGCAATTAGTGCCACCGTAATTGCATCGCCAACAAACGTGCGCTTTGCCCATTTAGATAAAGATATGGATGGACAAATATCAATTGTAGAAGCAAAGGAAGACAAAGAAGTAATGAGACAATTTGCCGACTTAGATGAAGACGGTGATGAAAAAGTCTCAAAAAAAGAATTTGAAAGCTTTAAGCCTTAATGAGTAATTACTGATTAAGCTTTACTTAAGCTTGTTACAAGTAAACTGAATTTAAAAGCATTTGCCATAATCCCTGAGGGAGTGTGTAAAAGGATTTAATGTTGGGAGTTAAATTACGGCAAGTGCTTTTTTCCTTTTTACTTTATTTTAGCCACGAACTTTTAATACATCTTTTGGAAGGAAAACCATGAAGATACTTTCCCTTGTTATAAGCATTTTAATGCTATTAAGTTTTGATGCCGCGGCACTTGATGTAAAGCAACGCTTTGATCACCTAGATAGCGACAAAAGTGGCTATTTAACACACGACGAACTTGATCCCCAACCACAACTTTTAAACACCTTTGTAAAATGGGACAAAAACCAAGATAACCAAATTTCGCTAGTCGAATTTAAAAGTTATCTAACTAACAACCTTTACTAAGTGATTTGTATGAAAAGTATTAGCTATATAACGCTGCTGGCGTTTAGTATTTTTAGCGCATTTAGTTTTGCCGCAAGTAACGACATTGCAAAGCAATTTAAAAAGCTAGATAGGAATAAAGACGGTTTTTTATCACGTTCAGAAACCGCTATAGACCCGGCTTTGTGGTCACGGTTTTCAAGCTACGACAGTGACAAAGACGGTAAATTAGCATTAAATGAATATGGCTTATATGCAAGTAAGTAGTTTTATAGCTAGGTAAACAAGCACCTAGCTTATTATATTTATATCTATTAATTACGTTCAGGCTTTATCTTTAGAACAATGCGCCAAATACTCTGCATCAGTAGGTTTTGGGCTCACCATAAAATCCATTTTGAGATAAGTTAGAATAGATTGCTTACTCGTATTTTCAGTTGTCGCTTTCCAGCGCCATAAACCCACAGCAGCTGCCGCATTATTATCAAACACACCCTCAGGGTAAGACGAGATAACCTTATACCCTTGGGCTTCACCTTGTGAATTAATTAACGTAGCAAGCTCAACACAACCTGAAATACTTCTTTTTGCAGCTTCTATCGGATATCGCGGCTCTACTCTTTTAACAACATCCCAATACTCACCTGCCTTACTTCGCAGTTCAGGACTCGATAAATCAATAATACTCAGCATTTCATCGCTTACTTGTTTATCAGACGTTGAGCTACAGGCTGTCAGTATCATGCTCAAGGGGAGTGATAAATAGAGAGCTTTCATAGCATTCCCTTATTCTTGATGCTTATTTAGTTATTTATAAATATTAGTATTAATACCCATCTAATTTTATAAAGGTTCGAGCTAAAATATTACACACACCGAAAGTAATTTTAAAGTGAGGTAAATAAGTACTTTTTTCAAACCTTGTAATTTTCTCTTTACTTGAAATGTTTCATCAGTAGGAGATTTTTTTAGTTTTTCCTGTTACTTGAAATGTTTCGCCAGCCGGACAATTTTTTAAATATTTTTTACCTACTGGTATTGAATCAATCATGAAATCAATTCTGATATGCGTAAGTACAGGTTGTTTAGCTACATTTACGTTAGTAGGCAGCCAGGCCCATGTATTTAAAGATTGAGCTGCGGCTTCATCAAATAACCCTTTAGGATATGAAGAAATTACTTTATATCCTTGCGCCTTACCCTCAGAATTAATAATAGTCATGAGTTCTACACAACCTGCAAGACCTTTTTTTGCAGCAGCTATTGGATATCGTGGTTCTGTTCTTGTGGAAATATTCCAATAGTCTTTCACCCTGTCGCGCAGTTCAACACTTGATAAATCTATATAATCGCGTATTTCAGCATTTGATACATCAGTATGGTTTAGCTTTTCTACACTTTTATCTGCAGTAGGTGTCGATCCACATGCCGCAAGTAATGAAGTTAATGGGAGTAATAAATAGAGGGCTTTCATAGCGTTTCCTTATGCTTTATTGATTGTTTTACATACTAAACAATCACATCAATTACCTATTTTTTAAACAGTTAATATAGAGAAAAACATTAAAATGAGGTCTATCAATTCATTGGTATTATAAAATCAAGTTTGTTAATGTAAGTAAATTAACAATAAAAATTAAGTAACTATGCTACTCAAAAAAATAATCAAACCACTCATACTAGCCAGCCTTTGCGCTAGTTCTAGCTACACTCTCGCACAAACAAAAGTAATTTATAACGCCAATGGTTATACCCCTTTATACAAAGGTGAAGTACAGCAGTTTTCTACCCTCGTTATTAAAAATGGCAAAGTAGTTAAGCTCGGTAGCGAAACACTTAAAGATAGCTACCCAGATGCCAAGCTAATTGACGCGCACGGTAATACCTTATTACCTGGCTTAATTGATGCTCATGGGCACGTTATTGGCCTTGGCGACAATTTATCGCAACTTGACGTACGCGGCGCAACATCGGTTGATGAAGTAACAAATAAACTAAAAGTATTTGCCGATAACAAACAAGGTTGGATTATAGGGCGTGGTTGGAACCAAGAGCTTTGGGCCGATACACGCTTTCCTACGGCTAAAGATTTAGACAAAGTAGTGAGCGATCGACCTGTGGTTCTTTCGCGGGTTGATAGTCACGCCATTTGGGTTAATTCAAAAGCGCTCGAACTTGCTGGTATTAACGCCCAAACAAAAGCGCCTGAAGGCGGTGAAATAATTAAAGACGAATTTGGCAATCCTACAGGTATTTTTGTAGATAAAGCAGAATCGCTAATTACCCAGCATATGCCAGCCCCTTCAAAGCAAGATATAAGTGACTCACTAGATGCAGCAGGTAAGCATTTATTAAGTTTAGGCATTACCTCTACTCACGATGCAGGTATTGATAAAGCCACATGGGAGCTTTACAAAGAGCGCGGCGACCTTGGTAATTTACCGCTACGTATTGTGGCAATGTTAAGTGGTGCAAGCCCTGATTTAGGCGCAATGTTAAAGGCAGGCCGATACCACGACAAAAATGACTTTATGGAAATTCGCAGTGTTAAAGTTTACGCCGATGGCGCACTGGGCTCTCGCGGAGCTGCTCTGATTGAAGAATACGCAGACAGACCTGGTCACCATGGTTTAATGCTTGAAACACAAGAAAAACTCGAAGCGCTCTTTACACAAAGCTTTAAAAGCGGCTTTAGCGCAAATACCCACGCAATTGGCGATAAAGCAAATAAAGTAGTACTTGATGCTTATCAAAATGTGTTTAAAAAAACGGGCGGTATATTACTACGTAACCGAATAGAGCACGCACAAATTGTAACGCCTGAGGATATCCCTCGCTTTAAAGCGTTAAAAATAATCCCTTCAATGCAGCCAGTACATGCCACTTCTGATATGCATATGGCAGAGCAACGCTTAACTGAAAAACAATTAACCGGTGCCTACGCTTGGCAAACATTTTTAAAGCAAGGATCGGTTGTTGCAGCAGGCTCTGATTACCCGGTAGAGCTTGCAAATCCATTTGATGGTTTGTATTCAGCCATTACACGCATGGATCATAACAAACTACCTGAAAACGGCTGGCGCGCAAGTGAAGTACTAAGCCGCGAAGATGCATTACGTGCATTTACTCTCGGTGGCGCTTATTCAGCTCATCAAGAATTTAAGGTGGGTAGTTTAGAAAAAGGTAAATGGGCCGACTTTATTTTAATTGATAAAGACTACTTTAAAGTACCTGTTGACGAGATCTACAAAACAAACGTACTGCAAACATGGGTAGCAGGAATAAAACGGTACGAAAAAACCAAAACAGAAAATACTATCGATAAATAAATAAAAAGGGTTAACGCAAGTTAACCCTTTTTATTTGTGTAATAAAACATGTTTAGCTAAACATGTTTTTCACATCTTTTAGCATATCGTTGTATTCATCACTTGTGAATAATTGCATAGACGGTATTACACCTTTATCTATGTACGTTTGCAGCGCTGCTGACTTATCAGAAACCTGTAATGTTCCCTCTAAAATAGCGCCTACTCGAATAAAGTCTACGTAACTAACTTTATCAGGTTTGTAACTTGGATCTGCCCAGCTTAGAGCTACATCAACAAACTCTTTAGGAAATTCCCACGCTTGCATAATCGACGAGCCAATTTTCCCACTCAGCTTTTGAATTGCGTGCGCTAAAAAGCTTGGGTTGGCAAACACTTCAGGGTGGCGCTCAGCTTCTGTTAAAATTGGTAATACACCAATATTGTAAACAAGCGCAGCTAATGTAATTGAATCACGATTTAATGAAGTGTGTTTATTGTTTTTTAAGTAAAACTCCATGAGTGTTATTGAATGGCTAGCAACGGTTAATGTTTTTTGCCAAGCCTTGCCCATGTAGCCTTTAATCAGCTCATTGTTTGATACAAATAATTGCTCCATAGCCATAGCTGTTGCAATATTTTTAATTTGGCGCAACCCAATGCGAGTCACTGCTTGTTGTAAATTAGATACTTTTACAGAACGTCCCATAATCGCACTATTAGCTACTTTTATCATTCGAGCTGAAAGCGCTGGATCTTGTGAGATTACATCTGACATTTGCATTAAATTCACATCAGGGTTATCTGCAGCTTGGCGAACCTTAATCGCTACTTCAGGTAGCGTTGGTAAAACCAACGTATCGTTATTTATTCTATCGACTAGAATCGTTAATAAAGCGTTTTCTGTAGACATAAAGCTGCCGTCCTTTTGTGTTCAGCCTGTAAAGTAACTGCAAACTCAGGCAGTTAATTTTCGCATTAGTAATATAATTAGTATTGTCTAACTTACCGATAAAGTTAAGAAAATTATAGAAGTTTATTTTTATTTATAATGCTTTATCGCTCATGCTTGCCTTACAACGCCAAATACTTGCTATTTACTATTTAGTTTTGCTTTAATGCACTCACAATTAAGGAAGCGTTTGTACATATTTAGTTTTTTAACTAAAGCAGTACAAATTATTAAACTTACTTTTTAACAGGTAATATAATGATCTTAAATAAAATTAGCCAAGCAATTATGCTCTCTGGTGTCGTTTTTCTTAGTGCATGTTCTGAACAAGCGCCGTCTTCTACCGACAACACAGCCACAGAGCTTGCTCAAAAAAGCAGTGCACAATCAGGCCCTGAGCTTATTAATGCAAATAACCAACGTTTAGATATTTACACCGACTTTAGCCTACAAAGTGATTTATCGCACTTAAGCGATAACCAACGAGCAATGGTTGCAAAGCTTATTGATGCTTCAAAAATAATGGACGAGTTATTTTGGAAACAATCTTTTGGCGAAAATAAAGACGCTTTTTTAGCAAAACTAAACGACGACAAAGTACGTAAATTTGCCGATATTAACTACGGTCCATGGGATCGTTTAAATGGCGATGAAGCATTTTTATCCAGCTATAAAGAAAAACCTCTTGGCGCACAGTTTTACCCTGCTGATATAACCAAAGAAGAGTTAAACAATGCAGATGTTGAGGACAAAACAGGCCTTTACTCTGTAATTAAGCGTGATGAGCAAGGTAAGCTTTACAGCGTGCCATATTCAAAAGAATACGCTAATGAGCTTGCAAAAGCCGCTGACCTTTTACGTCAAGCTAGCAAACTTGCTGACGATAAAGAGTTTGCTAACTATCTAAACTTGCGTGCTGATGCTCTACAAAAGGATGACTTCCAAGTATCTGACTTTGCTTGGATGGACATGAAAAACAACCCAGTAGATGTGGTTATTGGTCCAATTGAGACTTATGAAGATCAATTATTTGGTTACCGCGCAGCTTATGAATCTTACGTACTTATTAAAGATTTAAAATGGAGCGAACGCTTAGCTAAGTTTGCCGCATTTTTACCAGAGCTTCAAAAAGGCTTACCCGTTGATGCTAAGTACAAACAAGAAGTACCAGGCTCTGACGCCGACCTAAATGCATATGATGTTGTTTACTACGCTGGGCATTCAAACGCGGGTAGTAAAACAATAGCGATTAACTTGCCAAACGATGAGCAAGTACAGCTAGAAAAAGGAACTCGTCGCCTGCAACTTAAAAATGCGATGCGTGCTAAGTTTGATAAAATTTTAGTGCCAATTTCAGAGCAGTTAATTGTACCTGAGCAGCGTAAACACATTACTTTTGATGCATTTTTTGCCAATACGATGTTCCATGAAGTCGCTCACGGTTTAGGTATTAAAAATACAATCACAGGTAAAGGTACTGTTCGTCAATCATTACAAGAACACGCAAGTGCGCTTGAAGAAGGTAAAGCCGACATTTTAGGCCTGTACATGATTGAGCAATTACTTAAAAAGGGCGAAATTACAGAAGGAACTATTGAAGATTATTACACGACCTTCATGGCGGGTATATTCCGCTCAGTTCGTTTTGGAGCATCAAGTGCGCATGGTAAAGCAAATATGATCCGCTTTAACTTTTTTGCTCAAGAAGGCGCTTTTTCTAAAAATGAAGAAGGCCTGTACCGCGTTAATATGGAAAAAATGAGCATTGCAATGGCCAAGCTTTCTCGCTTAATTTTAACCTTACAAGGTGATGGCGATTACGAAAAAGTAGATCAACTAATTGCAACGCATGGCGATATAAAAGAAGAACTTGCTGAAGACTTAGAAAAACTAAGTAAAGCAAATATCCCTGTAGATGTAACGTTTAAGCAAGGTAAAGAAGTACTAGGGCTTAAGTAATTTTAGTTAAACTTAGCTAAACCCTAAAAAAGCGTTGCAGCTTAAAACTGCAGCGCTTTTTTTAACTCTGTAATTTGTACATCTGTATACGGCACAACTGGATACTTACCCCAAATTGGCGCAGGCCATGCAGCATCAGTAGTAAAGCGTGCAATATGGTGAATATGTAATTGCGGCACCATATTACCCAAAGCCGCTATGTTTAACTTATCAGGGCTAAACACATCCATTAATAATTTACTTAGCTTGGCTGACTCTTTTAAATACACAATTTGATCATCCTCAGATAAATCAATTATCTCTTTTAAGTTAGCCTGCCTAGGCACTAATACAAACCACGGATATTGGCTGTCGTTCAATAAAAGTACTTTACACAGTGGCCAATCGGCAAGCTCTATACAGTCGCGTTTAAGTTCTGGCGCTAGTTTAAATTCAGGGTTAGTCATTGTTATGTCCTACTTTGTCTTTAATAATCGCCACTTTATAGCATTTAGTTGCAGTTGCACACGCTTGGCTTTACCATCAAAGCAATATTTATAATAAGCTAAGGCAACCTTGTGCTAAAAAAAATAAAACACCTCTCACTAGCCCTTCCATTAATGGTTGGCGCTATTAGTGTTCAAGCAAAACCTTTATCGTTGGAGCGTATTTTTGACGATCCGAGCCTTTCAGGTAAATCACCTGTACAACTTAAATTTTCGCCTGATGGCAGCCGTGTAACTTATTTACAAGGCAAAAGCGATGACTACAACCGTTACGATTTATGGGAATACAATCTAAAAGATAACACCAACCGTGTGCTAGTTGATTCGGCAAAGTTATTTTCAGGCCCAGAAAACCTATCTGATGAAGAAAAAGCACGCCGCGAACGCCAACGTATTTTTGGTAAAGGCATATTAGAATACAAATGGTCTAAAGACGGTAAAGCACTTTTATTCCCACTTAACGGCGACCTTTACTATTACGATTTAGCCTCTGCTAAAAGTAAAAAACTAACCGACACTGAAACATTTGAAACCGATGCACGCTTTTCACCTAAAGGTAACTACGTATCGTTTATTCGAGAGCAAAACCTATTCGCTTTAGAGCTTGAATCAGGTAAAGAGATTCAGCTTAGTAAAGATGGCGGCGGCGTAATTAAAAACGGCATGGCCGAATTTGTAGCTCAAGAAGAAATGAGCCGCATGACGGGTTACTGGTGGTCAGGTGATGAAACTAAAATTGCCTATACCCGCGTTGACGAAACCCCAGTAAAAGAAGCTATCCGTAACGAAATTTACGCTGATGAAGTTAAATTATTTAATCAACGCTACCCGTTTACAGGTACCGATAACGTAAAAATTCAACTCGGTGTGGTTAAACTAAATGACCAAAAAGTAGATTGGATTGATTTAGGTAAAGATGAAGACATTTATATCGCGCGTGCTAAGTGGCTAAAAGACGGCAATACACTGTCTTACCAATGGCAAAATCGCTCGCAACATAAATTAGAGCTTCGTTTTTATAACAGCGAAACTAAAGTCCAAAAAGTAGCATTAACCGAAAACAGCGAAACGTGGATTAACCTACATTTTGATCTTGAGTTTTTAAAAGACAAAAAACATTTTGTATGGGCATCTGAGCGCGACGGTTTTAAACACTTATATCTGTATCGCACAAACGGTCAACTTGTACGTCAAATCACCTCTGGTGATTGGGCTGTTGATAGCTTAAAAGGTATTGATGAGAAAAAAGGCATTGTTTACTTTGCCGGCCGAAAAGATACACCGCTTGAAAGCCATTTATACAGCGCGCCTTTATTTAAAAAGGGCGATGCCAAACGTATCACCGAAAAAGGTCAGTACCATAATGTTGTGCTAGCAAAAGACAGCAAAACCTTTATCGATAATAGCTCGTCTGATAATAAACCAAACTCAGCAGCGCTTCGTAAAGTAAACGGCGAATTTATTACATGGCTTGAAGAAAATAAGCTTGATAGTAACCATCCGCTTACTCCTTATTTAAGCGACTTAACAAAACCAGAATACGGCACAATTAAAGCCGAAGATGGCCAAGTTATGCATTACCGTTTATTTAAGCCTAGCAACATTACTGATGGCAAAAAGCACCCTGTTATTGTTAACGTATACGGCGGCCCGCATGCTCAACGAGTGACGAATAGCTGGCGCAGTAAAAACTTGTACTTTCAGTACATGGCGCAACAAGGTTACGTAATTTTTCAACTGGATAACCGTGGTTCGTACAACCGTGGTAAAAAGTTTGAAGATGCTATTTATAAAAACCTAGGCGTGGTTGAAGTTGCCGATCAAATTAAAGGCGTAGAGTTTTTACGTACACTTGATTACGTAGACCCACAACGCATCGGTGTTTATGGCCACAGCTACGGCGGCTACATGGCACTTATGACTATGTTTAAAGCAGGCGATTACTTTCAAGCCGGCGTATCGGGTGCTCCTGTAACCGATTGGGCTCTATACGATACGCATTACACAGAGCGTTATTTAGGTCACCCTGATACGAATGCTAAAGGGTATGAAGACAGCGCAGTATTTCCATATGCTGATGGCTTAAAAGGCCCATTAATGATTTACCATGGAATGGCTGACGACAACGTGCTGTTTACGCATTCAACTAAATTGTTTAAACAACTGCAAGATAACGAAAAACAGTTTGAAATGATGACCTACCCAGGCTCTAAGCACAGCCTACGTGGTAAACAAGTGCAAACACACTTACATCAAACAATTACAAACTTCTTTAATCGTCATTTTGATGTTAAATAAGCAAGTAAAGTAATAACAGACTAAAGGCTGATTGATAAATCAGCCTTTTTTTTGCATTAATGGACGTTAAGCCTAGATTAAACTCTTTTTTTAGCTACGCTTATTCTATGCGCTAAAGCGCACACTTTTTGAGGATAAATGTATGCCTAATCTACGAAGTTTTAGTATATCCCAGCGTTTTTCACTGTTAATAGCCATAGTTATATTTGGACTAATAGTACTTAGTATATCGAGCCTAACTCATCAATATAGCTCGCTAAAAGACGAGCAATACACAAAAACACAAAATGTAGTAGAAACTGCGTACAGTATAATCGAGCACTTTTATGACCTTGAGCAAAGTAATTCACTTACTCAACAACAAGCTCAATCGCAAGCACTTAATGCAATAAGAGCACTACGCTACGACAAAACCAATTACTTTTGGATTAACAACTACCAGCCAACAATGGTTATGCATCCTATAAAACCTGCGCTTGATGGAAAAGATTTAACTAATAACAAGGACCCTGACGGCAAAGCATTGTTTGTTGATATGGTAAATATAGTTAAACGCTCTGGCGAGGGATTTATCCCTTATAAATGGCCAAAACCAGGTAAAGATAAACCGGTTGAAAAAATCGCATTTGTTAAAGGTTTTAATCAATGGCAGTGGATTATTGGCTCGGGTGTTTACCTTGATTCAATTGAAGAAGCATTTAGCGAGCAACGTAACCTTATAGTCATCAGTGCAATAATTATGATTATTGCTGTTATTTTACTTAGTTACTTTATAGGTAAGAGTATTTTAATACCGACTCGCTTAGCAGCCGATATGATGAAAGACATTTCACAAGGCGAAGGCGATTTAACCCGTAAATTAAATGAATCCGGTAATGATGAAATATCTGAACTATCACGTTCATTTAATTTATTTGCTCTAAAAATGCGAGAGTCACTTGTTCATGTAGCACAAAGTGCAAACGATGTAAGCGAACATGCGCATACAGTTGACGACTCAAGTAGAACAAGCCACTCATTTATTGAGCTTCAAAACGATAGTTCAACCCAAGTTGCAGCTGCCATGGAGCAAATGACTCACCAAATACACGATGTGAGCCGTAACGCTGAAGCCGCAGAGCAAGCAGCTAAGGATGCAGCACAAAATGCATCAACGGGTAAAAATGTGGTTGCGCAAACAATTACAGCAATAGAAACACTCTCAAGCAACATTGAAACAGTCAGCCGTGTAACAGAAGATTTAGCCAACGAGAGCCATAATATAGGCTCTGTACTTGATGTAATAAGAAGCATCTCGGAGCAAACAAACTTATTGGCATTAAACGCTGCCATTGAAGCTGCTCGCGCAGGAGAGCATGGTCGAGGATTTGCTGTTGTTGCTGATGAAGTAAGAACATTGGCCAGTCGTACAGGGCAAAGTACTGACGAAATTCAAACCATGATCACTAAACTACAAGAAGGTGCAAAAGCAGCAGTAGAAGCAGTTAAATCAAGCCAAGCACTTTCAGTTTCTACTGTAGAGCAGGCGTCATCAGCCAATACTTCACTTAATGAAATAGAACGACTTGTTTCAATTATTACCGAAATGAACAGCCAAATAGCACGCGCCACAGAGCAACAAACTCAAGCTGCCGACGAGGTTAATTTGCGTATTAATGAGCTATCTCAATCAACTGAGCAATCATTAAATAATACTAAACAGCTTACCGATGCCAGTGATAATCTTAAACAAAGTAGCCAAGAGCTTTCGAGCGTAGTTAATCGTTTTAAATTAGATTAACCCTAACCCATATAATTATCGTAAAATGCAAAAGCCCTGAATTAACAGGGCTTTTTTATTACATGTAGGTTTTTAGCTTACAAACAGTAACGTGCAAATAAGCTCGTTACTGATGCAGCTGTTGGCTTGCCATGCTGCCAATCACCGCCTTCAACACCGCTTCCTGCAATGTCCATATGCACATAAGGCAAAGGTTGTGCAGAGTCGTTACCGTGCTTATCAAGCCCACCAACAATAGCCATAAACGCCATAGGGAACTGATGTCCACGCGCAGTAACAGCAGATGCTGCGTTATTGCTCGAGAGTACATCGTCAGCTAGCGTGCGTGGTTTAATAAAGTCGTAATCTTCACGGCGAGAACGCGATACTTCAGCGCCATCTGCCCACAAATCTCCAAGGTCAGCTATTTGACGTGAAATACCAGCGCTACGAGCTGGACCATTTTCAACATACGCACCGTAAGGACCCATTGCACGTGCCGCGTGACCCGTTAATGTAGCAACAGTAAATAACGTTGGGTTTATTTCGCCTTTAGCTAAATCTTTCATTTCGCTAAGCAGGTCGCCCATTGCTAAACGCCCTTCTGCATCGGTATTACCAATACGTACACGAACACCTTCACGGCTAGTAATAATTTCATCTGGCACAAAACAATCCGAGCCAATAGAGTTACGAACAACAGCTAAGTACGATACCACTTTAACGCCTTTAGGCTGATAATCCGCAACGGCTTTCATAAAGCCCGCAACAGAAGCAGCGCCGCCTTTATCGCGACTCATGCCTGCCATGTGCCCGCCAACTTTTAAATCGGCGCCGCCTGTATCGTATACAAGACCCTTACCTACAAACATAAGTGTGCGAGTAATTTCGCCCTCTGGTACATATTCAAGCTTAACAACACGTGGGTGATGGCGCTCAACTGCATACGATGCACGAGCAACAGTGCTTAGCATTGGGTAGTTTTTATCAATAGCTGCAATATCATCAATTACGTCAACTGCAATGCTTGAGCCTTTAAATAAATCAACGCAGTAATCAGCAAAACGTGGTGGAGCCATACGCTCAGGTTCGGTGCCACACAAGTCACGCGCGGCATATTGGCCTGCAGCAATTGCATTAACAGCTTTGATTGTTTGCTCGCTTGCGCCAACTAAACCAATTTGAGTAATAGGTTCAATACTTTCACCGTGATATTCACGCGCTTCTAATGGCTGCCATAAGGCTTGGCAAGCGCCTAAATAAGCAACTTCTAAAGCATGCAGATAACGGCTATCGCCATTTAAATTTGGTAAAAATAATGCAGGGTTAACACTACCCGACGCTTTTGCTTCGTTAATTGCTAATTTAGCAGCATCAAAATAACGACGCACGTCGTCGTAATCTCTATTTAACGGACCCGTTGGCGCAAGTACAACGCGTTTGTTTTCAATCACTAATAAAGTAACTTGTTTACCAATACGAGAATCAACTTTTGCTTGGTCTAAAATAGCATCACGTAATGAGTTATTTGGTAATAGAGAAAAGTCATCACTAATAATAATAAGCGCATCATGAGATGTGCATTCAAGGCTTGCACTAACCGCTTGAGGGTATGCCATAAATAAAGTCCTGTTAGAAAACATAAGCCCCTATTATCGTCGATTTAAATATTGAAGACCAGCAAGGTGAGATGAGCTAATTATACAACTTGCCAATAAATGGCAACTTGGGGTTACAGGCTTTACAGCTTAATCGAGAATACTCAGTTGGAAGTTTTGTTCTGGCTCGCTTCTAATGCCAACGCCTATGCCAAGTAATCTTACAGGTTGTTGTAGCCCTCGTTGATAAGCCTTAGTAAGGAGTTGAATAAATATTTCTGTGTTTAGCTCGTGGTATGCCTGATCGGCTGAGGTTACTACAAAATTTGCAAACTTCACTTTAACACTCAGCTTATTAGTACGGTTTTGTAATTGCTGTTTATTTAGCCTTAAAACTAATTCGTCTAACAATTTTGGCAGCTCATCTAAGCACTCTTGCAAACTTGTTTTATTGTATTCGTAGGTATGCTCAACACTCAGCGACTTTCTGATGCGATCTGTTGATACTTTACCAACATATTCACCTGCACATTTTTGATAAAGCGACACACCAAAATTACCCACATGTTGCTGCATCCAGTTAACGCCTTTTTCACGTACATCCTTGCCGGTATATAAGCCTTTTAAATTTAGCTTTTCGAGCGTTACTTTGCCCACTCCTGGAATTTTCCCCAGCGGTAATTGCGCTAAAAAGTCATCGACCTCATCAGGCAAAACGACAAATTGACCATTCGGTTTTTTTTCGTCGCTGGCTATTTTGGCAATAAATTTAATCGGTGCAATACCTGCTGATGCAGTGAGCCCTGTAGCATTGTAAATATCGGCTCTTATTTGCTGTGCAATAAGTGTGGCACTGCCTTTACATGCGGTGCTGTCTGTTACATCTAGGTAGGCTTCGTCTAAAGAAAGAGGCTCAACTAAGTCTGTGTAGCGGCTAAATACTTCACGTATTTGATTTGAAGCTTCTTTGTATACAGCCATGCGCCCAGGGACAATAACTAAATCGGGGCATAATTGTTTAGCATGATAGTTCGACATAGCCGATCGTACGCCATATTCTCTAGCTATGTAGTTAGCGGTTGAGAGCACGCCTCGTCGGCTATTGCCTCCAATAGCAAGCGGTACACATGCAAGTTTTGGATTATCTCGCATTTCTACTGCTGCATAAAAGCAATCCATGTCTATGTGAATAAACTTCTTCATCACCACAACAATAACTGGTTATTTATACAGTCATTATTATAGAATCAAATGTGATAAGCAAGCCTAGGGCCTGTTTATCTTTCGAGGTTGAATTTGCAGCAGTATGTTTGGTATTTAGGCAAGGCAGAGCCTATGTAGTGTGGTTATTCCCCATAAATAGGCGATAACGTAGCACAAATGCCAAACATACGCTGCCCGAAGGGTTCTGCCTAGGGGCAATTTACTCTTTGTTGCTCGGTTTTTACTTAGCCCACTAGGTCACAAACCTCGCGCCGCGATTAAATAGCCCCTAGATTGAACAAATTTTAATCCTGAAAGGTCAACAGGCCCTAGTTAGCGATTAAAAAAAGCGCTTATTGCCTTCTTGCTCTTTATAACCGCGCAACCAAAACATAACCTCGAAAAAAAAACCCGCTAACATTAAAATAATAGCGCCTGATTCGTTACCCATTGCGTAACAGGTAAAAGAGGCTATAAAAACCAAACAAGCTAAGGACCAATTAATTATATTCTGCATATTTTTACCTTTGTGTGTTTTTATGTTTGTCTGTGTAATTTAACTGTAGACCTAAAATTAAATAGGTACAATCATCTTATAAAAAAACATGCCATTAATTACCTTGAGCTCGTAACCCCATGTTGATAATCTAAGTACTTTAAAATTAAGGGCCAATAAATAATGCAAACGTTTAAAGATCAGCACCCTATCCATACCGACATCACCGTAGCGTGGGCTGATATGGATGCACTACAACACGTAAATAATGTAGTGTATTTACGTTACTTTGAAATAGCCCGAATCGACTTCTTAAATAAAATAAATCTGTTCGATACAATAAGCCCTAATGGCGTGGGCCCGGTAATAAGCGAAAATAACATTCGTTATAAACGCCCAGTTACATTCCCAGATACGCTTACAGTCGGTGTTACTATTTCTGATATAAAAACAGACCGATTTGTTATGAATTACACCGTATTTAGTCACGCACAAAACGCTATAACAACAACAGGCACTTCAAAAGTGGTTATGTTTGATTTTGAAACAGGCCAAAAAGCCCTCATTGCAGAGCCTCTTTTATCGGCGTTAGTTAGCTACTCTCAAGACGAGCAATAAGGAATTCTCATGCAATACAGCCCACTTGGCAGCAGTGGTATTAACGTTTCAAGAGTATGTTTAGGCAGTATGACTTGGGGTAAACAAAATACTCAAAGCGATGCTGATGAACAAATAGCCTACGCGTTAGAGCAAGGCGTAAACTTTATTGATACAGCCGAAATGTATGCAGTACCGCCCTCTCCAGAGACCTATGGTAAAACTGAGGAAATTATTGGCAATTGGCTATCGCGTAATCAGCAAAAGCGCAGCGATGTGGTACTTGCTACAAAAATTGCAGGCAATGGATTATCGTGGGTACGTGATGGTGGCAATATTACGCGCCAAACAGTAATAGAAGCCGTAGACGATTCACTTAAGCGCCTTAAAACCGACTACATTGATTTATATCAGCTGCATTGGCCAAACCGCTCTACCCCGCACTTTGGCAGACAATGGCCCGGCACTCTTAAATTTACCGACGTAAATACACAAGAGCAACAAGCTAGTATGCTTGATATTCTAGAAGGCCTTAATGAATGTGTTAAAGCAGGTAAAATTAAACACTGCGGTTTATCTGACGATACGCCATGGGGTATAAGCCAGTTTTTAAGTTTGGCCAAAGAGCATAACTTACCGCGTATGGTATCTATTCAAAATGAGTTTAGCTTAGCGCACGCTAAAGACTGGCCGTATTTAATAGAACAATGTGTACACGAAGATATTGCCTACTTACCGTGGTCGCCTTTAGCAGCCGGTTTATTAACGGGTAAATACCTAAACGGTGCTCGCCCTGAAGGTTCTCGTTGGACCTTCATGCAGCGTAACGGTATCTTTAGAGATACACCCAATGCAGAGCAAGCAACTAAGCAGTATGTTGAGCTGGCTCATGCAAACAATATTACTCCAGCACAACTAGCACTCGCATGGTGTAACCAAGTAGATGGCGTAACCTCTTCAATTATTGGTGCAACAAGCATAGCCCAATTGAAAGAAGATATTGATGCATTTAACATCACGTTAAGCGACGAAATTCTTAGTGAGATTAACACTATATTTAAAAACTATCCTATGCCTTATTAAGCATGTACCAGTTAAAAGCAGCCTTGAACAAGGCTGCTTTTAACTAAAATATTTGACCCTACTACAACCAACACTATACTTTAATTAAGTTTTCTTAATTCAACGAACACTTATCAATGCTGAGAAACGGATACTATGCATTTTGCCTATTAATTGTATTTAACGCGCATGCCGTTGAGAAAAAAGTACAGCCTCTAGAAGAAATTGTTTGGCTGCAAAGTTACACGCCCCCTTTTCATATAGCTAAAAGCGAAAGTGCACCACAAGGCGGTATTTGCGACAACCTAACCGAGCAACTCATTAGAACCATAACAGATGTAAAACATACCCGCTTAATTGTCCCTCAGCAGCGTATAAATAAATATTTAAGTGAAGGAAAAAACGTATGCTTCCCGTGTGTTATTTATAAAAAACATAATAACCAACTACTTAACTACTCAAATCCAACAACGGTATATCCCCCATTTTCAATTATCACGACTAAAGAGCTAAAGCCCAAATTAGAAGAAAAGCACGGCTCGCCCATTCACCTTATTAATTTATTAACCGACCCGCAATACGTATACGGGCAAGCTGCTGCACGTAAATTTACAACTAAAATTAATACAATTATTGAAAATACAAAACGAGATAAAGAGTCATCGTTAAGTTGGAGTAGCGAAAATGAAAGTCAGGCTGTTATAGCACGCTTGAGTCATGGCTTTTTAGACTACTCAATTGATTACCCGTTTATGGCCGATTACTTTAATAAACAAGGGGAGTATACGAATATAGAAAGTGTACCAATAGAAGAAAATGATGTTCAATTTATACGAGGAGCAATAGGTTGTGCGGCTAACGCACCTAATAATTTTGCACAGCAAGCGCTTAAAAAAATTAACCGCGCGCTAAAAAATAATGTACTACAATCGCCTGAGTATCAACAAAGTCAGCATAATTGGCTTAAAACTACCTTTGCCGACTTTGATAAACACTACCAACAGCAAGTTATTAATTTTTACTTACTTGCCACTGATGCTCAAGTAAACACTGATCATTAGCATAAAGTGCAACAGCAAAAATACTTTTAGGCGTTACCTCGCCCACGCCCGAAGGTGTGCCTGTCATTACTACATCACCATCTTCTAAGCTCATAAATTCACTAATTTCTTGTAAAATTGAGTCCGGGTTATGCAGCATAAAATGAGTATCACCTCGCTGAGCTACTTTATTATTAATTTTAAGTTCAAAGGTAAAGTGCTTCATTGCATCAGTTAGCGCTACAAAATCAGTTAAAATTACAGAGCCGTCGAACGCCTTAGCGCGCTCCCATGGAAGCCCTTTATTTTTTAACTTACTTTGTACCGTGCGCTTAGTTAAATCAAGGCCGAGTCCAACCCCCACAAATTTTTTATTTTTAACTACAAAACATAGCTCGGTTTCATAATGCAGCGTATCGCCGTTATGAGCCGCAAATAACGTATTAGTAATCGCGCTATTTGGTTTGTTAAATAACACCATTTGATCTGGCGTTTCGTTATTTAGCTCTGCAATGTGTGCGGTATAGTTTCGACCAACACAGACCACTTTTGATGGTGTTAATTCTTCAGATACTAACTTTATTGAATGCATATAAATAATGTCTCAGTTATTGGACCTGTTGACCTTTCAGGATTAAAATTCGTTCAATCTAGGGGCTATTTAATCGCGGCGCGAGGTTTGTAACCTAGTGGGCTCGATAACTGCTCCTGCGTTATTCTACTGGCTTACATCCATGTAAGAATAAGTAAAAACCGAGCAAAGCTTCCGCGTCCTGCTCACGCCCCTTACCTACATCCATGTCATAGGTAAGATCTTAAGAAATTGAGTTGAAGCTCAATTCATGATCAAATGGTTGTTACCACACAAACCACAG
>NZ_JADYWS010000019.1:0-106042 GCF_015864715.1 Pseudoalteromonas sp. NZS71 | reverse complement strand
AAAGATGATAAGGGTATTGTGAAGCAACCAAAAGATCAGTCAACCGATCAAAAATACCTTAACTGATCGGTGTTAGCTATTAGCGGCTTTTACTGTAAAGCTTTAAACTTTGTTAAATTTTAAACTGGCCAACAAGCTGGCCTAAGTTTTCACCACGCGCAGCTAAATGCTGGCCTACCGAAGAGGTAGTTTTGCTTGAAATAGTTAGTTCATTAACGATTTCTTGAATGGCAAATACATTACGGTTTATTTCTTCTGTAACGCTACTTTGCTCCAGCGCCGCTGTCGCAATTTGCGTACTCATGTCGTTAATTGATCTAACTGAGGTTGTTACCGCACCTAAACTTTCTGAAATAGCACGAGACGATTCTACTGAGCGATTACAACTATTCTGACTCGCTTGCATTGCGGCTACAGCATCCGATACTAAATTATGTAACTCACTCAACATTTCACTAATCTCTAATGTGCTAACTTGAGTACGACTTGCTAAGCTTCTTACCTCATCAGCAACAACAGCAAACCCTCGCCCTTGCTCACCTGCTCGTGCAGCTTCTATTGCAGCATTAAGTGCAAGTAAATTTGTTTGCTCGGCAATTCCACCAATTACGCTTAGTACACTATTAATCTTTTTAGATTGATCACTGAGTGAATCAACTTGTTCTGCGGCTAAGTTTATCTCGCCCATTAGGTTAGACACCTCACTGAGTGAAATATCAACACACTCTTGAGCTTTAGCAACTTCTTGCGTTGCCGCTTGGGTTGACTCTGCCACTTGATTCGTATTTTGAGCCACCTCATGAGAAGTAGCCGACATTTCGGTAATAGCCGTCGCAACAAGGTCTGTTTCATGATTGTGATTAAGTAGCTTGTCTTCAATTAACCGTGTTTGTGTATTTATATCACTAGAGGCTGTTTTTACATCGTGTGTTACATCAACCACATTGGCAATAATGCCATGTAGCTTACTTACAAACATATTAAATGCTTCGCCAAGTTGGCCTATTTCATCGTTAGTATCAATATCTAAACGTTTGGTTAAATCGCCCTCACCTTTTGCAATATCGTCAAGGCTTTGCGCCATGCGCTGTATTGGTTTTACCATTGTATTTGCGGCAACTAACGCACATACAATAGTTAACACAACCCAAAATAAAGCAATTAGCAATAAGGTCACTACCTTATCATTCATGTGCTCTTGCATTGCTGTTTGATATTTAAGTAGTTCTGCGCCTATATCATCCATATATGCGCCAGTACCAATCATCCAGTTTGTACCTGGGATCATTGCTGCATAGCCCATTTTTTCAACTAAGCCTGTGGTATTTGGTTTTTGAAAATGATAGTTAAAAGCGCCACCGCCTTTTCTAGCTTGATCTAATAAGCCCACTATTATTTTTTTACCGTTAGGGTCAGTCATCCCTATTTTGTTTTGCCCTTCAATAGCATCACCTAATAATGCATGAAAAACACTAACGCCATTTGTGTCGTATATAAAAAAGTAACCACCTTGACCAAATGTTAAATCTCTTAAAGCGTTTTTAGCATCTTGCTCAGAGCCATTTGCTATTTGATAGCGCACAATTTTACTGGCAATTTCCACCTCGGTGCTTAGCAACGTTTGTTTGTCACTTATTAGTTTAGTTTGAAATGCTTCAAAATTTTGTTGCTGATTTTTATTCTCTAAATAATAAGAACTCAGCATCAAGCTAATCAAAAGTAGCATTAAGGGCAATATAGCTAATAACAACAGTTTGTTTTTCAAGCTTAAATTACTCATTATTTCTCCGGGGTATATAAATGCATATATAGCGACAATAGCCAAAAATTAAATTACGGCTGTTTACATTGTTTTATTGGGTTTAAAAGCATAGTAAATAAAAACAAATTGGTGGGAGTAAACTCATACTATGCTCAATTAGCAGATATTATAGTCACAAGGAAGGTATTTGGACACTAAAAACACTGAGACCTTCGTATTAATTAATATATAATTTGCCACTCTTTCATTAGAGATTTAAAGTTCTAGCAGCTGCATTGATCTAAACTTAATTTTATAGCGTACTGAGACGGCTAATCACCAGCTATGTAATGAGTTAACGCACGACTCATGTTAGTATTGATTTTAGGTTCATATAAATAATGAACATATAGATATTAAACTTCCATTAACATATAATAACCCTATATTACTAATACCAAACAACTAGAAAATCGGAACGCATCACTTTGAGTCACAGTTATAATCTAATAAAAATGAATTATTAATGAAATATATTTTATACCTTGCACTTTTAGTGTCTGCTCATGCATTCTCAGCACCTGTAAATAATAGTATCGCTTTTTACTACTCAGCGCCGATGCCATTAGCCGAAATGACCTTTTATTCTCGCGTTGTAGTCCAGCCTGATCTTGTGACTGAGCACGAACTTAATTGGTTTAAACAGCGTAATATTGCTGTTTATGCTTATTTAAGTGTTGGTGAGTCGTTTAATCAAAGTGAGTCATCACTTAGCATAAACCCCAACTGGAATAGCCACATTGCGGATTTAACATCAGCACATTGGCAACAATATATTGCAAATAGCGCTGCGGCATTAAAAGCACGTGGCTTTAGCGGCTTATTTTTAGATACCCTTGATAGCTATCAGCTATTAGATGCTACACACAGTAAACCCGATCAACAAGCTGGGTTAGTCACCATAATAAGCTCACTATCTGAGACTTTTGATAAGCACCTTATTCTTAACCGGGGCTTTGAGTTATTGCCTAAACTCGCTAATTTAGCTAAAGACTTAGTTGCTGAGGGTTTGTATAGCCACTTTAATCCAACCGACAATAGCTATAAGCTGACCAACAAAAACGACCAAGATTGGCTAAGCGCACAATTAAAAACAGCACAAGACTTAGGCCTTAACGTCCAAGTTATTGATTATGCAAAACCCGATAATCGCCTCGCTATGGCACAAAATATTATAGACGCCGGTTTTAATCCATGGGTAACCGATGGTCACCTGCAAACATGGGGAACATCATCAATTACACCGGTGCCTAGGCGCATTTTGATCCCTTATAACAGTAACGTAAAGCCACTCATTTACACTACCGTACATTTAAAGCTTGCGACCATGATTGAGTATTTGGGGTATATACCTGATTACATAGATATGGCAAAGCGCGATTTACCTTTGGTTGACCCTAGCTTACATGCCGGTATTATTTCGTGGACCTCAAGCGACGCATTTTACACACCAACACTTACCAATTGGCTTGAAGCTAATTTAGGTGTGGTGCCAGAGCTTATTTTAGGCGAGTTACCACAATCAACTAAATTATTATTAAGCTTGGGTATTGAGTCGTTAAACACACTGCCTGAAGGTCCATATAAACAAGATAGCTTTGCACCTTGGCTCAAAGGAGAATCCACAACACCTCCCCCTATTGTTAAACCATACTTACTCAAATTAGCAACTGATGCGACTCCTTTAATTACAATAAAATCATCAGATGACACAATAGTTGTACAAGCTGCTAAAACTAAATATGGTGCAGTCGTCGTTGCTCCTTGGCTAATTGATACATTTCCGATGGAAGGCAGCAAATGGGTTATTGATCCGCGTACACTACTAACTCAAGCTATGGGACTACCACCTATATTAGTGCCAGATACAACCACCGAAAGTGGCAGGCGAATGCTTACGCTGCATATAGATGGAGATGGATTTACAAGTGTTGCCCATTACGAAGGTAAGCCTTATTCAGCAGAAGTGATTCGAGATGAAATAATTAAACGCTATAAACTGCCTTTGACGTCATCTGTGATCCAAGCTGACATTGAAGAAGGCGGTATTCACTCTAAACAAAGTGCCAAACTTGAAGGCATTGCACGTAGTATTTTTAACCTACCTTACGTAGAAGTTGCTTCGCATACTTATAGTCACCCCTATTTTTGGACAGCACTGTCTGGGCGAAAAAAAATAGATGAAGACGACACCGATTACGGTTTTCATCTAGATGTACCTGGCTACAACACTATCAGCCTTAAAAAAGAAATTACAGATTCAATAAAGTACATTGATGAAAAGCTCACACCTAAAAATAAAAAAACAGTGATGATACTTTGGTCTGGTGATGCAACTCCTGGTCCTAAAGCACTTGAACTTGCTCGTGATGCAGGTGTGTTAAATGTCAACGGTGGTAACACTGATGTAAATGCCGATAATCCTAGTCTTACACATATATCACCTATTGGCCGACCTGAGCGTGATTTGCTGTATCAAATTTATGCCCCCATATTAAATGAAAATGTTTACACAAACCTATGGCATGGCCCTTATTACGGCTTTAGACGCTTAACCGAAACATTCGAAATAACAGAAAAGCCATATAGGTTAAAACCTTACACTATTTATTATCACTTTTATTCAGGTGAAGTTCTTGCGGGCTTAGACGCTCTTAAACACAACATTGATTATGTTTTAGCAAGGCCAAATACACCGGTGCATTTAAGCCATTATGCAAAAGTAGCAAAAGATTTTTACTTTTCTGCACTTGCAAAAAACAATAATAATGAATGGTTATTTAGCTCAAAGTACATTCGTACTCTACGGATACCTACCGATTTTGATGTGCCAAACATAGCTCAAAGTGAAGGTGTATCGGGTGTAACTGAAAAAGGTGACTACATACATATTATAAATAACATAGCTCGCCTTAGCTTTGATCACAGCCAAAATAGTAAAAAACCTTATTTAGCGTCTGCAAATGTTGTTATTAATAACTGGCAAGTTAACGGGCCTGTTAGTTTTAAAGCGTGGGTACCCGCTTCACTTGATTTAATGAATGCACGCTCTTGCGAATTTGTATCTAATTTGGGTGAGCACTTTAAAGGTGTAACACGCGCTAATGTGACACACTTTAATCTACCAAAGGGTCAATTTTATGGTTATCTTAACTGCAATGGAGTCGCTCGATAATGAATGCTAAAAAGCGCCCTCAGTTAATTTCTGTAAAAACAATATTAGCAATATTAGCTGTAAGTTGTTTTGCACTTTATGCATTATTTCCTCACACCTTATTTTTTGAAGATGATGAACTTTCACAAGATTATACCTTTGAAAAATCGTACCTTAATGCAGCGCTCAACACAGAGCCCGACAATGAAAAGCTTCGCGCAAAATTAGTTGAGCTGCATATAGGGCTTAGTGAGTATTCACAAGCCACTAACGAGCTTGAAAAACTACCTAGAGGTGAGCGCAAAGCGACGCTTGAAATAAAGCTGCTTTACTCATTATGGCTAGCAAGCGGGGCTAATATTGACGACCGTTTTGAAGAACTATCTTTAAAAATTGGTGCTCATAAAAATTGGAACGAACAAATACTAACTATTGCAAAAGCAGTTGGGTTAAACGCAAAAGTTGCTCAGTACTATCAAAAAAATAAACAGCCACTCCTTGCAGCCGATTACTGGTTAAGCGCAGGGGAACCTGACAAAGCACTCGCAATTTATAAAACAAATATAAATGCTGACATTGCAGTTAAAGCGATTGAAACTGCACTGGGCGCAAATAACCCGATTCAAGCTTATGCATGGTGGAAAACCTATGGTGACAAAGCCGATGTTAAACGCACCCTTTATTTAGCTAACCTAGCTGGCAATACAGAAGATGCAGCTCAAGCCATTGAAAGCTTATTAAAAGCTGAGCCAAATAACACCGACTACTTAACAAAAGCAATGCACCTGCGTTTAGCAAATGGAAATGCAAAAGAGGCTGAACAATTACTCGCAAAATTATTACTACAGAGCCCAGATGACAAAGAGCTACACTTACTAAATTGGAAGATAAAACGCTGGCAAAACAAGCCTAAAGAAGCGCTTCGAGAATTTAAATGGCTAATGTCTAACAAAGCCGTAACCCCTGCGATGCTTACCGACAGTATTAACGATGCCACCGCTTTATATTTATACCAAGATGCTAATGATATATACGAATACAAGGCGCAAAACAGAAGTCTGAAAGGCAATGGTTTTGCTAATTGGATGCAAGCTAACGAATTTATTGGTAACACAAAGCAAGAGTTAAACAATATTGAACGCTTTGAGCAAATAAATGGTAAAAGTGCATTATCACAATATTGGAAAGCAAAAGTACTTCACGATACTGGTAATTTAGAAGCGCTAAGAGCCCTGTGGCCTATATATAAAGGGCCTAAAAATGAAGAAGATTTACTTTGGATTGCCCGCGCATTTTGGCTAAACGATGACTTTGCTACAGCTCTGCAAGTACTAAAAAGTAAGCAACAAAGTTCTGATGATGAGTTTTGGAGCGCCAATGTAGATATGGCTACGCGAGTCAAAGACAAAGCTCATGAGCTATATGCATTAGAGCAGTTACAAAAAATAAGCCCTTTAAGCGTAGGCGACATGCTGCACTACCAACAACTGCGCTTTGAAGGTCGGCCTCAGGAGCTTCTTGATTATTTATGGAAAAGCGAGTCGCAAACTGACCGTCAATTGATTCAAATTGCATTATTAAGCACACAAGTAAATGATGCTAAATCAGTTGCACGTATTCATGCTGAACTTGATAAACAACGATATAATAAAGCTCTCTATCCTGCTTGGTTAATTCTTTCAAATTGGTATCAAAACCAAAGTGATTTAAATTCAGCTTATACAACTTTAAACCGCGCTGCTAAATTAAGCGAATATGACTCTGATGTTGTGCTTGCACAAGGTTGGTTAGCGCTGCAAATGCATGACACTGTAATGATTGGCCGCATTTTAACGCGCTATTCTCAAGGCGACACTTCCTATGCGTGGACGCAGCTCTTAGCTAGCTTATCTATTTATGATAAATCATATAACAGTGCCTACTTTTATTTGCGTAAATTGGTCATTGCAGAGCCAAGTGACTTAACAACACTGGTTAACTTAGCCGATGTAATGAAACAACTTGGCTACTATGCAAATGCTGCTGAACTTAATCACTATTTACTGCAACACTTACCTAAAGATAAATATGCATACAGAGGCCTAATGTTCCGCTGGGCGGGCGCGATGGCTGTTCCTCATTTAATGCAATTAAATACAATGGAAGAACTTGCTCCCTACACTATTGGTGAGCCCCAAACAAACTGGTGGTTAGCGCGCAGGGCTGCACAAAAATTAGAGCCATGGCAAAAACTACAACTTTATATGACCAACGGCGAATTTAATAAAGCGAAACAGCTTATAGCTGAAGGTTCACTAAGCAAATTAGATGAGCTAAACGCCCTACTCTATTTAAAACAACCCTATGCCACCATGCAACGTTGGTACGAAGAACTTGCTGGCGAGGCAAATGAATCGCAATTGAGTTTACTCAGAAATGCACGCGCATCCTATTTTAGAGCGCTTGAAATAAACCTATCGCCAGAGGCTGGTTTAAACAGTAGCCAGTACGATGTAAACGTTTATTTTCCTTATGCTAATGGGCAATGGAAATTAAGTTTAAGTAATCAGCAAAATCTTGATAACAACGGATTACTGTTTGCGATAGAAGATAAGATGACATTTGGTCGTTGGTATTTTGATGCAAAAATAGATTCTCACCAAGGCAGCTTAGTTAGCCGTCAAGGTTTTAGCTTAGACTCTCGTTATCAATGGGATTCGCGTACACAGGTAGGTTTAAAGCTTGAATATAATGTTGAAAACCGCCAATCAGAAGCGCTACTTAGCTATGCTCAGCTAGATAAAGCCACGGCCTATGTTAACTACAATATTGATGGTAGACAAAACGTACAGCTATCAGCAGCAGCGGTGTCTTTTTCTCGAAGAAGCGATGGAAGCTCACTAATAAATGGCCAAGAATATAATGCACGTTACCAATACAGCATTTTAAAAGACCGCCCAATTTGGAACGCTTATTTTAGTGCGCAATGGCAAGACTTTGAACGTGTAAATGCATTAATAAATACAGAATCAAGACCTCTAAGAGTTGACCTTCAACCATTTAGACGTTTTGCACTAGGGACCTCATTTGCTTCAACTGGTTCTTTAGAACCTCCTTATTTAGGCGCAAGCCCTTCATGGTTATTTGATATAAGTACTGGCTATCAAACACTTAACGATACAGTAGATGTATCAGTTTCAAGTGGCGCTGGTTGGTCTGTACTGGGCGATGATTTATTTAAATTACAGCTGGGTTACCAAAGTAGTAATAAAGTGGGTAACTCAGATACACAATTACAATTAGGTTATTACGTACATTTTTAATGTTAGGAGAGAGTATGTTTCGTTTAATTATACCGTGTTTGGTATTACTATTATCAGCATGTACCACCAGCAGAGTTGCTGATGATGTAGAGCTTAGCCCTTCAAAAATTGTGGCATTAATGCCACTTGTTAATCATGCTCAAACACCGCTTGCAGGTGAGCGTGCTGAAGATATTTTAGCCAGTATTTGGCAACAAAATAAATTACCAACTCTTATACGCGCACCTCGCGTAAACACCAAAGAGCTTCCACCACTGGACGATCAATACCGTTTAGACAATGCTATGCAGTGGTTAAGCACTCAACAAGCTGACTATGTACTAACAGGCAGCATTGAAGAGTGGCGCTACAAAGCTGGGCTTGACGGCGAACCCGTTGTTGCACTTACATTATCACTCACTGAAAATGGACAAACAACGCCGATTTGGACGGGTACTATTGCTAAAAGTGGTTGGGGCCGCGATAGCATTGCAGCAACAGCACAAGATGTGATTGCCGATTTAATTTCTTATATAGAGGTTAGTGAGTGAAAACACATTTCCTTAGACCAAGAGACGTTCCTGAGCTACAAATATGGGCTGAGGTATTTATATTTACCGCGCTTGCTTTAGGGCTGCCTGTATTATTTAACGCAGAGGACCCATTTTGGACTGAGGGAGGGTTTTCGTGGCCTGTACTTGGCCCACTTTTAGTTTCTCTACGCTATGGCTTTTCAAAAGGCTTTATTAGTATTTTATGTTTGCTTGTTGGTCAACTTTTTTTACTTCAAGCAAATATTTTATCACCACAAAGCGACTTCAATATTAACGCCATGATTGGCTACATTATTGTAATTATGATCACTGGCGAATTTAGAGATGTATGGGAGCGTACTAATCAGCAGCAAAGTATTCAGCTTGAGTACGTAACCGATCGCCTTGAAACATTTACTCGTCAGTATCACTTAATTAATTCATCTCACGATAGAATAGAGCAAATGCTTGCTGGCCATACGTTAAGTTTGCGTGAATCGCTACAAGCAGTAAGAACCTCTATCGGGCTATTAAAAGAAAGAAGGCTTGATAGCGCAGCGCAAAAAATAATCGACCTATTCGTTGAATATGGTTTATTAGAAAGAGCGGGTTTATATAAAGTTGAAAACGACACTGTTTTAGAGCCTCCACTTGCCTCTATTGGCCAAATGGGTCAAATAGCTGAAAATGATCCTCTTATATTAGCGATGATTGAAGAAAAAGAATTAGTATCAGTAAAAGACGCAAAAACTGCGTTAGGTATAAGTAAATACCATATGGCAATCCCACTTATCGACGTAAATAATACAATTTATGGCGCTATTTTAGTTGAAAGAGTACAATTTTTTGCGCTTAAAAATACCACTCTTACACTACTTGCTGTTATGGCTGGGCATATTGGCGACCTACTGCGCCATGAAATAACAAACCCAGTAATGACGTATGAAGAGTCTCCGTACTTTATTCGCCAAGTTAAACGCGCGAATAAAGAAGCAAAACGATACAACATTCCATCGCAGCTGCTAAAAATAAAAGCCAATAATATTACTGATAAATCGACTCAACTTATGAGTTATTTAAGTGAAGCACGCCGTGGTTTAGACATTTATTTGTATGATAATCAAAATCAGGTATTACTGCTATTAATGCCATTAGCTGATGAACTTGAAAAAGCAGGCTTTATTGCCCGAATGAACACCTGGTGTAAAGAGCGTACGGGTAACACTTTAGCTGAGCTTGATATTGTTATTGAGCAACAACTTGCACTACCAATAAGCTCAGATGATATAAAGAGATTGGTTTCACTTTCATGATTATAATTATTGTAGCGGCTATTTTAGGGTGTATTTGCCAGTACTTTGCACTAATAGAAGTACTGGAAACACCTAATTGGTTTTTAGCTATATTATTGCATGCTATTGCTAGCATCCTTTTTGCTATTGTTAGTTATGTTTTTATACCTAAAAAATACAAAACGACTCCTTATAGCTCTTTGCTACTCATGTTTTTATTATTGTTTACATTACCAGTACTTGGAATTATAGGTGTTGTAGTAGCGCTTACGTTTGCTCTTTGTAAACCTCTCAAAAACGACGAGATAGAAATAGAAGAGCATAAAATACCTGAGCTTCCTTTTGAAGCCAGAGCAATATCAGCAAACCCGACCTATTCTATTGGCGGACTTAAAGCAATTTTGAAGCACGCGAATGAACCAAATAAACGTTTAAGTGCTGTAATGGCAGCTCGTCACATGAGTGACTCACAAGCTATTCCTATTTTAAAGCTAGCACTTAAAGATTTAGAAGATGATATTCGACTACTCGCCTACTCAACCCTTGATGGTAAAGAAACCAAACTCAACGAAAAAATCAGTTTGTATCAGCAAGAAATAGCCGTTACGACTAAGCAGCCTAAATTGAGCCATTTACAAAAACAGCTAGCCGAACTGTATTGGGAACTAAGCTATTTAGGTTTAGCCCAAGGTGCACTGCGTAAATACGTTTTAGAAAAAGCAGAAGCACTTGCAGAGCAAAGTATTGAGCACGTAAAAACACCTGCAACCTTTATATTTTTAGGCCGTATATCTTTAGCCTTAGACAAATACGAAATAGCCCATGAGTACTTACTTAAAGCAACTGAGTTTGGTATGGCAAGGCGTCATGTTCTCCCTTATAAAGCCGAAGTTGCCTTTTGTATGAACAAGTTTGACGACTGTAAACGCTATTTAAAAGAACTCCCAGAACAACCTAAAGGCAGTGAATTACGTCATTTGCAGGAGTATTGGAATGAGTAATAAAAATGCAGACATTTTACTGCTTTTGGAAGGTACCTACCCTTACGTACGTGGTGGTGTATCTAGTTGGGTTCATCAAATAATTGAAGGGTTACCTCATTATAACTTTGAGCTTGTTTTTATAGGTGGAGCACCAGAGCATTATGGCGAGATTCAATATACTTTACCTGAAAACGTTACCAAGCTGCATGTTCATTATTTAGTGGAAAATGATACTTCTGAAATAAAAGCCAAGCATGGGGTTAAATATAAAAAAGAGCTCTTTGATTTCTGGCAACAACTACAAAATTATTTTAGAGATTGTAACGAGCCTATCCCGACTGAATTGTTAAAATTTGCATTTGAAACTTTGGCTAAAAAAGACGGTATTAACGAAGCCGACTTTTTATATAGTGAATCATCATGGCAAGTGCTCACTAATTACTATTCAACTTTTTGTGATGAATCCTCTTTTATTGACTTTTTTTGGTCATACCGCAATTTATATAAACCGCTATTTAAAATAGCCGAAATTGCACGTGGACTTCCAAAAGTTAAACTTATTCACTCAATATCTACCGGGTATGCTGGTATTTTAGGATCTGGTGCCAGTGTAATAAGCGATACTCCCTTTTTGTTGACCGAGCATGGTATTTACACCAAAGAGAGAAAAATAGATCTTATTCAAGCCAGTTGGATCAAAGAGTCTGAACAAAGCCTAGGTAAAAACTTAAATACCGAGATGGGCTTTATTCGCCGAATGTGGATCAGCTTTTTTGAGCAAATAGGCCGAACAACATACCAAGAAGCAGATAAGATCATTTCGCTATACGACGGTAACAGACAGCGCCAAATAAAAGATGGTGCAGCGCCTGAAAAAGCATTTGTTGTACCTAATGGCATTAAAACAGTGCGCCTTATTGAAGCGCTTGATCAGCGTCCAAAACAGATACCACCGGTTGTTGGGTTAATTGGACGTGTAGTGCCTATAAAAGATATTAAAACCTTTATACGTGCGATTAAAGAAGCGCAATCGATATTACCAGAGGTCGAAGGCTGGATCATCGGCCCTTATGAAGAAGATCCGCAATATTACAAAGAATGTGAACTACTTGTAGGCAGCCTTGATTTACAAAACAGTGTTAAGTTTTTAGGTATGCAAGATATTACTAAAATTTTGCCTAAGCTCGGAATTGTTGCTTTAACCTCGATTTCCGAAGCGCAGCCTTTAGTACTTTTAGAAGCAATGGCGGCCGGTGTGCCTGTACTTGCTAGTGATGTTGGCTCGTGCCGCGAAATAATCGAAGGCGGAACCGATGAAGATAAAGCATTAGGTAAAGCCGGTGAAGTTGTCTCAATTGCTTCTCCGAGCGAAACAGCAAAGCAAATATCAAACATGCTAACAAATGAACAAACTTGGCTTGAGTATCAACAAAGCGGCCTAGACCGCGTACAAAAATTTTATGACGAGAGCCACATGTTTGCCCGTTACGATAAACTTTATAAGGATACAATGGCATGGCCGGAATAGGTTTTGAGATACGAAAAATTCTCAAAAAAAATACCCTGCTCTCAGTTTTTGAAGCATACGGCTACGCAGGTTTAATAGGCTCAGGCCCCTGGCTGCTCTCTATTGTAGCGTTAATGCTAATTGGTATTTTAAGTTTAGGAATTGTATTACCTAAAGTACTTATTATTCAATTTTTAACGCTTGTTACCTACATGATGGCCGCCTCACTTATTTTAACGGGTGGCTTGCAGTTATTACTAACTCGGTTTATTGCCGATTTGTTTTTTCAAAAAGAAGAGGCAAAAGTACTCCCTAATTTACTTGGTGCACAACTTGTAACAACAATAGCTGCGTTATTGGTGGGCTTAGCTGTATGGCCTATGCTCCCTATACCCGTTGTTACTAAGATTATAATTTTAGGTGCCTTTGTAAGCTTATGTAATCAGTGGCTTGGCGCTATTTTTCTATCGGGTATGAAAGAATACCGGTTAATTTTAATAACCATGCTAAGTGGTTACGCCTTTATGGTATTGCTTGCATATTTATTAAGAGACTGGCAGTTAGACGGCTTATTTTTTGCATTTTTTGCTGGCGAAGCACTGCTCTTTTTTAGCTTTTTATTTATGATTATTCGCCGCTACCCAGGTGAAAAACTTATAAGCTTTGACTTTTTAAGCAATAAAAAAGTGTATTACAGCCTATTCTTTTGTGGTCTGTTTTATAACATTGGTGTATGGGCTGATAAAATCATTTTTTGGTATTCTCCAAGCACATCAATTCAAATTATTGGCACATTAAGAGCCAGCCCAATTTATGACTTACCTATATTTTTGGCTTATTTGTCTATTATTCCCGGTATGGCAGTATTTTTAGTAAAAATGGAAACCGACTTTGTAGAAGAGTACGACCGTTTTTACACCGCTATTCGTGGTGGCTCATCTCTTGAAGAGATCTACATATTAAAAGACAGTATGATCCAAACTGCGCGTGCCGGTTTATACGATATATTTAAAATTCAGGGTATTACCGTTGCCTGCTTATTATTATGGGGTGAGCAAATACTTACCTTTATTGGCATTGATCCAAACTATAAAACGCTTTTATTTATTGATGTAGTCGGTGTAGGGGTACAGGTTATATTTTTATCTATTTTAAATATTTTGTTTTATTTAGATAAACGCTCAACCGTCCTATTTTTAGCTGGGCTATTTCTGGTAATAAACGTTGTTTTAACTTTGCTATCAATCGCTTTTGGGCCGCAGTTTTATGGTTACGGCTTTGCACTCTCAACTATTATTACCTCTGTTGTTGGGTTATTTTGGCTTTCTAAACAATTTGAAGATTTAGAATACGAAACGTTTATGCTGCAATAATATATTATACTTAATAAGAGCGAGGATAGACTAAATCAGTACAAGCACTTACAGCTTAAACATAATATTGAAAAGGAAGTATTTAAATGGAAAAAGGAATTACAACACGTTTTAATATCTTAGCCACAATAGCCTTATGGGCTATAAGCTTTGTCTTTGCATTAACTAATTATGAAGTAGGAAGTACACACGAATCAAATGCCCTTATAGATATGTATATTGACTCTTTGATTGTAAAAACGACGTTACTTTTAGCGACATGGATCGCTAGTGCGTTAGTTTTATCAAAGTTATTTAACGAAATTTGGAATCGTTTATTTTCAGATATTTTTAATGTCCGCCAAATTAACTTTAGCGAATCGTACACATTTAGCATCTTAATGACATGGGCGTTGTTATCTTAATGCTATTAGCTTTTGATAAGCTTGTCTCAAAAAGTGTTGGTAATATGAGTTTTACCAGCACTTTTTAAATATGCTAGGTGATAATTGCGCTAATATATTTATTAATATAACTATTTACTCACCCAACGCGCTTTAAAACCACGCGTATCAACATGTATAAATGCGCCTCGGTGCGACTTAGGTCCATAAATACCTAAACCACCTAGTAAACCTTTAAATGATTCACGTCTAGCTAACGACTCCACTATATCGGCCATAGCTTTAGCGTCACCAATTGAATGCTTACCGTCATTATTTAAATCATCCATACGGTAGTTGCCATCGTTATCTATAAAAATATCGGCAGCATCACCAAATACATGTCGGCTAAGTTTTACATTACCAATTGATTTGTTGTAGTACGGAGTTCTATAACCGCTCATAACCACCATATTACTAACCGGTATACCTTCTAAAATCAGTTCTTTTCGTATTTTCTCTAGTTTAAGTAGCAACTTATTTTGTAAAAATAAATACTTTGGGTGCTTACTTCGCTGCTTACTAACAAATTCCTTTAGTGAAAAGTGAGGTGATATTTTTACGTTTTCATTTTCAGGCGTCACCTTAACAAAGCCATCGGGCACTATGTAGTGTAAAGTGTCTTTAATCTGTGAAGGTTTAGGATAGTGCCCAATGTGGTAATACTTGAGCTTTCCTCCTTCGACATTGTCTGCCGGTACTTTTACAAATACGTTGATTTTCATACGCTGTTTTTTATCGGGCGACTCAATAATTACCGTTGTTAAACCAGGCTCTTTGGGTGCTTGCCATTGCCAGCGGTTGGTGTCTGTAAGCTTAGATTTTCCTTGAGTGTTAATTAGCGTGTAAGCATTTTTTGATTGCGCAAAAAGCACTTCAAACTCAACTTGCTCTTTGGGCATTACAAATACTGAAAACACCGAATATGGCATAACTATATCGTTAATTTTTAGGCTAAATTCTGCATCTTCAAAGTTGGCTTTGTTTTTTATATCAACTACCTGATGTGCAGGCTTTGTAAGCGCTGCAGCAAATACACTATTGCCAAATATAATTGTGAATATGGCGATAGAAATGTAATGAATAAATTGCATAAACCCTCTCATTATTTATTTTTTAACAAAGCGGCAATCACCGACTGTTCATCATTTTTTAATAGTGCTTTTTTATCGCGTTGATATATGTCATCTCTAAAGTTAACCAGCTTATTTTCGTCAACCCATGCAGTCCAATAAACTAAATGAATAGGAAGAGGCTCATCTAAATAAAACGTCTGAGTACTGTTTTGAACAAGTGCGCTGTCCATATTATTGAGTGTCTGTGCTTCTCCTTCGTGCTTAATAATTTCACGCGCTAACGAAAAAGGCTTTTCTATTCTTATACAGCCATGCGATAAGGCTCGGTTTGCTTGGCTAAAACGGTGCTTTGCTGGTGTATCGTGAACATAAATTGCTTCGGCATTGGGAAATAAATACTTAACTTCCCCTAGAGGGTTTTCTTCACCAGCACGTTTTACTAAAAAGTGATCAAATTGGTACGGCTTAATAGAATCCCAATCAATATTGCTTGGATTAACAGTTTGTGAGTCTAGGTAGCTGTTTTTTCTAATTTCAATGTTATTTTTTACAAGGTAGTCAGGATCCTCGGCTACCTTTGGAGCAATTTCTTTGGTGGCAATTGATGTGGGTATACGCCATTCAGGATTAACTACAAACTTTTCTATTTCGTCGCTAAATGCAGGTGTTTCCCAACTTGGTTTACCTACAATTACGTTATTTTTTAATTTTACATCGCCAGCTTTTACAAATCGTAAGCTGTATTCTGGAATATTTACATACACATATTGCTCATCACTTGCGCCTGCAAAGTTAGTTATTCTATAAAAGTTAAGTTTTAATTTATCGAGTTTTTGCTGTGCGGGCACATTAAGCGATGCAAAAGTACGCTTACCCACTCGGCCATCAACTTTTAAACCATGGCGGCTTTGAAATTGCTTAACAGCTTGCTCTAAATCTTTATCAAACGTGCATATAGCTTCGTCGCACACATTAGTTTTTAAGTCACGCTCTTGATATAAGCGCTGTGCAAGTAAGCTCACCTCTTTATTACTGCCCAGTTCAAGCAATTCGTCGTGATATAAGTGTGTAAAACCACCTTTGTTAACTATTTCTTGATACCAATTAATAGCTTTTTCTGTACGTTCAATTAACTGCGCTGAATATTGGTCAAAGTAGTAGGTGTCATCAGCTTGCATGTACTTTTGTGAGTTGTAAGTAGTTAGTGAAGAGTTAGCGAGTACCACACTTTCAAGCTCATCGGCAGCGAGTGTTGGTGCTGAGCATAAGCCGCTCATGCCAATAAATAATGCAGTTTTTAAAGTAAAGCCCTTTGCTTTAGTAAGCGCTTGATTTGAAAATGACTCCTTCACTATGTACCTCCTCGCTAAATATCGTTGATAAATGCTTTTGTACTTACCACTAAGTAGTACACTGGAGGTGCAACGGTAATGCCAAATTAAAGTTTCAAAATAAACAATTGAAATTTAATGACTTTTTAAAAACCCTTATTCTAAACGTTAATAAATTAAATTAAAGAATATGTAATTAATATGCTCAAGTGTGTAAAGTTGCTATGGCAATTAATCTTTTAAAAAAGCTAAAAAACCACGTTCATAACGACTCAAGTACTTTGTTTTTCGTGGTAATGAAAGGGACTCTCTCCACGCAGTTTGAGTATCTTCATCTTCTTTACACAGCGTAATTAAATCGGGATGCACATAAGATTTGCGTGCTATAGCTGGAGTATTACCAAGTTGCTCAGATACGCTATCAAGCATGCTTTTTAAAGTAAGCGCCCCTTTAGCTTTAGCTAATTGTTTGAATGCAATAACGCTTGCTCGCCAAGTTCTAAAGTGTTTTGCACTAAACTCCTCGCCCATTATTTGCTGAATGTATTGGTTTATTTCGCTTGATGTAACATTTGTGCGCTCACCTTCATTTATATACTGAAATAAATGCTGCCCGGGTAAATCTTGTAAGTCTTTTATAACATGGCTAAGCACCCTGTCGGTTATATTTACTTCACGTTCTTTACCTGATTTGGCACGATATTTTAGCTGAATATTTTTGCCCGTGAGTTTTGCATGGCGTGTTCGTAATGTTGTCGCACCAAAACTTTTATTTTGCTTTACGTTACGCTCGTTACCTACCCTCAACGCACCTAAATCCATAAGTCTTACAACTGCAGCTAAAGTGCGTTCAATATTAAGCTCATCGCCTTGTAAGTCTGTTTCTAAACGCGCTCTTAACAAAGGGAGTTTATTACCAAATACTCCACATGCTTGATATTTTTTTGCTTCTTGTTGCGCCCTAAATTCAGGATGGTAGCGGTATTGCTTTCGCCCCTTACTATCAAATCCTGTCGCTAAAATATGTCCGTTTTCTTCTGGGCAAAACCAGGCGTTTTTATAGGCAGGCGGAAATGCCAATCCATTCAAACGATCAATCACATTTTGCTCTTTTATTTGCTTACCGATTGGATCAAAGTAAAGCCAACTTTTATGTTTAAGTTTACGAGTGATCCCTGGTAAATTATCGTCTACATAAATTAGCTTCATTAACCCTCCAGTTATATTTAAGCATGCGTCGGAATATAAAATGTATCACTTTAAAATAACCTTAAACTGAACAAGATTATTGATATATAATAAAAAACCAACAACAATTATAAATACTTAATATATATTAATAATTCTATTTAGGTTTTCGTAAAAGCAGGTCGAACTTACGCGCCAGCAACAAGTCTATTACGATTAAACTCAATGCACTTAGCGCTAAAAAAAGCTACTTGAGATAGATTTATTATCCTAAGTTCAGATTAATTACACTTTGTCCCCGCAATTGGGGTGCTGTTTAAATGGAGAATTCAATGGCTTTTGATTATGGATCGATTGATCTTGGACTAAAAAACCCCTTCAAACTGGAAGGTAAAGTAACAGCATTAAGAGGACTCATTGAGTCTATAGCAGGTATTAGTTTACTTGTTATTGCTGCGGGCTCTGTGAAAGAAGATACAACCGCGGGTTGGATTTTAATGGTGTTTGGCATGCTTATTTTAGCATTCGGCATTCGCTCACTATCGGCAGGTATTTACGCAACACTTAAATACTTTGTAGGTAGAAACCACCCAACTTCACTTGCTTATAACTACAGTAAATCGCAAGCATCAACCGCTCAAGAAGAACAAAAAGAAGTAGCCTACACAGCGCAATCACTTGAAGAAATGCTGGTTGGTCGTAAAAACAGTACATTTAAAGAGCCTAATGGTTTTTTATCACGCTTACTTCACAGCTTAATCCCTAAGTTATTGTTTCTACCATATCCTATTCGAAATGTTGCCCAGCGATTATTTGGCTCATGGGTAAGCACCTTTGTCGCCCTTATTGCTTATGGCCTTGTTGCATTCGTATCTTTGTCGGGCTTTACCGGTGAAGCTGGGGAATTAGCATTTCCGGTCTATAGTGCAATATTAATGTTTTACGTGCTTTTTTCTTGGCGCTCTACAGGTAAACCTATCTCTCGAAATGCAGAAAAGAATATTGAAGCACTTGGTACTGGTGCACTTGCTAAAATTATTTCGTTATCTTTTATTTTACCCATCGCTATTGGTCTTTCTATGTCATGGTTGATGAAAGAACAACACATTAGCAAACAAGAAATAGATGGCTGGATTGAGCAACTACCTAGTCTTCATGCTGGCATGTACTTAATTGCGATTATTGTATTAGCCACTCTGAGCTGCGCAATTGCTTTTATTATGATTAAAGCGCGTTTAAATGCAGTTACACCTTCGGCTGAAGTATCAGAACTACGTGAAAACTGGCAAGAGTCTGTTCATCCAGACGAAATTTTTATAAACCTAGACAACCTAGTAATGGCTAACCGTCGTTATAAAGAAGTACCTAACAGAGTTTATCGCGAATTAGATCCTAAGCTTCAAGAACAAATTGAAGGTAAAGGCGGTTTTAAAGGTGAAATGATCCAAGAGATTCAACCTAAACTGCACTCAATAGACTTAGGTAAAAACTTTACGCTAGCAAGGTTACTTGCTTTAGTAAGTGGTAACTTGCTTTATATTATAGCCTTAGCGTTTACTGTGTTTTTAGCGTATTCGTTTATTAATATTTATCATTACGTTGACGCTGCAAATATTAGTAGCTTTAAACAAGTATTTAATAACCAACATGTTATTCAATTTAGTGAGCTATTAATGACAAGCTTTCACTTATTGCTAATAGGTATACTTATTAAAGCATTTGCGCAATTGCTTACAAATACAGCTCATCTATTTTTTGCTGAAATGCAGTTTGAATCACTACTAGTGTACTTTAAATGCGAAGGCACATTTACTGAGTCTAAAATATCAACAGGTACTGGTATTCACGATAGTACTCGCTCAGAAAATACTTTAGTACGCAGTAGCATAACGCCTTGGATTATTGTTTCTCGTGTTATTTCTACTACGTTTGCAGCAACAGGTATGAAAAATCTTGAACATCCTCGCCATATTATGGAAATGCATAAAGACGAAGGACAATTGCAAGCAATCAAAAAAGACGTTATCGCGTTCTTGAAAGACCGTGAATCTATCGCCTCAATCACCAGTGAGCGTGATTTAGGTAATGCGTCACAAATACATCAATTAAATCAGCAAACGCGTGCTATACCTACTCAGCAAGCGATAGCTAAAGATGACGAAGAAGCTGCAGGGTATTTAAGACAAGAAGAAAACTTATCTCCCGAGCCAAAGGGTTAATTAACTTAAACTCTGGGTTATTAGTATTAATGCCACCTTGTAAATTAGGTGGCATTTTTTTTAACCTCTATTCAATACTTTTTAACTTTATTACCTCTTTTGCACTCAACAACATGATTAATATTGGATTAGTTCACAAAGCCCTTGCTTTATGTGCCAAAACACAAATAATGAAAGGATTAATTACAGGGTAAGAATGAGGACAATGAGCTATATACTAACCACCCAATGTGCTGATGACGTAGGCTTAATAGCTAAAATTACAGGGCTTTGCCATAAAAATAATTTAAACATTACGCGTAACAACGAATTTGTAGATAAAGACGCGCAGCGATTTTTTATGCGTACAGAGCTTACAGGCGAGCCACAAAGCGACTTTTTAGATCAACTACGCGCACTGTTGCCACAAGGCGCTAAACTTGCCCTACATTGCGGTGCAAAAACTAAAGTAGTTTTACTTGCAACTAAAGAAGCCCATTGTTTAGGTGGTATGTTGCTAAAGCAATTTGAACAAACTCTTAATATTGAAGTATTAGCCGTTATTGCTAACTACGCTGATTTAGAGCCTTTAGCAAAAGGGTTTGATGTGCCCTTTCATGTTGTATCGCACGAAGGACTAACTCGTAGCGAGCACGATCAAAAAGTAGGTGATTTAATTGCCAGCTACAACCCTAATATTATTGGTCTTGCCAAATACATGCGTATTTTAAGCCCTGAATTTGTGGGTCGCTTTGAAGGCAAAATAATTAATATTCATCATTCATTTTTACCCGCATTTATAGGTGCTAAACCTTATCATCAAGCATTTGAGCGCGGCGTAAAAATCATTGGTGCTACCGCTCACTTTGTGAATAATGAGCTTGATGAAGGCCCTATTATTTTGCAGGATGTAACAAGCGTTACACATGCTAATACCGCCGAAATGATGGCTAAAATGGGTAAAGATGTAGAGAAAACAGTGTTTTGTAAAGCACTCCAACTTGCATCAGAGCATAAGCTATTTATTAATGGTAATAAAACTGTAGTGTTTTCTTAGCATTGTACCAATTCGCTTAATTAAGTAGTTTATTTTGAGGTAATAAAACAGTGTTGATAACAAGGTATGCATTTTGTTATTAACCTGAATTCTGATTAACTATTCTACACATAAAAATATGCCAGCATTGTTGCTGGCATTTTTTTGCTCATAAATAAGCAAGTGACTTTTTAAATGTAAATTATGCCTGCTCTATTGGCTCGAGTTTTAATTTCGCGGCAATTAAAACTGCTTGGGTACGATTGTACACGCCGAGTTTTCTAAATATGGCTGTAATGTGTGCTTTTACTGTTGCTTCTGATATGTGCAGTTCATAAGCAATTTGCTTATTAAGTAAACCTTCGTGCAGATATTGCAGCACTCGGTATTGTTGAGGTGTTAATGAGGCAACTTGCGCTGCTATTTCTCGGTCTTCACCTTCAATTTCAGCTACTTTGTTTTTTAGCTCTTTTGGTAGCCATGTATCGCCTTCAAGTATTTGGTTAATTGCACTGGCAATATCATCAGACGATGACGATTTAGGAATAAAACCCATAGCGCCGTAACCCATTACTTTAGAAACTATATTAGCGTCTTCACTACCCGAAACAACGGCAATAGGTAAGCTTGGGTATTCTTCTCTAATACGAATAAGACCATATAAATCACCATTACCTGGCATGTGAAGGTCTAGCAGTAATATATCAAGATCCTCTTGCTCGCTTAACACTTGCAGTGTGCTGTCAAAATCGGATGATTCAAAAACCTCTAAACCTTCAAATTTTGCGCTCAATGCGCCCTTTAGTGCTTCACGAAATAACGGATGGTCGTCCGCTATTAAAAACTGACTCATGGTTCACTCCTAATAAATTCGGCTGCCAGTTAGGTATAAAACCATTACTGACAGCCGATATACTACGTTTAGAATCAACTTGTAATCAAGTTTTTAACGCACATTTAACGATTTAATCTGTTCTCGATTAGTTCATCGACTACAGATGGATCTGCAAGCGTTGACGTATCACCGAGTTGTTGGTGCTCATTTGCAGCGATTTTACGTAAAATACGACGCATAATCTTGCCTGAGCGCGTTTTAGGTAAACCTGGAGACCATTGAATCATATCTGGTGATGCTATTGGGCTAAGCTCTTTACGAACCCAGTTACGTACCTCTTTAGTTAATTCATCGCTTACTGTTACACCTTCGTTTGGCGTAATATAAACATAAATACCTTGGCCTTTAATGTCATGCGGGTAACCTACAACAGCGGCTTCTGCTACTGCTGGATGTGATACAAGAGCACTTTCAATCTCCGCAGTACCTAAGCGATGGCCTGATACGTTAAGTACATCGTCCACACGTCCTGTGATCCAGTAATAACCGTCTTCATCACGACGACACCCATCACCAGTAAAGTAAACACCTGGGTAGGCGCTAAAATAAGTTTGTTCAAAACGTTCATGGTCGTTGTAAACAGTTCGCGCTTGCGATGGCCAACTATCTAAAATAACTAAATTACCATCTACGGCACCTTCGAGTGTATTACCTTCAGCATCAAATAATGCTGGCGCAATACCAAAAAATGGATGGGTTGCAGAGCCAGGCTTTGTATCAGTTGCACCCGGTAAAGGCGTAATCATTATGCCACCGGTTTCTGTTTGCCACCACGTATCAACAATCGGACAATTAGATTTACCAATACTCTCGTAATACCACGTCCATGCTTCTGGATTAATTGGCTCACCCACCGAGCCTAAAATACGTAAACTATCGCGATTTGACGAAGCAGTTGGCTCATCACCTTTCGCCATTAGCGCACGAATTGCTGTAGGCGCAGTATATAAAATAGTTACACCGTGTTTATCAACAATTTCGCCCATACGTCCTGCAGTTGGATAAGTTGGTACACCTTCAAATAATACTTGTGTACAACCGTTTACTAATGGCCCGTATGCAATGTAACTGTGGCCTGTGATCCAACCTACATCGGCACTACACCAATACACATCGTCTTCTTTTAAATCAAATACGTATTCATGTGTCATTGATGAGTAAACTAAGTAGCCGCCAGTCGTATGCACAACCCCCTTCGGCTGACCTGTTGAACCTGACGTATATAGAATAAACAATGGATCTTCAGCGTTCATTGGCTCTGGTTCACACTTTGCTGGTAAATCAGCAACTAGGTCATGCCACCATATATCGTGCTCATTCCAATCAACTTCACCGCCGGTTAATTGGTGCACAATAACATGCTCAATTGAGGTTACAGTTTCTTGCGCTACCGCTTCATCTACATTTGCTTTTAATGGAACACAATTACCTGCTCTGCGCCCTTCATCCGAAGTAATAACTATTTTGGCACCCGAATCTCGAATACGATCTGCAATCGCAGAAGGTGAAAAGCCACCAAATACAACCGAATGAATAGCACCAATACGTGCACAAGCTTGCATTGCATAAACCGCTTGTGGGGTCATAGGCATATAAATCGCTACACGATCACCTTTTTGAACACCTAGCTTTTTTAAACCATTGGCAAACTTGGCTACTTCATCATGCAATTGTTGATAAGTAATATTCTCACTTTGAGATGGGCTGTCACCTTCCCAAATAAGCGCAGTTTTGTCTGCTTTGGTTTTTAAGTGACGATCGATACAATTGTACGAAGCATTAAGGTAGCCATCCTCATACCATTTAATATTTATATGGCCTTTGTCGAATGATGTGTTTTTAACTTTTGTATAAGGGGTAGACCAATCAAGACGTTTGCCATGCTCACGCCAAAAACTTTCTGGGTCATCAATAGATTGCTTGTAAAGCGTATTATATTTATTTTTATCTACAAGAGTCGCATCTTTAATATGCGCAGGAACTGGATAGATACTTTGTGACATCTTAGTCTCCATTTAAATTACTTGCCTTAAGCTTTTATCAAGGATTACTCAGCAGTGCTACATTAAGTATTAGACCTTAGTTGTACACCCCTTCAATTTCCTCATTTGTAGTTTATAATCCTTCTGCTTTCAATTTTTTTACATAAATAATACAACGCGTTAAATGTAAGTAAATACAAACTAATCTGTTCTCAAACCTTAGTCTTATAGACCAATAGGTAATTGAGTAAATATTGCACATATTCAACAGTGTTCTCGTACTCTAAATAAAGATATTTTGTTGTACTTACTAAAATGCTTTATTTAACGAATGAAAATAGAAAGTGAATGAAAGCCAAATTAACAACCCTTTTTATTCGTAAGTAATACTCGTAGCAAGTAATACAAATATCTATGAAAAAAAAGTAATAAATAACAAGTAGCCTATAAAGGACACCACAATGAAATTTACCCCATTAAAAACATTGGCAGCAAGCGCTGTACTATGTGCACTATCAAGTACTGCATACGCGGCAACTGCTGCAAAAATTGGTGATACCGAATTTACTTACGGTGGATACATTAAACTCGACTCTATGTGGAGTGATTATTCAGCGGGTGCGCCTGCAGGTTCAAACGTAGGTCGTGACTTTTACGTACCAAGTACGCTAACAGTTGGCGACGATAACAGCTCAGATGCTGTGTTTGATATGCATGCTCGCGAGTCACGCTTTAACTTTGGCACAGCCACTGTTATGGATAACGGTAAGACCGTTAACACTAAAATTGAGATTGATTTTTTAGCCTCAGCTGCTGGCGGCAATGAACGTGTATCAAACTCTTATGCTCCACGTATTCGCCATGCGTTTGTGACATACGACGGTTGGTTATTTGGTCAAACATGGTCTAACTTTCAAAACGTGGGTGCCCTTGCTGAAACGCTTGATTTTGTAGGCCCAGCTGAAGGCACTATATTTGTTCGACAATCGCAAATTAAATATACCACTGGCGCATGGTCTTTCTCATTAGAGAACCCAGAAAGTACAATTTCTACTACTAGCGGTATGGTAGTGACTGATGATGCATCATTGCCTGACTTTACAGCTCGTTACACACACAAAGCTGATTGGGGTAACATTGTTGTTGCAGCACTTGCTCGCCAACTTACCTATAAGGTAGGCAGTGTTGATGCAGATGAAACATCTTTTGGTATTAGTGCGTCGGGTAAAATAAACCTTGGTGAAGACAACCTTAAATTTATGCTTACTCAAGGTAAAGGCTTAGGCCGTTACGTAGGCTTAAACGTTGCTCACGGCGCAGTACTTAATGGCGATGAACTAGATGCCATTGATTCGACTTCTGGTTTTGTTGCTTACCAGCACAAGTGGACAAGCCAATGGCGTTCAACATTCTTATACTCTTTCTTCTCTGCTGATAACAACACTGATTTATTAGCTATTTCTGGTGATCCGACTGAATCAAGCCAAAGCTATAGCGCTAACATTTTATATTCCCCTGTTAAACGCCTAACATTTGGAGCTGAGCTAAAACATGCTGAGCGTGAAACTGAAAGTGGCGTAGATGGCGATTTAGATCGTTTACAATTCTCTGTTAAATACTCTTTTTAATAACTAAAAAGCTAACTACTTTAAATAAGCGGCCTAGGCCGCTTTTTTTATAATTCAATTTAAGTTAAAAAAAACAACCATATTTTTATAAGTCATATCGCTTATCCTAATCATAATATTATTTACAGACTAAGTAATTTTCCCTAAAACAGCGTAAACGCGTTTACAAATGATAATAGTTTTTGTTTGAGTTTGTTAATTCTAAATAGTAGAATGTCCCAATTATTTAAATAAACTCAAATAATATTAAATATTAATTAAGGGAAAACATGAAACTCAATCGCACTTTTGCACTTTCTTCATTAGTTTTAGCTATGGGTTTTTCAGCTCAAGCGCAAGAAACACCAACTAAGAATACAGTTGAAAATAACAATGAACAAATGGAAGAAATATTAATAGTAGGTGTACGCCAAGATCGAGTTAGCCAAGGTGCTACCGGTTTAACTATGGAGCTTAACGAAACACCACAATCTATTAGTGTAATTGGCGCAGAGCAACTTCAAAACTTTGCAGCAAATAGTATTAATGACGCATTGAAAATGGCTACGGGTATTACTGTAGAACAAGGTGAAACTAACCGCACACGATACACGTCTCGTGGTTTTGATATTAAAAGCACTCAAGTTGATGGTGTTGGTCTACCTAATAACTGGGGCCTTGTTACTGGTGCTATGGAAAGTTACGGTTATGAAAAAATAGAAGTTATTCGTGGTGCTAATGGGCAATTAACAGGCGTTGGTAATGCAGCTGGTACTATTAATTATGTTCGAAAACGCCCAACAAATGAGAATGAAGGTGAAGTAGGTATTTCTGTAGGTACTTATGGTTTAAAGCGCTTACAAGCTGATTATTCATTTTTATTAACAGATTCTGGTAGCTGGGCTGCACGTGTTGTTGGGGCTGCAGAAAGCTCTGATTCATACCTTGATGGTTTAGAAAACGATCGTACTTACTTCTCTGCTGTAGTTGATGGACAACTTACTGGTAATTCAACACTTTCATTTGGTGCTTCACATCAAGATGCGAATACAGATGGAACCATGTGGGGAGGATTACCACTTTCATATGCCGATGGCACACAAGCGCAGTGGGATGTAAGTACAAGTACAACCCAAGAGTGGACTAAATGGGATACTCTTAATACCACAGCTTTTATTGAATATACTTATGTATTCGATAATAACTGGGAAATTAAAACAACTTATAATTACCAAGACTCAGAAGATCAAAGTAAATTACTTTACCTTTATGACGCTTATGGAATGTTTGATAGTGAAACTAATTTAGGTTTAGTCAGTATTCCTGGACGATATGATACAGAATTCTCAGCTGATTTATTTGATATAACAGCTAAAGGTGAGTACAGCTTGTTTGGTCAAGAGCATGAGTTAATGCTTGGTGGTAGTATTTCACAAAGTACATCTTACTCTTTTACTAACTCTTACGATGCAGCAACAACTGAAGCTTATGGTTTAGCGCCTGCTTTTCCATACGCATTAGATGCGATTGCTGAACCTATTTGGGGTGAACGAACTAAGTATGCTGATATTGATGTTACTTTAAAGCGTTTTTTTGGTTCTACTAAATTAAACCTAACAAGTGACTTATTTGTTATTGCGGGCTTTAACGCTATCGATTATGAGCGCACAGGCTTTAGCCAAGGCGTTGATATAGATAATGATGAAAGTGAGGTAAGCCCTTACCTTGCAACAACGTATGCAATTAATGATGATGTTAATGTATATGTAAGCTATTCCGATATTTATCAGCCACAAGAGCAGTACGATTACGATGGTAACTTTTTAGATCCAAGTAAAGGTGTTAATTACGAAGTTGGAGTGAAAACTCAATGGTTTGATGATCAACTACTTGCAACCTTTGCCGTATTTAGTGCAAAACAAGATAATATTGCAACTTATGCAGGGCTAAACGCATCTGGATTTACTTACTATAAAGGAGCTGATCAAGATACCCAAGGCTTTGAATTAGAATTAACCGGACACATAACTGATGATCTAAATGCTGTATTTGCATATACATACTTAGATATAAATGATGACGCAGGCGACAGTTCTCATGAATGGGAACCTGAAAATGTTGTTAATTTTTCATTAGATTATACGCTGCCTCAACTACCTGAGTTTCAGTTTGGTTTAGCCGGTAAATGGCAATCAAAAACAGAAAATATAGCCAGCAATGTTAAGCAGGATTCTTATTTACTTATGAACGCATTTGCTCGATGGGATGCTAGCGAAGACTTATCAATTCAAGCTAACATTGATAACATCACAGATGAAAAACATATTACTAGCTTAGCTAATGTCGGTTTTTATGGCTCTCCTATTAGCGGAAAAGTTAGCTTAACTTATCGCTTTTAAAGTTCTATTTTAATTAGGTCGCATTCTTTAACTATTAGGGCGTGCTTATCTTTGGTGGTTGAATTTGCAGCAGCATGTTTGGTTTTTAGGCAAGGCAGAGCCTATATAGTGTGGTTATTCCCCATAAATAGGCAATAACGCAGCATAAATACCAAACATGCGCTGCCCTTTGGGTTCTTTCTAGGGACGATTAACTCTTTGTTGCTCGATTTTTACTTAGTCCACTAGGTTACAAATCTCACGCCGCGATTTAACCGCCCCTAGATTGAACAAATTTTAATCCACAAAGATCAACACGCCCTAAAGAATGCTTTTATCTGATTAAAACGTATAGCGTATGATCGCTCTGCTCTTCATTTAGTATAGTAATTACTAATACAGTGCCTACTCATGCGCGATGTAACCGTAGATTTTTATAGGTTAAATTAAAAAACGACACATTTTTAATGTGTCGTTTTTATTTTTATCCGCTTTAAGTTTTTAATAACAAAAAAACGCTAATCATTACTGATTAACGCTTTTTAAAGCTCGGGTCAAATCAAGCTTAAAAACTCATTTGAGGCTGTTAAAGATCAGCGTCATCGCCCAACTTATCTTCACCATCATCTGGTTCAATAGTTGCTTTTAATAAAAGCATTTCGCGTAACTTGCCTTCAATCTCATCTGCAATTTCTGGGTTTTCTTTCAAAAACTTAATTGAGTTAGATTTACCTTGGCCAACCTTGTTGCCACAGTAGCTATACCAAGCACCAGCTTTTTCAACAATTTTATGCTTAACGCCTAGGTCAATTAGCTCGCCTTGCTTAGAAATACCTTCACCATACATGATGATAAATTCAGCTTGTTTAAACGGCGGCGCTACTTTGTTTTTAACAATTTTAACGCGAGTTTCGTTACCAACAACTTCATCGCCTTCTTTAACAGAACCAATACGACGAATATCAATACGTACCGATGCGTAAAACTTAAGTGCATTACCACCCGTTGTTGTTTCTGGGTTACCAAACATAACACCAATTTTCATACGGATTTGGTTAATGAAAATACATAACGTGTTAGAGCGTTTAATGTTACCAGTAAGCTTACGTAATGCTTGCGACATTAAACGTGCTTGTAAGCCCATGTGCGAGTCGCCCATGTCGCCTTCAATTTCAGCTTTTGGTGTTAGTGCAGCAACCGAGTCAATTACAACAACGTCTACCGCGCTTGAGCGTACTAACATGTCACAAATTTCTAGTGCTTGCTCACCAGTATCTGGTTGAGATACAAATAATTCATCTATATTTACACCCAATTTCTGGGCATATACTGGATCTAGAGCATGCTCTGCATCAATAAAGGCACATGTTTTGCCTTCTTTTTGTGCCTCTGCGATAACTTGTAAAGTAAGCGTTGTTTTACCAGATGACTCAGGTCCGTATACTTCAACAATACGTCCCATAGGTAAACCACCTATGCCTAAAGCAATATCAATACCTAATGAGCCTGTAGATACAGATTCAATGTTTAACGCTTTGTTATCACCCAATTTCATAATTGAGCCTTTACCAAATTGACGTTCAATTTGTGATAGTGCAGCGTCCAACGCTTTTTGTTTGTTATCGTTCATTTTATTCTCCAAATCCAGCTAATGGAATCAAGTATACTGTATGAAATCACAGTATCAAGCTAATTTTTTTATTTTATCTCATCTATTACACTTTTCAATGCAAATACAATAGCTTGCAGTCTAACTTGAGCCCTATCGCCAGAGAATACTTGTTTAAAGGTCAGTACTTTGTCATTAATTTGTATGCCAAACCACACAAGTCCCACAGGTTTACCTTCTGTTGCCCCGCCAGGTCCTGCAATACCCGATACAGCTATAGATATATTTGCATTTGTTGCTTTAATAGCACCTAATGCCATTTCACGCACTGTTTGTTCGCTCACAGCACCGTACTTTGCTAATGTGCTTGCACTTACATTTAGCAAATCTTGCTTTGCTTGGTTGCTGTAAGTCACAAATGCGCGGTCAATATAAGCAGAGCTTCCGGGCGTATCTGTAAGGGCATAACTCACTCCGCCACCAGTACATGACTCAGCACTAGTGATCCATAAGCATTTATCCGTTAAAATAGCGCCTAATTGCGCAGCAAGTGTTTTAATCTCTTGATGTAATTCCATATTCAGCCTTTGGGTAAATACATGTCGTTTGATCTTTATGCACCACACACTATAAAACAACAAACCCCTATGATGCAGCAGTATCTAAAAATAAAATCAGAGCATCGCGATATTTTATTGTTTTATCGTATGGGCGATTTTTACGAACTCTTTTTTGATGACGCTAAACGCGCCGCTCAATTACTCGATATTTCGCAAACACATCGCGGTAAAGCCGGTGGCGATCCTATCCCTATGGCGGGCGTGCCTTATCATGCAGTAGAAAACTACCTAGCACGCTTAGTTCAAATGGGTGAATCAGTGGCTATTTGTGAGCAAGTTGGTGACCCTGCAACCAGTAAAGGTCCTGTCGATCGTAAAGTTGTTCGTATAGTTACACCTGGTACAATTTCTGACGAAGCGCTTTTACAAGAACGACAAGACAACCTCCTTACCAGCGTTTGGCAAAGTAAAAAAGGTCTGTACGGTATCGCGTACCTTGATATTAACTCTGGTCGCTTTAACGTTGTAGAGGTTAACACCGACGAAGCCTTTAGCTCAACTATTCAGCGCTTAGCTCCGGCAGAACTTCTGTATAGCGAAAGCTTTGAAAACTTTCATTTAATTGAGCATATAAAAGGTGCCCGCCGCCGCCCAGAGTGGGAGTTCGACTTAGATACGGCTCAGCACTTATTATGCGATCAGTTTGGTACTAAAGATTTAGTTGGTTTTGGTGTTGATAAAGCCCACAGCGCGCTTGTTGCTGCCGGTTGTTTAATGCAATACGTAAAAGATACACAACGTATTGCACTGCCACATATTCGTGCAATTACACTTGAGCACAACGAACACGCTGTTATTTTAGATGCCGCTACTCGTAAAAACTTAGAACTTACCGTTAATTTATCAGGTGGGTTTGAAAATACACTTGCCCAGGTACTTGATAAAACAGCAACACCTATGGGCTCTCGTTTACTTAAGCGCCGTATTCATACACCTGTACGTAATAAAGACGAGCTAAATTCTCGCTTAAATGCAATTAGCGCTATTTTAGATGTACAACTGTGCGGCGAATTACACGAATCATTAAAAGAGATTGGTGATGTAGAGCGAGTTATTGCACGCCTAGCTTTATGCACAGCTCGCCCGCGCGATTTAACTCGCCTTCGCAGCGCATTACAAGCACTTGCGCCACTACACACTTTGTTAGGTGATGCTAACGATCCTCGTATAGCGGGTATTATCAAGCACTCGCCTGAGCTCCCTGATTTACAAGAGTTATTAGAACGTGCAGTGATAGAAAACCCACCGGTACTTATTCGTGACGGTGGCGTTATTGCCCCTGGTTACAACAGCGAACTAGATGAGTGGCGTAACTTAAGTAAAGGTGCAACCGATGTACTTGATCAACTAGAGTTGCGTGAACGCGAACGCACGGGTATTAGTACGCTTAAAATTGGTTATAACCGCGTACATGGCTTTTTTATTGAAGTAAGCCGCGCCAATGCCCACTTAGTGCCAGCCGACTACATTCGTCGTCAAACACTCAAAAATAACGAACGTTACATTATTCCAGAGCTTAAAGAGCACGAAGATAAAGTACTTGGTAGCCAATCAAAAGCCTTAGCGCTTGAAAAACAACTATACGAGGAGCTGTTCAGATTTATCGCTCCACATATTGAACAGTTGCAAATGATGGCAGCAGCACTGGCCGATTTAGACGTATTAAATAACTTGGCCGAACGTGCATTTGCACTCAATTATGCAAAACCAGAACTGTGCGATAACGACAATATAAGCATTAAACAAGGTCGTCACCCTGTTGTTGAACAAGTAATGAAAGAACCGTTTATTGCTAACCCTGTTGAATTAAACAGCCAACGTAAAATGTTGATTATTACGGGTCCAAACATGGGCGGTAAATCAACCTATATGCGCCAAACAGCACTTATTGTACTAATGGCTCACATTGGCAGTTATGTACCTGCAGACAGCGCTAAAATTGGTAATATTGACCGCATATTTACACGTATTGGTGCTAGCGATGATTTAGCATCAGGTCGCTCAACCTTCATGGTAGAAATGACCGAAACAGCGACTATTTTAAATAATGCCACGGCGCAGTCTTTAGTGTTAATGGATGAAATTGGTCGCGGTACAAGTACCTACGATGGGCTCTCGCTTGCGTATGCAACAGCCGATCATTTAGCGTCAAAAATATCTGCTAAAACATTGTTTGCTACGCACTACTTTGAGTTAACAGAACTTGCTGAACAAACAACAGGCCTTGTAAACGTGCACCTCGATGCAATAGAGCATAACGATACAATCGCCTTTATGCATACAGTACTTGATGGCGCAGCAAGTAAGAGCTTTGGCTTACAGGTAGCTGCTCTTGCGGGTGTGCCAAAAGCTGTTATTGCACAAGCAAAGCAAAAACTTAAGTTACTTGAAAATCATCAAAGCGTTACTGCACCAAATACAGAGCAACAAGCCTTTACTTTTAATAACGAAATTGCACAAAGTACACCTTCAGAAGTAGAAGAACAATTAAGCGCAATTGACCCTGATAATTTATCGCCACGCCAAGCGCACGATTTGTTATATAAACTAAAAGCATTGTTGTAATTTATATCATCTAATTTACAAGCATAAAAAAGCCGAAGAATAAATTCTTCGGCTTTTTAACACACATAGTCTCTTATACTATTTAACTAGTTACGAAAACTGATTAAACAAGCTATCTGTACTTAAACCTTCTTGTTGCAAAATGTCTTTTAAACGACGTAATGCCTCTACCTGAATTTGTCTTACACGCTCACGTGTTAAGCCTATTTCACGACCTACATCTTCAAGTGTAGATGGCTCGTAGCCAAGTAATCCAAATCGACGAGCTAACACTTCGCGTTGTTTAGGGTTCAATTCACCTAACCAATCTACAATGTGTTTATTAATATCATTATTTTGTACTTCGCCTTCAGGGCCTGCACTTTTTTCATCTGGGATGATATCAAGCAGTACACTGTCGTTTTCACCACCAATCGGCATATCAACCGATGCTATTCTCTCGTTTAAACGTAGCATTTTAGTTACGTCTTCAACGGGTCTGTCTAGGCAAGCTGCAATTTCGTCAGCTGTTGGTTCATGGTCAAGTTTTTGAGTTAATTCACGCGCTGTACGTAAGTAAACATTAAGCTCTTTAACTACATGGATAGGTAAGCGAATGGTACGCGTTTGGTTCATAATGGCACGTTCAATTGTTTGACGTATCCACCATGTAGCGTAAGTAGAAAATCTAAAGCCACGTTCAGGGTCAAATTTTTCAACAGCGCGAATTAAGCCTAAGTTACCTTCTTCAATTAAATCGAGTAGAGCAAGGCCACGGTTATTGTAACGGCGTGCTATTTTAACAACTAAACGTAAGTTACTTTCAATCATACGTTTGCGTGAGGCTTCACAACCTCGAAGTGATTTGCGAGAAAAAAACACTTCTTCTTCTGCGCTAAGCAAAGGAGAAAAACCAATTTCGCCTAAATAAAGTTGGGTTGCATCAAGGTTTTTAGTTACTTCTTCTTTTGCAAAGATTTCATCGTCTTCTACTTTATCTAGTAAAGTTGTGCTTTCATCAGCAGCGATGTCATCGAATTTCTCGTCAGTCGTAGTGTGTTTGTCAAGTTTTGCTGCGCTAGCCATAAGCCTTCTCCCGAGCAATTATCAATACCTGAAAATTAGGGTAGGTATTTAGCAGGATTGACAGCTTGCCCTCGGTAGCGAATTTCAAAACGAAGCGCGGTGACCGGAGATTCTGAATTACCAATTTCTGCTATTTTTTGTCCTGCCTTAACCTTCTGCTTTTCTTTAACAAGTAATTTCGAGTTATGTGCATAAGCACTTAGGTAATCATCATTATGTTTCAATATGATTAAACTACCATAACCTCGTAGAGCGTTACCCGCGTATACCACTGTTCCTTGTGCCGCAGCTAAGACTGAAGCCCCTTTACGATTAGTAATCTGTAAACCTTTATAACCGTTTTCCTTATTAGAAAAGCGTTTGGTAATTTTGCCCTTTGCAGGCCAAAACCAATTAACTTTACTGCTCGACAAACGTTTAGCATTACTAACTTTGTTACTGGCTTGTTTCTGAACATACTCTCGTTGTTTTGGAGGATCAAGCTCTTTCTTTAATATTATGTTATTTTTTTGTGTGTTTTTTATAGACTTTTTACTCGAATTCGTATATTTTTCATCCCTTTTTGTTTTTTCGGGCTTGGGGGTTAAGGAGATGTTTTGCCCAGGGAAAATTGTGTAAGGTGATGGAATTGAATTGTTTTTTGCAAGTAATCTAAAATCTTTACCGGCGCTAAAGGCTATTGAATAGAGCGTATCACCTTTTTGCACCTTATAAATATCGCCATTTATGTTAATGGTATGACCTAAATCATTAACATTATTATTTAGGCTGCTAACAGGCGCTGGAATATGGTGAGAAGAGCAACCAGAAAGAAAAACACCAACAAATATAGTCACATACAGTAAAAACTGTTTATTCATTGTATTTTTCTCCCAAATTAGACAATTGATATTTTTAACGCTTAACGCAATAAAAAGTACGCTAGCGCAATTAATACCACTAATCCCCAACCAAGTATTTCAATATATTGACGTAATTTTGCTTCCATTTTAGCCCCGCCCCACTTCATTAAGGCTGAAACTAAAAAGAATCGCGCACCACGTCCAATCGCCGATGCGAGTAAAAATGGTAAAAATGCCATTTGTAAAACACCTGCGCCAATGGTAAATACTTTATATGGTATAGGCGAAAAACCAGCTAAAAACACAACCCAAACACCGTAATCTTTAAACCAATTTAATGCGATATCAAACTTTTCTTGCCAGTGCATTTGTGCAATCAATGGCTCAACAACGGGTTCAAATAGCCAAAAACCAAGCAAATAACCAACTACTCCACCAACAACCGATGCTATTGTGGCAAAGCTTGCAAAACGCCATGCTTTTTTGGGTTGCGCAAGCGACATAGGTGCAAGCATTACATCGGGCGGTATTGGAAAAAAAACTGACTCTGCAAAGCTCATTGCAGCTAAATAACGTTCCGCATGGCGGTGCTTTGCCCACACTAGGGCCATATCGTATAACTTGGTAAACAACTTCAAAATGAATTCCTATTCAATATCGCCAGGTACTAACGGCACAAATCTAACGGGAGCAATAACATGCTCTTTATAATTATCGCCTTCGCGGATAACCATTACTAATTTTTGATCGCTCTCACCAATGGGCGCTAATAACACGCCTCCATCGGCTAACTGAGCAAGTAAGTCTTGCGGAACTTTAGAGGCCGCAGCAGTCACTATAATACCATCAAAAGGTGCTTGTGATTGCCAGCCTTGCCAACCATCACCATGCTTCATGGTTACATTATATAAATCCAGTTGCTGCAATCGACGCTTTGCCTGCCACTGAAGCGTTTTAATACGCTCTACCGAATAAACCTTTGTAAACGTTTTGGCTAATATTGCAGTTTGATATCCAGAGCCAGTACCAATTTCCAGCACTTTATTGCGCACACCAGCTAAGCGAAGTAGCTCTGTCATGCGCGCTACTATATAAGGCTGGGAAATAGTTTGCCCTTGCCCAATAGGTAGCGCCGTATTTTCATAAGCTTTGTGTTTTAGCACATCGTCTACGAATATATGTCGCGGAATATCAGCTATAGCACTCAGTACTTGTGTATCTTCAACGCCTTCGCGCTTTAGTAAGTCAGATAGCGCTTTTGCACTGCGGGTATAATTAGCGAGCACGATTAATCTCCAAATCGGCTAACCAGTCTCCTACTGCTTTTAGGCTGTCTTTGGCTGTCATATCAACACTTAATGGCGTAACAGAGGCATAACCGTTATTGATTGCGTAAAAGTCGGTACCCTCACCTGCATCGCTTTCTATGCCCAGCGATCCATACCAATAAATATCTCGACCCCAAGGATCGGTTTGTTTGGTCATGGTTTCGGCTTTATGACGAGCACCTAAACGTGTTACTTGCACCCCTTTTAATTCACTTAATGGAATATCTGGCACATTTATATTTATTATTTGATCTTTTGGAAGCGGATGCGAAGCCAAACCTTTAATAATATTTACGGTAACAGCAGCGGCTGTTTCAAAATGCTCGCCCTTATGTGAGCAAAGCGATACTGCAATTGCAGGTAAGCCTAAATGGCGACCTTCAGTTGCAGCTGCAACAGTCCCAGAGTAAAGCGTATCATCGCCCAAATTGGCACCATGGTTAATACCAGCAACAACAAGGTCTGGTTTTTCATCAGCTAACTGATTTACACCTAAATGTACACAATCAGTAGGTGTGCCATTAACCGACATAAAACCATTTTCGAGTGTAGTCGCTCGTAGCGGGTTCATTAGTGTTAAAGAATTACTTGCGCCACTACAGTTGCGATCAGGTGCAACAAGGGTTACATCTGCAATTTGTATAAGCGCCTGATATAAAACCGCAATGCCTTTAGCATTTACGCCATCATCGTTACTTAACAGTATCTTCATTTATGTCATTATCCTTTTCTTTGCGCTCTCGAGGGCTAGCATCTTTATAATCCACCAGCTCACGTAATAATGCAGTTGCAAAACACCCTTTTGGCAAACCAAAACTCAGTTTTAAACTGGTTTCATCTATGGTCTCAACCGTTAAGTTTTGCGGAATTAAACGCAGCATCCTGCGCTCATTTTTAAGGCCTAGCTCACCTAAGCCATCGCACCATGTTTGGAAAGGTTCAAGCCATATTTTTTCTTGTTCGGTTAAACCTTTTTCGCTTTTACCCACCATAGGTGCCGACATCATAATATCGCCAGTGGCTAATCGCTCTATGTTTTCGTCGTTAATTGCATCTTCAAAAAATGCATTACTGCCGCTGAGCATAAATACTTCACGGTGCATTGTTTTAGCTAAACCATGCTCTTTAACACGTAAATTTACTATTTGATTAAACACATGAGAACGCGCTGCTGAAATAATAATACCGCGCAGTTTTTTATCGCGAATGCGCTCCCCGGCAAACATTTTTTCAGCCATTACTAAGTTATGACCGCCATGCCCAAAGCGCTGTTCGCCAAAGTAATTAGGCACGCCTGCGCGTACTGCGTTAATACGGCATAAAATATCAAGGGGCTTGGTTACATTACGAAGCGTAATCGTAAATTTATTACCTTTGTGGCAGCCCGTGCGTAATTTACGGTCGTGGCGCTGTTGCGACACAATAAAAATACTCTCGCTATTTAAATCGCTAAAATCGATAGGCTTTTTAATCGGTACTTTTACACTAAACCACTGTGAGCACACACCGTGACGATCTTTCATGCCGGCGTAACTTACGTCTCGCGGTGAAACACCCGCACGCTGCGCAATTAGCTTGGCAACATATTGCGTATTTTCGCCTTTTTTAACCACCTGCAAACACACGTGTTCGCCACTGCCTGTAAATTCTATACCTAGGTCTTCATCAACCATAAAGTCTTCAGCGGTGGTTTTAAAATCAGCTTTAGAAAGCGGAGCACCGTATAAATAATTTAAATCGCTCATGCGTTTTTTGTACTCATAGACTCTTTACTCATAATAACCACTGCATGGCTCGAAATACCTTCCCTGCGCCCTTCAAAGCCTAGCTTTTCGGTTGTAGTGGCTTTAACGTTAATTTGGCAAAGGTCACAATTTAAATCGCTGGCTAAATTAGCGCGCATAGCTTGAATATGTGGCAGCATTTTTGGCGCCTGTGCAACAATAGTCACATCGCCATTGCCAATTACATAACCTTGCTCTTTAGCTAAGCTCACCACATGGCGAAGTAAAATACGGCTGTCGATATTTTCATACTCGCTAGCCGTATCTGGAAAGTGCTTACCAATATCACCCATTGCAAGCGAGCCTAAAATAGCATCGCATAATGCATGAATAGCGACATCGCCATCTGAGTGCGCTAAAAAGCCTTGTGGGTAATCAATTTTTTCACCACAAATAGTTAACGGGCCTTCGCCGCCAAATTTATGTACGTCAAAACCATGGCCAATTCGTATCATAATGCACTCTCGTTTTGTTGTTTATGTAATAAAAACCCAGCCAAGTCTAAATCCTCTGGCGTGGTTATTTTAATATTATCGCTGCGACCTGCTACAAGCTTAACCGGTTTACCCGCCCACTCAATTGCACTGGCTTCATCGGTAATAGTAGCCCCGTTTGCTAATGCGTTTTGCAATGCATTTTTAAGCTCGTCATATTTAAAAAATTGTGGGGTAAGTGCTTGCCATAAATCGTCTCGTGGCACAGTTTGTAGGGCATGAGTGTGGCCGCGTTTTATGGTGTCTTTTACTTTGCTAGCTAAAATACCGCCTTCATCAGCGCGTATACATTCATCAATTAAACGTTCTATATCACTAATATTAACTAGCGGACGCGCAGCATCATGTACAAGCACCCATGTAGGCGGGTTAGGCGCTAAAAAAAGCAAGCTATTGAGTACTGAATCTGCACGCTCTCTACCGCCACTGGCGCGAACAATGCGCTTATCAAGTATTGGGAGTTCGTCAAAATAGGGGTCGCTGTCGCTAAGGGCAACAACAATAGTGCGTAATTGAGATAATTGAGAAAGTTTAGCTAAGGTGTGTTCTAAAATGGTTTTACCGGCTAATTGTATATATTGCTTAGGCGCATTGTGCTGCATTCTACTGCCAACGCCCGCAGCAGGAACAATTGCTGCAATAGTCTGTTTATTTGTCATATTGTTTGCCCGGTAAAACACGAATAAATGTTTCGTCCGGTTTAATCATTCCCAATTCGTTGCGTGCACGCTCTTCAATGCCTTCTTGGCCAAGCTTTAAGTCTTCAATATCGGCTTTAAGTACTTTATTACGTTTAATGAGCTTTTCGTTGGTTTCTTGATGCGACGCTACAGCACCTTTTAGCCGTGTGTAGTCTTGTAAACCATTATGACCAAACCATAATCTGTATTGTACAAACAGTGCTAAGCACAGTAAGCCAACTTGAAAAATACGCATTTAACACTCCTTATTTTAAATTCCAAATACCTTAACTTTAATACGCTAAGGGGCGCTTTAAATTGCGCCAATTAATACTACCCGCTAAAAGCATTTCGCGTAGTGATAAAACCCGTGGCATACAACGCTTCGAAAATTGCCACTGATGCCCGCAACATGCAGCGGTTAAACTCACTTTACTTGGCTTTATTAACTGAGCATTTTGCTGCTCTAGCCCATTTCCTAAAAAATCAAACCAACCAAGCTCGTTACAATGAAGCTTATTTTCGCCTAACTGATCGATACTGTCTATTCTAAGACGTACCTGATCGTAGCCATGTAATATAACGGGCACTATAAGCCCCACTTTGGCATACGTTTGATAAAAAAGTTCATTAGCTTGAACATTCACATCGGGTGGGGTCGGTTTTTGCTTTTCAAGCCACGTACCATTTTGCGCGTCCAGCGTAAAAGGCGTGTCACCATTGGCAACTAACGTTGCAGCTCGCTCAATATAATAAGGTAGGCTTTTTAACTGGCGGCGCAGTTTATCGGCATTAGGCTCTGCAACTAATCGCTGAACCTCACGCTGATAAAACGCATTACACAATTGTGCATACAACACTTTTTGTGCATCAGTTTGCCAAATTTCAACTTGCTGCTGAGCACCAAGTGACTGATTTTTAGCGACCAAAAGCTGTACTCAAAAATATTCAGGTAAATGTTTTATAACACAGTATTGAATGTTTTTTAAGCGCAGCGCACTAATTAAGCGCTTGGCTTTTCACCTAATTTTGCTTTACCTGATTCTAAAAATTGCACAACCGTATTACGCTTTTTACCAATCAGCAAACTGCCATCAGCTAAAAACATAAAGTTTTGCCAATTGCGTTTAAATACATCAAATGTTGTTTCGATAATATTATCGCGTGCCATACAAAAATAAACAGTGGTGTTAGCTTCCCAATCTAAAAACGTTAAGATTGCTTCTGGTGGTTGCGCATCACCATTTTCCCACGCATCTTGCCAATCTACTTCTTGGCTAAAGCTTTTTTCTTGGCCACACCAATCGGTGTCTTCAAAAAAATCTGGGTGATCAAACTCACGGCTTACCATGGTTGTCCAAAGTACAGCTGCGCGCTCATCTCCCATAGGCTTTATTTTTACTGCGTCTTCATCTGATACAGGTAAGTCTTTATGACGAAAAACCCATGCTTTTTTGTAATCATCTAGCGAAATATAGTTCATAGTATTGGCAAATTAGTTAACATTAAAAGTGCAAAGCCAAATTATACAAGAGATCAAAACATGACTACAGCAATAAAACCACTTTCACTCAAACCAGGCATATACCAACACTACAAAGGGCCGCAATACAAAGTTGTTCATGTTGCCACCCATAGCGAAACCGAGGAGCAGCTTGTGATTTATCAAGCGCTATATGGTGAATTTGGTATGTGGGCGCGCCCACTTAGTATGTTTTTAGAAACTGTTGAAAAAGGAGGTGAGGTCATACAGCGTTTTGCCTACCTTGGACCTGCCGTTTAACTATGGCATTATAACAAAATAACTTACTCCTCAGACCAGACAAGGGTACACCGTGCAATTTAATTCAACTGATAATTACATAGCGAGTAGCGCGCTTAAACAAGCTGTAAATGCTGCCATTATGCTTGAAAAACCACTTTTAATTAAAGGCGAACCAGGCACAGGTAAAACCATGCTGGCTGAGGAGTTGGCTAAAAGCTTAGATACCACGCTTATTCAGTGGCATATAAAATCGACTACTAAAGCACAGCAAGGTTTATACGAGTACGACGCGGTTTCGCGCCTGCGCGACAGCCAATTAGGTGACGAACGTGTACACGATATTGGCAACTACATCGTTAAAGGTAAGCTTTGGCAGGCATTTACGTATGCAGAGCTCAACGGTAAGCGCCCAGTGCTTTTAATTGATGAAATAGACAAAGCCGACATAGAGTTCCCAAACGACTTACTACTTGAGCTTGATAAAATGGAGTTTCATGTTTACGAAACTAATGAACGCATTGTCGCAAAAGAGCGCCCTATTGTGATCATCACTTCCAATAATGAAAAAGAATTGCCGGACGCATTTTTACGCCGCTGCTTTTTTCATTACATTGATTTTCCTAGCTGCGACGAAATGCAGCAAATTATCGACGTGCACTACCCTAACGTTAAACAGGATTTAGTACGCCAAGCACTTGAGGTGTTTTTTAACCTGCGCGAAGCTAACGGCCTTAAAAAGAAGCCATCCACTAGCGAATTACTCGACTGGTTAAAGCTTTTAATGGCTGAAGACATAGACGCTAAAACACTGCACGATAAAGCTAAAAAAGGCGGATTAATGCCCATGTTTGGCGCATTACTTAAAAATGAGCAAGACATAAGCCTAATCGAAAAACTCGCGTTTATGAGCCGCTAGGGCCTGTTGACCTTTCAGGATTAAAATTTGTTCTAACTAGGGACGATTTAATCGTGGCGCGAGGTTTGTAACCTAGTGGGCTAAGTAAAAGCCGAGCAACAAAGAGTTAATCGTCCCTAGGACGAACCTTCAGGCAGCGCGTGTTTGGTATTTATGCTGTGTTATCGCCTATTTATGGGGAATAACCACACTACATAGGCTCTGCCTTGCCTAAATACCAAACACACTGCTGCAAATTCAACCTCGAAAGATAAACAGGCCCTAATATGTTAGTACAGTTTTTTTTCACGCTACGTAAATACCGCTTACCGGTAAGCCTGCGCGAGTTACTCGACTTAATTAACGCCTTAAAAAAAGGCGTTATATTTGCCGACGTAGACGCATTTTACCATTTAGCACGCACTATAATGGTAAAAGACGAAACGCACTTTGACCGATTTGACAAAGCCTTTAGCGACTATTTTAGTGGTATTGCTGACCTTGATTTGCTCGAGAGCTTAAAGCAACAGCACAACTTACCTGAAGACTGGCTACGTAAAGAATTTGAAAAAAACCTAAGCGATGAAGAAAAAGCTCAACTTAAAACCATGGGCGGACTCGACGAGCTCATGAAAACCCTAAAAGAGCGTTTAGAAGAGCAACAAAAACGCCACGCTGGCGGCAATAAATGGGTGGGCACTGGCGGCACATCACCTTTTGGTGCATACGGCTATAACCCAGAAGGCGTACGCATAGGTCAAGACGGCAATCGTAACCGCCAAGCGGTAAAAGTGTGGGATAAACGAGAATACAAAAACCTCGACACCGACAGAGAAATTAGTTCGCGCACAGTTAAACTCGCCCTTAAAAAACTACGTAAATTTGCCCGCACTGGCGCAAGCGACACGCTAGATTTAAACGAAACTATTCGCGCTACTGCAAAACAAGGCGGCATGCTTGATGTAAAAATGGCGCCCGAACGCCACAATGCAGTAAAAGTATTGATGCTGTTTGATATTGGTGGCTCAATGGATGACTACATTCATACCTGCGAAGAGCTATTTAGCGCCGCCCACAGCGAGTTTAAACACCTAGAGTTTTACTACTTTCATAACTGTTTATACGAGCACGTTTGGCAAGACAACGCGCGCCGCCATTCAAACGTAATAGACACCATGACGCTGATTAATAAATTTACCAGCGACTATAAAGTAATATTTGTTGGCGATGCCACTATGGGACCTTACGAAATAGCTTATGCGGGCGGCTCGGTAGAACACTACAATGAAGAGCCTGGCAGTGCCTGGTTATCACGTGTCACCAACCACTTTGATAAAGTCGCTTGGCTCAACCCACAGCCTGTTGAACACTGGCCGTACTATCAATCAATTGGCTTTATAAAAGAGCTAATGAACAACCGCATGTATGCGCTGAGCTTAGATGGGATAAGTAGAGCGATAAAAGAGCTGAGTTAATTTTTAGCTTAAACATCATAAGTTTTATTAACAATTTATTCACCCTGAAAATCCAGTATTTACCTATGTATTCTAGGTAAATACTGGGGCATAAGATGATTAAAAGCTAAAACAGTGGGATGATACTGCTAAAGCCCATTTACCTATGAACATTTACACCTCTAGATTTTAAATCGCTTAAAATTAACTCCTTAGTTTCACTTACTTTTTTCTTAGAATTGATAATCAAAAACCTTAGACTTTTAATTTTATAAAGAAAACTAATATCCTTAATGCCATCAATAGAAAGGTCCAGTTCTTGTAATTGACTTAGCTCACCTAACAAACTCCAATCGACATTTTTATCAATGCCACAGTGTGATATGGCCAACCTCTCAAGATTCTTTAGTTTTTCTATACCTCGAAATTCGTTTATTTTCGAAGCTATTAAACTACAGCTTTTTAAATTCTTTAAGTCTATTAAAAAGTTAAAGTTTTTAATCTCATTACCAAAAATTGATATTTTACTTAGATTTTCAATATTTTTTCCGAACTTGACCTCAGTTATATCCATCAGACTTAAACTCAGGGAGGTTAATGTTTTACTAGTTATGTCGTTCAATAAATCACTTGATTTAATATGGCTCAAACTAAGCGTTCTTAATTTATTAAAGCCTTTAAAGTCAGGTAAAAACTCAAGCTTTCGGGATCTAATAGATAGATCTGTTATATCATCGCAAACACTGAAATAAGGTAAACTTTCAAACTCACCATCGAAGTTAATACTTACTAAACTTTTGAAATTGATATCTTTTATTTCATGAAAATCATTGGAGCAATTAAAATCACGAAGCGTAAGAGACTCTATATTTGAAAGTTCTTGTAACCAAAAAAAGTTTTTCAACCTGTTAAAGTAAATAGTTATCTTTTTTTCATCTTTTAAAAGCCGAACTAACTCACTCTCATTTTCGATCTTTTCATCAACTGGTAATATAGCAGCTAAAGCCTGACATCTACTTTTAGTGTAAATAGCTTTAAGAAGCTCTAATTCTAGGCTCCTTTCCTTTTTTACAGGTAACTTAATTGCTGTATTATCTATAAACTCTTTTTGTAAGAGGAAAATTCTATCTTCATAGAATAGCTTTAATCCTGAAAAATCAACATTATCAAAAATTTTATCATAAAAAATTCCTATTTCTTTTCGGTTCTTCCCTTGTGTAGATAATTCTTCAAAAACCAAAACCCAAATTTCTTTCCAAGCTGCTTCATAAGTGCTATTTACTAGAGATTGAAAACCACTCTTATTATCCTGTAACGAATCTAAATTTAAACTTATGAAGTAGGCGCAAAAATATTCTTGAAATGATAAATGACTAAAGCCAAATACGTTTTCTCCATCTTCTACCCCTTTAGGTATTAAGAAACCCGTTCTATTTTGTAAATAATCAACTAAGTTATTACTATGTTCCGATAATGAATCAACATCTATTATTTCAGATAACTGTAACTCTAAAAACAGCTTTAGTTGCGATTCTTTGACTGTAAAAAAGCTACTATTGCAGTTTGGGTTTGGTAGGCGCTCTCTAGCTTTTTCTAATTCAACATCGTTAAATGAGGATATTTTATTGTCTGGTAAACATAAATCTCCAGCATGCATAAAATAGGCAAGCTTTGAGAGCCAGTTTTTAATATCCTGGTAGTCATATTCATGACTTAGTTTGTGCTCTAACCTTCTGGCTTTATCCATTGATTCAAGATATGTTCCAACAATTCGTTGATATAACTCAGCTCTACCGTGAGGTAACCGACCTCTACGCCACTGAATAAAACAAATTAAGTTAAGCAATACAGGTATTCTTGATAAAGCATTTATCTGAATTAATTGAGCACTAATATTAGTGATATTTTCAATAAACTCTTTTCTTAGCTCCATTTTAGGAGGTAAGTATTTTTTTACCCAGTTTTCTGAAAATGCCCTTCTCTGCTCTGGAGAAAAAGGCGCCAGATATAAAATAGTGGGTAAATTTAGAGCTTTATCCAAAGAGACTTCCATATCGTTGCTTAACTCATTATCCGCGCTGATATTGGCTATCATTTCTTTGCTGAATTGTTCAATACTGTATTTTAAAGGGGTATCTGCCTTTATAAATTTACTTCTTATATCTTTTTCATACCAAAAGTTCTGATTATTAAAACCAACAATACGGCTGGTCATCAAAAGTCTTGTTTTAGGATACTCACGCAATAATTGCTTAATTTGCTTAGCAAGCCAACTTGTTAACTCGTATGAAATTTCATCCAAACCATCAATTAAAAAGAAAACTTGTCCTGTAGTTAATAAATCAAAAAAGCTGTTTTCAGTGCTTTTCTCATTTAATATCAAATTAGAAAGAGCATCACCTTGCTGCATAAATATTAAATTTATGAATTTTTCATTTGATAGCTCAGATAAATTTACTTGTGATAATTTACGTACAGTAAGTAAAAGAGGGAAAAGCGGGCCTAAGCGTTTTTTTGCATAATTGTCACTCCAATGGCACAGTGAACAAACCAGCCATTTTATTAATGTACTTTTACCAACTCCCGGATCACCCAACAAGACTGTTCTTGGATTTTCAACTATTAAATCCGCGACACTATTTAGAGGCAAAGACTTTGTCGCTTTATCATCTCCATCAATTTTCGCTAAATATTCAGCTGTGATACGGGTTTTGCTTAGTTTTGGTATAACGTAAAGCTCATCAATGTGAACTAACTTTTTGTCACCATCGCTATCATCTAAAGCTAAGCCTTGGTTATCTAAATAGCGCTCTTCTTTTAAAAATTGGTCTAAATAACGATACAATGGTGATTTTTCTAGATCCTTAAAATCACTAACTATTGGGTCTATAAACTTAGGTACAATTCCAGAAAACAGATCCACAGATTGTTGTGTCCACATTTAGTTCACCTGATTATGGTTAAAGTAGTTAACAAATTGATGCATAATTTCGCTAATAGTCTTAGGTGTAGATTGAGTATATATATGTAGACCTGTTACCTCGTCAAATAAAGGCTTTAATTTGAAGATACTTAAATCACTTGGGTGCTCATATTTTGCTTGAACATCAGTAGTACGATGGTCTTTATTTAATTCATAGAATGCAGAGCTCGGAGTAGTATAATTTGTACCTTTTTCTGCTGTAACAAAGTCAAAAATATCCCGAGCTGCATCCGCTCTTAATTCAATACTTTCGTATATTCTCCTATAACTTACCGAAAGGCTTGATACAATGAGAGCTATAGCAGCAAAAGACTCGGATCTTTTTGGCTCTATTATGTTATTAAACTCTTTAAAAAGTGAGCAATCTTCATTAACTACACCCTTTACATTTGATCCATCCACTTTCCTTAAATACCCTGCTAGTTTATTTGAGATCATTTTTAACCGCCTAGGGTTGGCAGGCAAAACATCATAGCTTTCCAGTATTTCGTTTAAATCCTCAATAACGGTAGAGCCATTTTCATCCTTAAACAATAACTTTAGATGGGATATAAAAAAGTCTGATTTTTGTTTTTGATTAGGAATGGGTAAACGATAAGCTTCCTGACATAGCTTTTCTAAATACTCTACACCTAAATAACTATACTGATTATCAATCTCAGTTTTTCTTTCAGGCATTAAATTAATAAACTGTTTCTGTAAAAATCGCTCGATTTGCTGCTGGTCAATAGCAAGAACAACAGTGCAATTTGGTATACTCAAATATAGCTTTAATCCCTCAAGCAATTTATAAGCATTTTCTGGTTCACAACGATCTAAGTCATCAATAAAAATTACAAGCTTCTCTTTATTCTTACCTAATAAAACACTTACAGCCTGAGTAAGGGCATCATTGATTTGATCTGCAGCTAAGCGACTCAATAGATTATCTTTTTCGTATTTTTCACCGATTTCGCTTATTTTGCTAAAACCCGATAAACCTGAAACCTGCTTTATCACACCATCTAAAACAGTTAATGCACCAAGTACACTTACACTAGCTAACTTGCCTGCTTCATCAATAAATTTCTTACTCGATGAAAAGTGATTTTTAATACAATGTAGTAATGCAATAATTGGTGATACTTCATTTTGATAACGCCAAGCTTCAAACCAGATACCGGTATATTTACCTGTTTGTTCTTGCTTATTATTAGTAATTTCGGCTGGAGAAGTTGCGGTTACTTTTTTATATACACCAGCTAAACAGGACGTTTTTCCGCTACCCCAATATCCGGTTATAGCTATAGTACGAGGGCTATCTGACTTTTCAATATCTTCAGCTACTGTATTGACAAAGGATTCTGTGCCTAAAAAAAGACAAGTTTCAGCAGTTGCCTGATCATTATGGCTATGTTTTAAACTCATTCAAGCTATCCCTTTCTTTTATAAATTAAATCAGGTTCATATAGTAATTATCAACTATATCAAAATTAAGAGTTCTAAGTTAATCATAACCTACAAAATACTGTTACTTAGACTTCCCTTATTTTAATTAGTTAGGTAATTAAGGGGTAAAAGGCCTATGTAATATTTTTATAACTTTTAGCATAAATGATTTATTAGATTTAAAGCGCTTTACTCATAAACAAGCTGTACGGATCTAGCTCATAACCCCCAAACGGCTCGCATTCTTTAAAACCAAATTGAGTGTAAAGCTTTTGTGCGGGCAAAAATGCCTTTGCCGTGCCGGTCTCTAAACTTAACTTTTTATAACCTCGCAAAGTTGATTGCTCAATAATATGCGTGAGTAACTTAGCGGCTATGCCTTGGCGTAAATAGTTGCTTGATGTGCGCATTGATTTAATTTCGCCTTCGGTCGCATTTAGTGCTTTTAAAGCGCCAACACCCGCTAAATTATTATCAATCAATAAGCTATAAAAAGTTATGTCGGGCTGAGTGAGTTTACTCACATCAAGTGCATGTACGCTCTCAACGGGTGAGTGTTTTAACATATCGTTATGATGCGCTTGTAGTAACTTTATAACGTGTGGGTTTGAAAGCTCACCTATTCTAATATCCATTTATACCTCGTTTAATCCTAGAATTTAATGCTTGAGGGCTTTAATTAAAACCCTAAAGTAAGTGGCTGTATTTAGAATGCTAGTTTCCACACTACAAACGCGACAGCAAACCCAACTAAGTACACTAAACCTAACCACGTTAAACTATGTAGTAACACGCTATGCTTAATAGCAGGCTCTGATCGCACAAGGCTAAAGTTGAGCCATGCAAATACAGGCGTTGTAACAAATGAAAGTGTCATAGCAAACGTAAGCATGGGGCCAAGGGCTGATTTAAAAAATAAAATAACCGCCATACCGGCAAGTGCTTGTAGTATTAACCAAATATTTAGACTGTGTTTTGATTGCTTAAAGCCAAGTAGTTTATGAGATTCGTTAAGCGTACGGGCGTAGCCATCTAGCACGGTGAGTGTAGTGCCAAACATACATAAAAAGGCGATTGCTGATACAAGCGGCCTTGCCCACTCGCCTATTGTTAATGCGTACATATCAATAAGCTGCTTGGCAAACGCGACACCGCCAAGTTCTATACTACTGGTTTGCCCGTACTGCACTAATACACCTAAGCTAAAAAATACTAATGCTAAGCCAGCTGTAAGCCAGTAACCTACGTTAAAATCGAACAAGCCTTGGCTTTTAGTCACTGTTTGCTGCGCTTGTTTTTCTTTTAGCCATAAAGAACTTAATGCAGATATTTCGATAGGGGCTGGCATCCAGCCCATTAAAGCCACCATAAAGCTAAGCATGGCAAGTTCATACGGTGAAGGTCCCACATAATCAGCAGGTGCCATTGGGCCGTTATTAAATGCAATGGCAATCAAAGTAGCGAGCGTAAGCAGCCCCATAATGCCTTTGGCAACGTTATCTAGCGCTTTAAAGTGTCCAAGTAGCAATATAACTAAACATACACCCAGCAGCATCCAACAAAGCAAGGTTACTTCAATAACCACGGGTAAGGCGTAATGCAGTAAGCTTGCGGTAAGCAGTAATACGCCGGCGGTATTAACAACAGCGGCAACAATGTTTAAGCCAATAAAACTATAGAAGTAAAACGGACCTTTGCTTTTATAGCCCTCCACTAGGCTATTTTTAGTGGCGAGTGTGTATTCCATACCAAAGCGAAAAAACGGGTACTTTAAAACATTAACAACGAGGATAAGCCAAAATAATTGCCAGCCAAATATTGCTCCAGCTTGCGTAGACGCAACTAAGTGAGAACCGCCAATAGCGGCTGTTGCCATGAGTATTCCAGGTCCAAGCGCACCTAGTCGAGACTTCCATACTGCTTTTGTTGTGTGCATTAATTTCTCAAAATATGTGTGTTTTGTGTTCTTTTTATCAGGGTCTGTTGACCTTTCAGGATTGAAATTTATTCAACCTAGGGGCGATTTAATCGCAGCGCGAGGTTTGTAACCTAGTGGGCTAAGTAAAAATCGAGCAATAAAGAGTTAATCGTCCCTAGGCAGAACCCTTTGGGCAGCGTATGTTGGGCTTTTATGCTGCGTTATCGCCTATTTATGGGGAAGAACCACACTACATAGGCTCTGCCTTGCCTAAAAGCCCAACATACAGCTGTAAATTCAACCTCGAAAGATAAACAGACCCTAACCTTTATAATTAATAAACTGCAAGAACGCATAACTTACCTAAATTACAGGCAATAAAAAAGAGCCATACGGCTCTTTTTTACAATACTTTGTGACTGAGTTTTATTTAAGATCCATCTCTTGGATGATCTCGTGTGCGATTTCAGGTGTAGTGCTAACAGGCTTTTCGTGTAAGTTTGCTTTTATCTGCCCTTTTCGATGTTTTAGTGCTGCATCGAGTTTTTTAGCTGCACTTGCAATGGCAGGGTACATAACTTCGTTTTCCCCTTTTACCGATATGCGCGTGCCTTCATAATTAGTGCTAATTTCAGCTTGGATTTTATGATGTTCTTTAGACAAAATAATTTCGAGTGCAATAAGCGATGGGAAATGGCTCTCGATTTTTGAAAATTTTTCGTTGATGTGCTCTCTAATAGAGTCAGTAACTTCAACATGGTGACCAGAAAGATTAATTTTCATAGGGTATCCTTTTATTTGTTACCTCATAAATAGTATTGGGGGCTATTTAGATTAACACAAGGAAAAAAGAGAGATATTTGAGGTTTATTTGCAGTTTTTGGTGATTTAAATCATGCGTTGCGCAAAGTTTATGCAAAGCCCATAGTGCATGGGCTTTCAGACGTCTAGCTGTACTGATTAATCTGTGTACGAACAACAGTAGTCAGCAAAATCAGATACTTTTACTTTAAAGCTTACATTTGCATCAACATTAAACGATTCACCCGCGTTAAATGTTTTCCACTCACTTGCACCTGGTAATAAAATATCCCATTGGCCAGCTAAAAGCTCCATGCACTCTTTTTGGTTTGTATCAAAAACAAACTCACCTGGTTGCATAAAGCCTAACGTTTTCGCTTCGCCATCACCTAAAATAACGGTACGGCTCGACACTTTTCCGTCAAAATATACATTGGCTTTTTTTACTACACTCACGTTATCGAACTTTGGCATTTTTAGCTCCTGCTATTAATTTAAGATTTTTATTTATAAATTTTATCGCACTACCTTGCCTGATAGCTTACTTTCTTGCAAGGAAAGCTGCATTGATCAAGGTGAAGTTGCTTCATGTAAGGGCATAAAAAAACCCGCAACATGTGCGGGTTTTTCAATTACTTACTTTATTTAATCAAAGCGATTAAAAAAGCTCGTTTGCTTTGCTTACAATGTTTGCCACTGTAAAACCAAAGTGCTCAAACAGCTCGCCTGCAGGTGCTGACTCACCAAAGGTAGTCATACCTACTACTGCGCCGTTTAGGCCTACGTACTTGTACCAGTAGTCAGCAATACCTGCTTCTACTGCTACGCGGCGTGAAACAGATGCCGGTAATACGCTTTCTTTGTATGCTGCGCTTTGATCTTCAAAGGCATCAGTACATGGCATAGATACAACACGTACCTTTTTACCTTGGCTGCGTAGCTCAGTTGCTGAATCTTGTGCTAGTTGCACTTCAGAGCCCGTCGCAATAAAGATAATCTCTGGATTGCCGTCACAGCTAAGGATGTAACCACCCTTTTTAACGTCTGCTAATTGCTGTGCGTCACGTGCTTGTTGCTCAAGACCTTGGCGAGTAAAGATAAGCGATGTAGGGCCGTCTTTACGCTCAATAGCTTGTTGCCATGCAATTGCCGACTCAACTTGGTCACATGGACGCCAGTTGTATAAGTTAGGCGTTAAACGCATGCTTGCAATTTGCTCTACTGGTTGGTGAGTTGGGCCATCTTCACCTAGGCCGATTGAATCGTGCGTGTATACAAAAATGCTTGGTTGCTTCATTAATGCAGCCATACGTACAGCATTTTTTGCATATTCAACAAACATTAAGAACGTTGCACCGTAAGGAATAAAGCCTTTATGAAGCGCAATACCATTCATAATTGCCGACATACCAAACTCACGCACACCGTAATAAATGTAGTTACCGCTTGCATCATCGCGTGTTAAACCTTTAGAGCCATCCCAAATAGTTAAGTTTGAGCCAGCTAAATCGGCTGAGCCACCCATAAATTCTGGTAATAACGGACCAAACGCATTTAATGCATTTTGTGATGCTTTACGAGACGCTGGGTTTGCAGGGTTTGCTTGTAATTGCTCAATGTACGCTTGTGATTTTGCAGCCCAATCGCCAGGCAGTTCGTTATTAATACGACGCTTATATTCAGCTGCAAGCTCTGGGTATGCTTTTGCGTATGCTGCAAATTTTTCGTCCCAGCTTGATTCAAGCTGCTTGCCTTTTTCTTTGCCATCCCATTGCGCGTAAATATCATCAGGAATTTCGAACGCATCGCCAGTCCAACCTAAAAATTCGCGAGATGCTTTAATTTCGTCATCACCTAGTGGAGCACCGTGACAATCATGGCTACCTGATTTATTAGGTGAGCCGTAACCAATAATTGTTTTACAACAAATTAGTGAAGGTTTATCGGTAACGCTTTTTGCTTCTGCTATTGCAGCACTTACAGCATCACTGTCGTGGCCATCAACACCACTAATTACATGCCAACCGTATGCTTTAAAGCGAGCCGGTGTATCATCTGTAAACCAACCTTCTACTTCGCCATCGATTGAGATGCCGTTGTCATCCCAAAATGCAACAAGTTTACCCAGACCTAATGTGCCTGCAAGTGAACCTGCTTCATGAGAAATACCTTCCATAAGGCAGCCATCGCCCATAAATGCATAGGTAAAGTGATCAACAATATCGTGACCTTCACGGTTAAACTGTGCAGCAAGTGCTTTTTCAGCAATTGCCATACCTACGGCATTTGTGATCCCTTGACCTAATGGACCCGTAGTAGTTTCGATTCCTGGTGCATAGCCATATTCAGGGTGACCTGGTGTTTTAGAATGCATTTGACGGAAGTTTTTAATTTCGTCCAGTGGTAAGTCGTAACCACTTAGGTGCAATAGAGAATAGATAAGCATTGAACCGTGGCCGTTTGAAAGAATAAATCTGTCACGGTCAGCCCACTCTGGATTCGTTGGGTTATGTTTTAGATAATCGCGCCATAATACTTCTGCGATATCAGCCATGCCCATAGGGGCTCCAGGGTGACCAGATTTGGCCTTTTGTACTGCGTCCATTGACAAGACGCGAATAGCATTTGCAAGTTCTTTGCGAGATGGCATGAATTCTCCTACCTTTATGTGTATTTGCGCGGGTATTTATGTGTTTGTTTATGCACCCAAGTAACTTGGGTTCGTTTATACCGACCATTCTTACTTATTGTGGGGGCTGTGTGCAATTAAAAACCCTATAAAAGTGAGGCATTATGAATATTTTTTAAGACCAAAAAGTTATTAGTAATTTTATTTAGACGTCTAGGCGTAAAAACACTATGCAAGGTGTTTTGTTTTCGATAAAATACGCCCCTTAATTTTTTAGCGCTAATACCGACGTTTGTGAAGCGCAATATTTGTGAGCAGAATTACAATGGCAAAACATTTATTTACTTCTGAATCAGTTTCTGAAGGTCATCCGGATAAAATCGCCGATCAAATCTCTGATGCGGTACTTGATGCTATCCTAGAGCAAGACTCTCATGCCCGTGTTGCATGCGAAACTTACGTAAAAACCGGTATGGTTATGGTTGGTGGTGAAATCACTACTAGCGCATGGGTTGATATCGAAGAAATTACACGTAAAACAATTCGTGATATTGGCTACACAAATTCAGACATGGGCTTTGATGCCGATTCATGTGCAATTTTGAACACTATTGGTAAACAGTCTCCTGACATTAACCAAGGTGTTGACCGTACTAGCCCAGAAGAGCAAGGCGCTGGCGACCAAGGCTTAATGTTTGGTTACGCATGTAACGAAACAGAAGTACTAATGCCTGCTCCAATTACTTACTCACACCGTTTAGTACAGCGCCAAGCTGAGGTTCGTAAAAGCGGCGAGCTTAACTGGTTACGTCCAGATGCAAAATCTCAAGTTACTTTTGCATACGAAAATGGCAAACCTGTAGGTATTGATGCTGTAGTGCTTTCTACTCAGCACAGCGAAGACATTTCGCAAAAAGATTTAGTAGAAGCGGTGATGGAAACAATCATCAAGCCGGTACTTCCTGCAGAACTTATCACAAGTGCGACTAAGTTTTTCATTAACCCAACAGGTCGCTTTGTTATTGGCGGACCAATGGGTGACTGTGGTTTAACTGGTCGTAAAATCATTGTAGATACATACGGTGGTATGGCTCGTCACGGTGGTGGTGCTTTCTCTGGTAAAGATCCATCAAAAGTTGACCGTTCAGCAGCATACGCTGCACGTTACGTTGCTAAAAACATTGTTGCTGCTGGTCTTGCTGACAAGTGTGAGCTACAAGTTTCTTACGCAATTGGTGTTGCAGAGCCTACTTCTATCAGCGTTGAAACGTTTGGTACAAGCAAGCTAGAAGAAAGCCGTTTAATCGAGCTTATTCGTGAACATTTTGACCTGCGCCCTTACGGCTTAATTCAAATGCTTGATTTAGAGCGCCCTATCTACCTTCCTACAGCGGCTTACGGCCACTTTGGTCGTGACGAATTCCCTTGGGAACGTACAGATAAAGCAGACGCACTTCGCGCAGCTGCTGGCCTTTAAGCCAAAAGTGTTGTAGTAAATTAAAAACGGCCCTTTTAAGGGCCGTTTTTGCATCTAAAACTTATTCGCTATATTGTTTGTAGAGCGTCTACAAAATAACTATTAAATCGACCTCGAATTCTTTTGTACTTTAGGTATATACTCATTTCATTATAAAAGCTTTAGGGACAGTTAAATGGCCGATAACTTTCGCGTTATATTTGCAGGACTTGCCGATAACGTTGACATAAAAACAGCATGTACAAATTTAGCTGCAAAATTAAAAACGTCAGATGAAAAAGTAGCTCTTTTTTTTAAAGGTAAGCCACTGTTTGCACCAAGCGATAAAGACAAAGCGTTAAAACAGGCTAAGTTACTAGCAGGCTTAGGCATTAAAAGTAAGCTTCAAGCTGTTTCAAACATCATTCAAAATGACTCAAACCCTGCTGCAAATAACAACCAACGTGACGAACGTATTTTTGATGCACTCGATTACATCACTAGCAGCTTAATTCGCCTTGAAGAAAAGTTAGACGAGTTAGAGCAACGCCTTCCTGAAGCTCAATTAAAAGCGCCAGACGAAAGTATTGACGAATGGCAAGGTGACGATCTAATGCTAGATGATGATTTAGCGCCTCCTAAAAAACGCAGTAACTTACTTTTATATTCATTGATTGCAACTGCCACCATTTTGCTAGTCGTACTGGCTGTTTTTTTAATTTTTCCCGATTTATTCTCTTTTTAAGAATGGTTAATTAATTTAATGAGCAATAAACGCGCAAAAATAAGAGCAGAAATTCGTAACACTCGTAAAAACTTGTCAAATAATCAGCAAATAATTGCTGCGCAATCGCTAAAAATGAATTTTATTCAACATTTAATAAGCGAAAAAACAACGAATTCAAAGCATATTGCCATTTACTTAAGTAACGATGGGGAGCTAGACACTTCATTGTTAATTAAAGAATTATGGAGTTTAAACCATACCGTTTACCTACCTATAATACACCCATTCAATGGCGCTAATTTACTATTTCAGCGCTATGAGAAAAACTCACCCATGAGAGCAAATCGCTATGGTATCTTGGAGCCTAAGCTGAACTGCTCTCAAATATGCCCATTACCAGTGCTTGATTACCTCCTTATGCCATTAGTTGCATTTGATAAACAAGGTAATCGCCTAGGAATGGGAGGTGGGTTTTACGACCGGACATTGGCGCGTTTACACGAACAAAATTGGCAAAAACCACAACTAATTGGCCTTGCACATGAATGCCAAAAAGTTGAGGCCCTACCAATCGAGTCGTGGGACGTACCACTTAAAACCATTATCACCCCAGATAAAACATACTGTTGGTAACAATTAAATTTGATTACTAACCGCATACTTCTGACATACATGAGCACAAAGCAATGACACAAGACGAATTAAAAAAAGCAGCTGCTTGGGCAGCACTCGAGTTTGTAAAAGAAAACACTATTGTAGGTGTGGGTACAGGCTCTACTGTTAATCACTTTATTGATGCCCTTGGCTCAGTAAAGGACACTATTGTAGGCGCTGTATCAAGCTCAGAAGCCTCAACCGCGCGCCTACAAGCGTTAGGTATTGAAGTATTTGAGCTTAATAACGTTGCTGCTTTAGATGTATACGTTGACGGTGCTGACGAAATAAATGCTCAAAACGAAATGATTAAAGGTGGCGGTGCAGCCCTCACTCGCGAAAAAATAGTAGCCGCTGTAGCTAAACAATTTGTGTGCATTGTAGATGACACCAAATTAGTAAAAACATTAGGCGACTTCCCGCTTCCGGTAGAAGTTATTCCAATGGCGCGCAGCTACGTTGCACGAGAATTATTAAAGCTTGGTGGTGACCCTGTTTATCGCCAAGGCGTAGTTACCGATAACGGTAACGTTATATTAGATGTATTTAACTTAAAAATTACCAATGCTAAACAACTTGAAGCACAAATAAATTCAATTGTTGGCGTAGTTACCAACGGCCTATTTGCGATGCGTGGTGCTGATAAAGTGATTATCGGTACTAAAAATGGGCCACAAATTAAATAGGATGAGGTTATGAGTAAGGTATCGTTAGCAAAAGACAAAATTAAAATTCTCTTGCTTGAAGGTGTTCACCAAAGCGCTGTTGAAACGCTAAAACGTAACGGTTACAGCAATATCGACTACGTTAAAACATCCTTACCTGAGGACGAGTTAAAAGAGCGCATTAAAGATGTTCACTTTGTAGGACTTCGTTCTCGTACTCATATTAACCAAGCCGTATTAGACTCAGCTGACAAGCTAGTTGCTGTTGGGTGTTTTTGTATTGGTACAAACCAAGTTGATTTAGATGCAGCACGCGAACGCGGTATTGCTGTATTTAACGCACCATTTTCTAATACTCGTTCAGTTGCTGAACTTGTACTTGGTGAAATCCTACTTTTATTACGCGGTATTCCAGAGCGTAATGCAGCGGCTCATCGTGGTGGCTGGTTAAAAACAGCAAATGGTTCGTTTGAAGCACGTGGTAAAACATTAGGTATTATTGGCTACGGTCACATTGGTACTCAGCTAGGCATTATGGCTGAAAACATCGGTATGAACGTTGAATATTACGATATCGAAGATAAGTTATCACTCGGTAATGCAAAACAAGTTCACAACCTAACTCAGCTGTTACAACGCTCTGATATTATTAGCTTACACGTACCAGAAACACCGCAAACTAAAAATCTTATTGGTAGCGCAGAACTTGCTGTTATGAAGCAGGGATCTATTTTGATCAACGCTTCACGCGGAACTGTTGTTGATATTGATGCACTTGCAGAAGCACTAACAGAGAAAAAACTAAGTGGTGCAGCAATCGATGTGTTCCCTACTGAGCCAAAATCTAACGATGAAGAATTTGTATCGCCACTGCGCCAATTCGACAATGTTATTTTAACGCCGCACATTGGTGGTTCTACACAAGAAGCGCAAGAAAACATTGGTATTGAAGTAGCGGGTAAACTGGCTAAATACTCAGATAATGGCTCAACTATTACTGCCGTTAACTTCCCTGAAGTATCGCTGCCTGAGCTTGCTAATCGTAGCCGTTTATTACACGTGCACCACAACCGCCCTGGTGTACTAACGCAAATTAACCAAGCGTTTGCACAGCACGGTATTAACATTGCTGCGCAATACCTACAAACAGACGCATCTATTGGTTATGTAGTTATTGATGTAGATACAGATCAATCTGAAGTAGCACTTAAAGAACTAAGCGCTGTTGAGGGTACAATTAGAGCACGTATTTTACATTAATAAGTACTTTTGATATTAAGAAGGGTCCTTATGGACCCTTTTTTGTATTTAGATTACATATACTTTCTTAAGTATTTTTTGAATACAGGATCTGTTGCAGCCAACTCTTTTTGCTCAGCCAATATCTCTTTTAAAATAGCGCCTGATGTAAGCGGGTTTGCAAGTACCACTCTAAATACAACTGTAGGTTGATTGTCGTATTTAGAAGGCGTTAAACGAGTACGTGATACAAATGAGCGACCAGACTCTCGCTGACGTTTTTGCATACTGGCAGTAAAACGGTTCAGTGAAGCAAAAATATCTAACCGAGTTGCTGCATCAGCATCGGCTATTGCTTGTTTAATTTGCTTAGGTACATAACGATACGTTAATAAGCACAACTCAGGCTCCGAAATAAGCTCAAAGTCTTCATCAGCCTTAATTAAATCAGCAAAGTAATGTGCTTTTTTGATGCTTCGATCAATCAGCATTTCGTAACCTTTGCGACCAATAACACGTAAGCAAGCGTGTACTAACATTGCCATACCAGGTCGGCTGCCTTCAAGCGTGTGGCTACCTAAGTCTTTTGAACCTTTACGTAATATGTACTCAGCGTGATGCTCTATTGCATCAGTTGCAGCGGGATCTTTAAATAAAACTAAGCCCGCTCCCATTGGTACATACATTTGTTTATGTGCATCGATGGTAATTGAATCTGCTCGCTCAATCCCTTTTAATAAAGGGCGATGCGTGTTCGATAAAAGGGTTGCTCCTCCCCATGCAGCATCTACATGAAAATGGCAGTTAATGTCTTGTGCTAAGTCGGCCATTTCATCAAGTGGGTCAATATTACCGGTTTCGGTTGTACCCGCTACCCCAATAATCGCCATTACTTTAATGCCTTGCGATTCAAGCTCACGTGCTTTTTCGCGCATAGCTCCTACATCAACTTTATTATTTTCGCAGGTTTTAATACCAATTAAGTTATCGCGACCAATACCGAGTAAATCAACCGATTTACCTAGTGAGTAATGTCCGCGTTCTGATATTAATACTGCTAAACCTTTATAGCCGTAATGCAGCATACCGGCAATTAGGCCTTGTGCGCCGATACCTCTAAAATCGCCATCGGGTTTTAATAAGCGGTTTCGAGCAATCCAAAGCGCAGTAATATTAGCAACCGTTCCACCAGAGCAAAATGCACCTAGTGAGGTTTTAGCACTGTGCATCCATTTAGAATAAAATGAATCTTCTTGCCCATAAGCTAAATGATGCATCATTCCAAGCACTTGACGTTCAAGAGGCGTAAACGCTTTAGACGTTTCTATTTTTACTAGATTTTGATTTAGCCCTACCATCAATTTTGACAGCGGTAATAAAAAATGCGGCAAGGCAGAGGTCATGTGACCAATAAAGCTAGGCGCAGCTGTATGCACAGAATGTGCAACAAGTTGCTCCATTATGTCTTGGGCATAAGCAGATACAAACGTTGGATCCTCTGGGATCACTGCCGACTGAAAATCTTTTTCGATTTCATGTAATGGTTTTTCAATTGCCGCTATATTTTCGTTTAGAAAACCTGCTAAATTACTCGAAATTTCAAGCTCGATTTTGCTTAAAGTTGAGTCTGGCGCTTCAGGTACAGTAAATATACGCTTAAGGCTTTCTTTAGAGGCGACGGCACAACGCTTTTGATCCATCTCAATACCTAGTGTGTGTAGCTAAAACACGCGCTTACCCATCAAAAACACCTACTTATTAGGACATTTAGAGCAATCGTGTTTCTTTAAAAATTGCGCTAACTTTACTGCAATATAACTAAAATGTCTCGTTTAAACCTATAAAAGCAATCAAAGCGATGACAAAAAAATGATAATTTAATTAAAACTCTACCAAACCTAATTATTTATTGGGCATTTACTTATTTTGGGTATAATAAATTTGATAACAAAAAAGGGACACATATGCCAGAAGGAAGAGTCAAAGTTAGTTGGATAGTGGCAGGCTTTAGCTTGTTTTTAATAAGCTTGCTTACCTATGTTTACTACACATACCAAACCACGCGTGCTGAAATAATGCAGTCGGTTGATAATCGCTTACTTAATGCCGCCACCAGCGTTAAACATATTCTAGGTGAAAATTACTTAAGTGCGGTTAATCAAGGCGACAACATAAGTTTTTCTTACTATCAAAATAAGAGTAAACAGCTCTCTGAGTTTGCTCAAGCACTTGATATTGCTTATGTATATTCAATGATTTTAAAAGACGGAAAGGTTCTTTTTAGCTCATCAAGCTACACGCAAGACGATCAGAATAATGGCAAAGTAACTCAATTTTTAGATCTCTACCCTGAAGCTACCGATGCAAATATAAGTGCTTTTTACTCAACCGAGCCTGTATTTGAAATATCGAGCGATCAGTGGGGCCACTTTAAAACTATTTTTATTCCTTACGTTGACCCTATTAACGGCAATACCTATTTAACGGGTGCCGATATAACTATTTACAATTTAAACGAGAAACTTAAAGAAAGCGTATCGAAAGCTGCTGCAATGGCTAGCTTCTTCTTTTTTATCGCGATACTTGTTGCCGCCATATATATTTATTTACTAAAGCGCTCTTTAGCAACTGACTCAAGTACTGGTTTTTCAAATCATATTGCTCTTGAGTACTTTATTAAAAAAAGTAATGCTCATCACATGCAGTTAGCCGTTATTTGGGTTAATGAAATAGAAGATATAAACAGTTTCTACGGCACTGAAGTGGGTGATAAAGTAATGAAAAACTTACTTATTCACTTTAAACTCAGAAGCTCTGCGCATTGCCATATATACAGACTAGCAACCAACAAAATAGTATTACTCGCGCCTAAAGAAATGAGCAATGACGAATTTACCGATCTCGTAAAAACGTATAACTTTAATACCCCAGTGTTAACTGACCCTTTTATTTACATAACCCTATGTGCAGGTATTGCCAGTGGCAATAAATCGCTACTACTTGAAAACGCTCATATAGCGGCGCTGCAAGCCAAACAAGGCAGGCATAGCGTAGTTAACTACTCAAAAGCGCTACACGATGTAAAAACGCAATATCAATACAATGTTGAAATGGCTAAAGAAGTGCGTGAAGCGTTTGATAACAACCGTATAGTGCCTTACTTTCAACCCATTATTGATACAAATATCAACAAGGTCGTTCAATACGAATGTTTAGCTCGAATGGTAACGGCGCAAGGGGAAGTGTTGAAACCTGATGCATTTTTAAATGTTGTTACTCGCTCAAGAATGGACGGAATACTTACCCGTACTATATTTTCACAATGTGTTAGTCGCTTTAGAAAAACCGATATTTGCTGGAGTTTAAATATAACAGCACAAGATATGCTCGACCCTAATTTAAGTGAATTTATTGCGGACGAACTTAAGCGCTACCCGCATCCTGGTAATATCACACTAGAGCTTTTAGAAACCCAAGCTATTGCCAACTTTTCTGAGGTGAAAGCATTTATTGGAATGGTTAAAACGAAAGGCGTTAAGGTTATTATTGATGACTTTGGCAGTGGTTATTCAAATATATCAAACGTACTTAAGCTTGAAGTGGACGGTATTAAGCTAGATGGTGCACTAATAAAGCAAATAGTGCATGACAAAGACATCTATTTATTTATTGAACATATAGCCAGTTTTGCTAATCAACTTGGTTTGCAATTAATGGCAGAGTCGGTAGAAAATGCAACCATAGTAACCGCACTTAAAAAGGCGAATGTGACACTAATGCAAGGCAACTACTTTGCCCACCCAGTGTCACATGTTAGTACGGTTATAGAAGAAGAATTAGCACTTTAACTTACTTTAGCGAGGTAAGTTAATAACGAGTCGGTGGCTTTGCTGGCCACTGGCCCAGTATTTACGCTCAAAAGGCGTAATGGCATCGTCTGACTCATAAAGCGTTACATCGCAAGGGTTGCCTGTTAATTCAAGCGCCCGAGCAAACTCCTTAACGTAAATATCCCAATTGCTGCGCACTTCTAATTTTCCACCTAACTTAACGATAAATGGAAAAATAGCTGCGCCATGCCAGCGCCTACGAATATGCTTAGATTTAGGCCACGGGTTTGGATACAACAAATAATGGTGTGTAGGTTGCCAATTAGCAGCAACCGCTAAACGCCAAAAGTCGTTTAAGTCTGCTTGCACTAAAATGTACTGACCACTGTCGGTTTGCTTATATTCAACATCGTGCTTATCTAATCGGTGCGACGATTTATCAATACCAATTATAAGTGCATCAGGGTGGCGCTTAGCTAAGTTAGCTGAGCTTTCACCTACGCCACAACAAGAGTCTAAAATAAGCGGGCCACTAAAGGCTTGTACTTTAGCATTAACCTCGTCAAATGCGGCTTGGGTATGCGCTGCAATTGGCTTTTTAAATTCAGCATCTAAGTGCTTATTTACTATTTCATCAAGCTTTTCGTGAATACCCGCTTGATTAGATACAATACTACGTGAATTTGCATCACTCATTAGTGTCTTAGCCCCACACCTTTTTTGATCAATGTAAGCGCTAATGTAAATAACGCTGTTATAAATACTAAAATAACCCCAAGAGCCACGCTCAAATCAACATCCGACACACCTAAAAAGCCATAACGAAATGCGTTAACCATATAAATTATAGGGTTGATTTGTGATACATTCTGCCAAAATTCAGGCAGCAACGTAATTGAATAAAATACACCGCCTAAGTAAGTTAGTGGCGTTAGTATGAAGGTGGGGATAATGCTTATATCGTCAAAGCTGTTTGCGTAAATTGCATTTATTAAACCACCTAAAGCAAACACAGCTGAGGTTAAAATAACCGTCGCCATAATTACAAAAATATTATGAATTTGAATATCAACAAATAATAACGATACACAGGTAACTATAAAGCCCACCATAATACCGCGCGTCATACCGCCACCCATATAACCTAGAACAATGATGTAGTTAGGTACAGGTGCAACTAAAAGCTCTTCAATGCTTTTTTGAAACTTTGTTGAGTAAAAACTAGAGGCTACGTTGGAATAGGAATTAGTAATGACCGACATCATTATAAGGCCAGGTACAATAAACTCCATATAACTAAAGCCGCCCATGTCGCCTATGCGTGAACCAATTAAGTTACCAAAAATAACAAAATATAAGCTCATCGTAATTGCTGGCGGTACTAAAGTTTGCACCCAAATACGTAAAAAACGAATACACTCTTTGATCCACAAACTCTTTAAGGCTACGCCATATTTAAACATTTATTCGCCCCGCCCTTGCTCTAGTAATCCAACAAATAACTCTTCTAATCTGTTTGCTTTATTTCGCATACTCAATACAGTATTACCTTGAGTTGTTAATGCACTAAAAACCGCATTTAAGCCTTGAGACTTAGCGACTTCCACTTCAACAGTGTGATCGTCCGTCATGGTAAATTTATAACCTTCAAGCGTGACAGGGTTTGCTGGCATTTTTAAATCTAAAATAAAGGTTTCTTTATCAAGCTTTGCAAGCAGTGCTTTAATGGTCGTGTTTTCAACAATTCGGCCATTATCGATTATGGCGATGTTTTTACACAGTAACTCTGCTTCTTCAAGGTAATGCGTAGTTAAAATAATAGTAACGCCTTGCTCATTTATTTGGCGTAAAAAATCCCACATTGAACGACGAAGTTCTATGTCTACCCCCGCTGTTGGCTCATCAAGTATTAGCAACTTAGGTTCGTGCATAAGGGCACGCGCAATCATTAATCGGCGTTTCATACCGCCTGAAAGCGTACGTGCTTGTTTGTCTTTTTTCTCAAGTAAGCCAAGCTGCGCTAAGTACTTATCAGCACGTTTATGGGCTTCGCCACGTGGCACACCATAATAACCGGCTTGGTTAACAAGTATTTGGCTAAGTGTTTCAAACTGACTAAAGTTAAACTCTTGCGGCACTAAGCCTAAATGCGCTTTTGCAGCTTCTAAATCAGTATCAATATTACAACCGAATACTTCTACCTTGCCTTTTGTTTTATTAACAAGTGACGAAATAACACCAATAGTGGTTGATTTACCTGCTCCGTTTGGACCAAGTAAAGCGAAAAAGTCGCCCTCTTTAACTTGTAAATCAACGCCTTTAATAGCCTCAACACCATTTTTATAAACCTTGGTAAGGCCTTCTATATTTAAAGCAATATTTTGCTTATTCATTACTTACCCTCACCATAACCCCAACGTTTTGTTAGGTTATGTTCAATATTTAAATGATCTAAAATTCTCGCCACCATAAAATCAACTAAGTCTTCAATACTTTGTGGCTTATGATAAAAGCCAGGCGCTGCTGGCATTATGGTCACCCCTAAACGAGATAACTTAAGCATGTTTTCTAAATGAATTTCGTTAAACGGTGTTTCGCGCGGCACTAAAATTAACTGTCCGCGTTCTTTAATTACCACATCAGCGGCGCGCTCTAATAAGTTATCTGACGCCCCTACTGCAATTGCAGAAACCGACCCAGCACTGCATGGACATACCACCATTTTTTTAGGTGCAGCAGAGCCCGAAGCCACAGGGCTAAACCAGTTATCTTTACCGTATACTTTTAACTGCCCAGATTTAGCATTAAACAGCGTACTTAACTGCTCAGTGGCTTTATCTTCATTACCAGAGAGCTTAATATTTGATTCTGTATCAAGCACCACTCGCGCTGCACTTGAGATAAGTACGTAAACTTGAAATTGCTGTTCAAGCAATACTTCAAGTAACCTTAAACCATAAGGCGCACCTGATGCACCGCTAAAAGCGAGCGTAATTCTATCTTTAAATTGCACACTATTCTCCGCTGTATTTATCAGCTAAACCATCAACAAGGTGTTGATGAAGGCCATTAAAACCGCCATTGCTCATAATTAAAATATGTTGATTAGGCTCAATATTTTCAAGCACCGTATCAATAATTGTTTGTGTGCTGCTAAAGCACTGCATACCCGCTTTATCTGCTTGCTCTTTTAGCGACCAATTTAGATTCTCTGGTTCAAAAAGTAGTACGTCGTCAGCATCACGCAGTGAATCTAATAATGTATATTGATGCACACCCATTTTCATTGTGTTTGAGCGCGGCTCTAAAATAGCGATAATTTTTTCATCGCCTACTTTTGCGCGCAGTCCTGCAAGCGTAGTTTTAATTGCTGTTGGGTGATGCGCAAAATCGTCATACACTTTAATATTATTTATATCAGCCTTGAGCTCCATACGCCTTTTAGGGCTAATAAATTCTCCTAAGGCATCAATACTATGATCAACAGCTATACCCACATGGCGCGCTGCTGCGATAGTCATAATTGCATTTTTAACGTTATGCTCGCCTATTGCTTGCCAGCAAACAGTGCCCTGCTTTTCGTTATTTAAAAGTACATTAAACTCACTACCATCGGCTTTTATTAATTCATAGCCCCAGTCATCACCGAGCGTTTCGCTTTCGCTCCAAAGCCCTTGTGCTATTACGTCATTAAGCGCTACGTCTTGCTTAGGCCAAATTACCTTGCCGCTTTGAGGTAATGTACGCATTAAGTGATGAAATTGTTTTTTTATTGCGTTTAAATCTTCGAAAATATCAGCGTGATCGAATTCAAGATTATTTAATATAAGTGTACGCGGAAGGTAATGGACAAACTTACTGCGCTTATCAAAAAAAGCTGTGTCGTATTCATCGGCTTCAATAACAAAAAATGGCGTTTCACCTACTTTGGCCGATACACCAAAATTTTGGACTATGCCGCCAATTAAAAACCCTGGTTTTAAACCTGCGTACTCTAAAACCCACGCAAGCATACTTGCTGTGGTTGTTTTACCATGTGTACCGGCTACAGCAAGTACCCACGAGTTTTGTAATAGGTTATGTTTAAGCCATTCAGGGCCAGATGTATAAGGCAGGCCTTTATCAAGCACATATTCAACACACGGGTTACCACGGCTCATTGCATTACCGATAACTACCATATCTGGTTTTGGCTCTAATTGAGATACGTCGTAGCCTTGAGTCAGTTCAATGCCAAGCTCTTCAAGTTGCGTACTCATTGGTGGGTAAACGTTTTGATCAGAACCCGTTACTTTATGACCTAATGATTTAGCAATGGCTGCAATGCCACCCATAAACGTGCCACAAATGCCCAAAATATGTATATGCATATACTTTCCTTAAATCGTATGCTCACTTTACAGCTATGCAAAGTTTAATGGCTCTATAATGCCAAAATTCGTGCTTAGTTACTATGTACGTCTGCACAATTCACTCGTGCCAAAAACACGTTAATTAGTTTTTTAAACGCTAAAAATCAAAAAATAGGCACGTTCACCTACCCTGTATTGCTTTTAATCAATTATTATCAATGTTATAAACCAGCTTGCTGTATAACTTTAAAACTTAAAAAGGACTTAATATGAAAAAACTATTCTTTATAGCCTGTATTTTACTTAGTCAAAAAAGCTTTGCTTTGGAATTTGCTAAGTACCCAATAGAATTAAGTTCGGGCGAAGGCGTTAATGTTGTTATTGCCCCAACAACAGATAAAAAACAAGCTTTAGTTAAAGTAACAGGCATAAACCATGATATTGATGGGATTGTATTTTTAACCGATTTAAAACCTCATGGTAGTAATAAAGCTTACAAATATACTTACGATGGTACACAAAGAAGTTTAGTAAGTGTTGAGGAAGGCTACCGCTGTTGCTCTTACAATCTTTATATTCCAGACACTCGTGATGGAATTTACTTATCAAAAAAAGAAGAGTCAAACCCTGCCATTGTTGAAGACTTAAAAGCGCAATACGATCAACAATTAAATAAAGGTACTCAAGCTAAACTAGCGAAGTTTAATCGTGAAAAGCATTTAGGGTATCAACAAAAAAATATAGCTGCCGCTAATAGCGAAATAGATAAGCAATGCGGATTAAAAATAAATACCAATGTTGATTGGGAAAGCATTGATGATGAAAACCTAAAAGAATATCCAGTGGGTTCATTTTGTGCACAAGTTGCAAACGAAATGGCATACATGTGCGAAAAAGACCAAAGTTTTAAAAACGACATAGCTCAGTTCAATGCTATCGAATGTAAATTTACTAATGAGCTAAAACTACGTAAAAATGGTAATACACTTATATTTAAAACAGCGCCAAAAGCCGCTAACCAACGCCGATTTATTGAAGCTTATTTATTAAATTTATAAGCTGAGTTTAAAACTAAAAAAAGCACCTAAAGGTGCTTTTTTTGGTTTTACTAATTAAGTTTGTTTATAGCGTTAAAAATACAATCAAACCGACACCGAGTAATAAACGATATATTACAAATGGCAACATACCCATTCGCTCTATTACTTTTAAAAACATAAATATACATGCATAAGCCGATAAAAACGATAGCACCACACCAAGTAATAATGTATTCCAATCAACTACATGGTCACCCAGTGCAAGCTCTGCAATATAATAAAGCCCCATCATAGAAATAATCGGAATCGCTAGTAAAAACGAAAAACGCGCTGCGCTTTGCTTATTCATACCCAACATTAAACCAGCGGTCATCGTGATACCTGATCGAGAAGTACCCGGGATCATTGCAACAGCTTGTGCGAAACCAATGATAAGTGCCGTTTTCCAATTGAGCTGATAAATAGTTTTAATTTGTTTCCCTTTTGCATCCGCGTACCAAAGCAATAAACCAAATACAATCGTGGTAGTAGCAATTACCCAAGCGCTTCGCAAATATAACTCAATAAAGTCTTTTAAAAGTAAACCTAAAATAGCGGCAGGCACTGTACCTAGTATAATCCACCAGCCTAATTTACTGTCATCGGTAGTGCCTTGCTTACCAAAAGATTTAAACCATGCGCTTAGTATATCTACTACTTCTTTACGAAAATAAATAACAACGGCTATTAAAGTACCAACATGTACTGCTACGTCAAACGCAAGCCCTTGATCTTCCCAGCCTAAAATTTGCGATGGGAGAATTAAATGCGCAGAACTCGATATTGGTAAAAACTCAGTAAATCCCTGTATGAGGGCTAAAATAATTATTTCGATAATACTCATAGGTTAGAAAACTCCACCTTCCATAGCTTTTGTTGAGGGTTATTATATTCATTCCATAACTGCGCAATCGTTTGCTTAGCTACAGGATGATAAAAATCTGGGGCAACCTCACTCAGAGGTTGTAATACAAATGCATTTTTAGTTATTTCATCACGTGGTAATTGCGCTGGGGAATCGCAAGTTACATCATCATAAAACAGTAAATCTAAATCGAGCGTTCGTGGACTAAATTTTTTATCGTTCGCTGTACGCCCATTATCACGCTCTATTTTTTTTAATAAAGCGCATACATCAGCAAGCGACATATCAGTTGTAGCACCAACTACTGAATTATAAAAATTATTGCCAGCAAACCCAACTGCTTCACTTTCAAAAACAGACGAGTGCACAATGTGCTCAAAGTGCTGCTTAAGTGCAATTAATGCACATTGTATATAATGCGCTTTATTTATATTTGACCCTAGGCTGATATAAATTTGAGCCATTTAGTCAGTTGCCTTAACACGTGTAATTTCAACACCCACAGTTTGTGCTTGTGCTACTGCTGCAGGTTTACTTACTCTTATAGTAACTTGTGGCGTATTAAACTCGCTTAAAATAATCTCAGCCAACTGCTCAACCAAAGTCTCTAGCAACTCAACAGGTTTTGCAGTGCAGTGCTTAATAACGCGTTCGCTTACTTTTGAATAATCCAGTGCTAAATTAATATCGTCATTTTCGGCTGCAGGCTTAATATCACTAAGCATTTCAATATCAAAATAAAGGCTCTGTTTACTTTCTTTTTCAAAGTCGTACACTCCAATAATAGTGTCGACGTGCAATTGAGATATAAAAACCTTATCCATTGATACTCCAAATAACAACAAACGACTAAGCAACTATACAAAGCATCAATAAAATTAATACTGTATATGGTTTAGCCAGTGTTTAAATATGTGAAAATAACTTCTACAATAGCAAAATAACCAAACTAGCTATTAAATAGCCTGTTAATAATTTTCACGATAAATTTTGCTGCCAATAATAGCTTAAAAGTACTATCAATTGGTATAGCAATTAAAAAATAAGGAAGCGTGTGTTAGCCACTTTAATGTTTGTTTTAGCTTATTTACTTGGGTCGATTTCGTCGGCTATTTTAGTGTCGCGGTTGTTCAAACTCCCTGACCCTCGTAATAGCGGTTCTAACAACCCAGGGGCTACAAATGTTTATAGATTAGGCGGAGCATTTCCGGCTTGCTTGGTTTTAGTGTTTGATATTTTAAAAGGCACTATTCCAGTATGGGGAGCTTATTTTTTAGAAGTTGAACCTTTAGAGCTTGGTTTAGTCGCTGTAGCAGCTTGCTTAGGCCATATGTACCCACTATTTTTTAGCTTCAAAGGCGGTAAAGCCGTAGCAACGGCATTTGGCTCATTATTACCTATTGGCTTATCATTGGCGGGTTTACTTGTTTGTACATGGCTGGTTATAGTGGCAATAACACGCTATTCATCACTTGCGGCGCTTGTAGCTGTATCTTTAGCGCCCTTATATACATGGCTAATAAAACCACTTTATACTCTTCCAGTTACTTTTATCACGCTGTTAATTATATTTCGTCACCGTACTAATATTATTCGATTATTTAGTGGGGAAGAACCAAAAGTAGGCGCTAAAAAAGCACCCACTGATGAAAACAAAAATATCTAAAATATGAGTCATTAAATCGGCTCAAGGCTATCTATAGGCCAACGAGGTTTTGTTTTCATATCAAGCGTGGCAAATTGCCCTGCTTTTAAACGTTGCATTCCTGCATAAGCAATCATTGCACCGTTGTCGGTACAAAATTCAGTACGCGGATAAAAAACTTCGCCTTTCATACCTTTCATTACGCGTTCAAGCTGCAGTCGAAGCTGGGTATTTGCACTTACGCCACCGGCGATTACTAAACGCTTAATACCTGTTTGTTTAAGCGCTCGCTTGCACTTAATAACCAGCGTATCAATAACCGCTGTTTGAAATGCATGCGCTATATCAGCTTTAGTTTGATCGTCATCGTCATTTTCACGAATAGTGATTGATGCTGCAGTTTTTAAACCACTAAAACTAAAATCAAGACCTGGTTTGTCGGTCATCGGGCGAGGAAAAATAAAGCGCTTCGCAACGCCTTGTTCGGCCATTTTGGCTAAGCGCGGACCTCCAGGGTAGTCAAGACCAAGTAACTTAGCCGTTTTATCAAAGGCTTCGCCTGCGGCATCATCAACTGACTCACCTAGTACTTCGTATTGTCCAATACCCGCTACTTTAACCATCATGGTATGACCGCCCGATACAAGCAATGCAATAAACGGAAACTCAGGAATATTTTCTTCAAGCATCGGAGCAAGTAAATGCCCTTCCATATGATGAACAGCAACAGCTGGAATATCCCAACCGTATGCTAATGAACGACCAATAGAAGTACCTACCAACAATGCTCCAACTAAACCTGGGCCTGCAGTATAAGCAATACCGTCTAAATCTTCTGGGCCGCAACCCGCTTGTGCAAAAGCTGCGTCTATAAGTGGTAGCGTTTTACGAACATGATCGCGCGATGCAAGTTCCGGTACTACACCGCCATAATCAGCGTGTACTTTTACCTGGCTGTATAATTGATGAGCTAACAAGCCTTTTTCGTCATCGTATATTGCAATACCTGTTTCATCACATGACGATTCAATGCCTAAAATTCGCACTGTACTTCTCCTGCCTTTAAAATTTCACTTCGCTGTTTTTATAACGTAAGGCCAATATTTGTTTGGCCATCTTCTAGGGCAAACTTTTTAAGTGCCTTCACGCTATCAGAGGTAATACGCCCCATATTTTCTACAAAATCAATTAGCTCACCTAATACTTCAATTTCGTATTGCATTAATGGATGCTCTCTAACTGCTGTGTTATCTGCAACCTCACCTTCAACCGTCATTTGATATTCAATAAAGCGAGCCACTGTTGCTTGAGATATTTTACTGACACTAATGAACTCTTGCTCATCTTGCGCCATTAAACCATGCATTAAGCTAAGTAAAGACGTTGCAGCATCAATAGCAGGGTAAGTACCAAACATATCAAAATCAGCAAGTTCAGGAACATTCGGTTCTATTTTTTCAACTTGTTTTTCGAGATCTATTTTACTTTTAGGCAGTAATATTTTTTCCCAACAAACATTAAGCGAATTACGAAGTAAGGTTTCATCACCAAACCCCGTTGCTTCGCTAAATAAACCGTAATTTGGCAGCATTCGCTCTATTAAAGCACTTGCTAAAACAGCTTTTTGTAAATAGTTAAGCTCTCTAATACGCTGAAAATTATTTGCTTTAGTCATTCTTTAACGTCTCACACGACCAACAAAAATCAAATGTTGATCCATTATGCTCATTACAGTTAGGGCATACCCAATCTGGAGCGGATTGTTTTACTTGTTGATAGTTTAACAATATTTGGCGCGCATGGCGCTCTTTTATCGCATAAACCTGCACACTAACTTGTGCTTGATCAAATGGAATTTCTCCCAATGCGCCTTGGAGCATCTCACCTTTTATTTTGCATTCAATGCCACTGGTTTGTATTAAACCTTTAATAATATTAGCTTCAAGGGTATTTTCGGCTTTATAAATTGTAACCCATTGAAAAGAGCTATCAGTTGAATTTTTATTATTAATATTTTGCAATATTCACCTCATTTATTTTGTGTTAACAATATCCTACGCTAAATTATTAGCATGCTGCACTTTTAAGGAATAAACATGACACTTACAACCCCGGGCTTACTTTTTCCGGCCATATCGCTGCTATTATTAGCCTATACAAACCGATTTTTAGTTTTAGCGCAATTAATTAGGGAGTTAAATGCGCGCGAAGGTGAATCTATCCGACCTGTTGTAGTCGCTCAAATCACTAACTTACGTAAACGAATAAACTTAATAAGAACAATGCAGGTATACGGCGTAGCCTCTTTTTTACTGTGTACATTTTCGATGTTTGCTTTATTTATTGAATTTAATACCACAGGGATTATTTTATTTGGCATTAGCTTAGCTTGCTTAAGTTTATCGTTATTAACGTCTTTATTCGAAATACATATTTCCTGTGATGCGATTGAAATAGAACTACAAAGCATTGAAAATAAACCATTAAGCAGCCGAATAAATAGAAATTTTGTAAAATAAACTCTTATAGATAAAACACCCTATTATTTGTCATAATCATGTTATATGTGCGCCCTATTTTGGGGCGTACTTTTTTATTAATTAGAACAATTAAATTCCAATCTCCTAACTAACCCACTGAGTTAAAATAACTTTGCCTAGATAGTAAATTGCAAAAATATAGACAAAACACAATAAACAACTAGTTATCAATTAAAAAAGTAATACTATTTGGTCGCTTTCCTCTTTAATTAATACTAAAAGGGGGGTATCCTGCTGGAAACACGTATGAACTTGCAACCGTATTTCAATATATAATTTTACTAAACTTTAGAATAAAAATTAATATATTTGATATCCGTGGTATCTGCGACTTACTTATAAAAAGGGACTATAAAGTGAGATTTGAACAATTAGAGCAATTTGTAGCACTTGGTGTATTACGTCACTTTAGACAAGCAGCTGAACAAACCCAAATTAGTACTTCAGCGCTAACGCGCAGCATTCAAACACTTGAAAATGAAATGGGATATGAGTTAGTAAAACGCTCAACTCGTTCTGTTAAATTAACGCCTGAAGGCGAACTTTTCCTTGAATATGCTAAAACGACTCTATCGGAACTTGAGCTAACGAAAAAACGGATTTTTCAATCAGTAAACGGTAATGCTAATGAAAAACTTGTTATTGGCTATACCAATAAGGCAAGCAGCATAGTACCTATTTCTTGTGGACAGTTTTTAGCTCAATATCCTCATATAAAAATTGAAATGCAGTTACAAGATCAACAAGAGCTAACACGCAGACTCCAACAAGGTGAAATAGACATAAGTGTATACTCTCAAGCTATTAATAGTATTGGCAGTGACATTCACTTACCTGATCAGCTTGTATTATTTGTTTCAAAAAATCACCCTCTTGCACATAAAAACGATATAAGTAAGCAAAATCTTGATAGCTACCCTATGTTTGGCTGCTTCTCTCAATCTAAACAAGTGCAAACTATGCTTAATGAAGCAATTGATTCTTTAAATAAATCATCAAGTATTAAAGTGGGTAGCATTGAGCAAGTAATGGCTGGTGTAGTTAAATCAGATCACTTTGCTATTGCAAGCATTGAGCATGCAAACACAATCGCAGAGAACTCTGAACTCGTGCAACTAAAAACAAATAAAGATTTAAATCACGAACAACTCGTTGTACAAACAAGCCAACAAACGTCTATTACCGAACATGTAGAACACTTGTTGTCGCTTATAAAAAAGGCGGGAGCTGCATTTAACTAACCCTTCTTTTTGAAAAAGTGCGGCACAATAAACAGTAGCTTTAAATCGCTTTTCGGCTACACTGTCGCACCTTTTTTAAACAGCTGATGTGAATGAACACACTTTTTGGTCCTGATGTCTATTTAGATGATATAGAACGCCAAGGATACACCGTAATTCATAACGCGCTTATTGCCGATTTAGTTAACGATTTAGTTGCAGATTGTCACCGTATAAACCCCCACTTTAGCCTTGCCGGTATTGGTCGATTAAATAACTTACAAATAGATAAAACTATTCGCACTGACAAAACCTATTGGTTTGACGGCAGCTCTCAAGCACAGCTTACGTATCAAGCAATAATGCAAAGTATAAAAACCACGTTAAATCGTAGCTTTTTTATGGGGCTATTTGACTACGAATGCCATTATGCAAAATATACACAGGGTGATTTTTACAAAAAACACTTAGATGCATTTAAAGGTCGATCTAATCGTGTATTTACAACGGTGCTTTATTTAAATACGCCAGAGCAAGGTGGCGAACTTGTTATATATAAACCTAAAAGTAAAGAAGTAGAAATAACCATTAAACCAACTGCTGGCACATTGGTTATGTTTGAAAGCGAACGTTTTGCTCATGAAGTGCTTCCTGCAGTTGACGAACGCTATTCTATTGCTGGATGGTTTAGAAAAAATGCCTCTATTAGCGGCATTATTGATCCACCCCGATAGCTCTAAATAGAGAATTTTAACAGCCTTTATTAAGGCTTTAAAATGCTATTGGGTATGAAAGTAATAACCCTATAAAGATAGCCAAGCCCACATAATGATTATTTAAAAATGCTTTAAAGCAGGCATCTCTTTCACGTTTATGAATAAGCGTTTGTTGATATGCCAATAAACCAGCTGCTACACTCAAACCAACGCCAAACGCGACACTTAAATGATTACTTATACCAATAAACGCAACCAGCGCTATAAATACAGCATTAAGTAAAAAGATTATGTGGCGGTCGAATTTACCAAATAAAATAGCGGTTGATTTTACCCCTATTTTTAAATCGTCATCTCTATCAACCATCGCATACATAGTGTCATAAGCGACTGTCCAGCAAATGTTGGCTATAAATAATAACCATGCCTGCTGCGGTAATGCATTTATTGAAGCCATATAGGCCATTGGAATAGACCAACCAAATGCAGCCCCTAAAACAACTTGTGGTAATTGTGTATAGCGTTTCATAAAAGGGTAGCAAAAGGCTAAAGCCAAAGCACCAAAAGAAAGCAAAATAGTATTAACGCTAAGCATTAATACTAAAATAAACGCAATAACTATGAGTAGTAAAAATAGGCTAAGTGCCTCACCACTACTAACCCGCCCTGAAGCTAGCGGCCGCTGAGCTGTGCGTTTTACAGAGCCGTCTATTTTCCTATCTGCAAAATCATTAATTACACACCCTGCACTTCGCATAACAACAACGCCCAGCGTAAATATAATAAAGTTAAGTAAGCTCGGCATCCCACTATTAGCAAGCCATAAAGCCCAGTATGTTGGCCAAAGTAATAACAAGGTACCAATGGGCTTATCTATACGCATTAGCTGTATATAGTAAGAAATATGTTTTGGCTTTAAAGCGGCTAATTTCATGAGTATAAATATGCTCCTGGTAAAAACACTTCACACACTAAAAATTTATATTCTTTGAGTGAAAATACACTTCGACGCCCTAGTAAGTTTTTTTCGGGTAGGTTTAATTTTGCAACTAATAGCTGAACGGGGTGCTTGGCATCAAAATAAGCAATTTCTATATCCGTTCGTTTTAGTGCTGGGTCTTGAAAAATCACATCACCAAGAGGTCGTTCACCCATATTGTGCAAAGGATTGATCGAATCATTTTTAGGAAGCCAGCTCTGTGCGTATACCACAGGTTTGTTATCGCACAATAAGAGTACTTCTCTATTAATAGCTGTTTTAGCGCTACAGTTTAGTAATAACTTTTGCTCTAGACTTAAAGTAAATAACTGCTCGCTTAATACTCTTACACTAAAAATTTGTGATTTACTTTTTAATTTAGCAGTTAAAGAATTAGGTTCAAAAAGCCATTCTTGCTCTAGAGGAGATAAGTCACTTACATATGAAGTGGACTGCCAATTAGCAGATATAGACAGAGGATAAGTAATCACAATAGCTCAACAAAATAAAAAACAACGAGATGATACCATTGCCAAAGCTTTTGAAAAAGTGATGTTTTATAACCATAAATAATAGCTTGGCGCTGTTTATTACCCACTATTAAGTATAAACTATTTGTAACAAGTTTTAAGAAACGCTTTAAATATGAAAAAAATAGTATACGCAGGTCTTTTTACGTTCTTTGTCAGTGTCATAAGCTTTACAGCTCGTGCTGAATCTACAGTTGGTTATTTTGGTTTTGAGCCCGATATAATCACCAACTACATTGGCGCATCAAGTAAAAAAATGGGCTATGTACGTGTAACTATTGATTTAATGCTTAATGACACTTCAGATATTGCAGTAGTAGAGCACCACACGCCATTACTACGTGATGCCCTAGTAGAGATTTTATCTAAAGAGCCAGAAGAAAAAATAAAATCCCTTACTGGCCGTGAAGAAATACGCGCAAAGTGCGCCGAAAAACTAAAAAGCCTCTTAAAAGAAGAAACAGGACAAGAGATCATCCGTGAAGTCTTGTTCACTAAATATTTATATCATTAGTATTTAACGTTTTGCGTTAAATACTTTGGCGGTGTAGGCAAAAGCCATACCGCTAACTAATCCACCTAAGTGCGCCCAATTAGCCATACCTACAAACAATACATCTGCAAACCCAAGCACTAACCAAATCAACATAAAACCAACAATAGCCGTACTAACCAGTGCAGGTTTGTTCGGATTTAAAAAGCTATGAATCCAACAAAAACCAAGTAACCCATATACTACGCCACTCAAACCGCCAAAGTTGGGACCAACCATTAGGTATTGCGCCCAATTACTAATAAGCGCAGTCACTAAAAACAAACCTATTAAGCTGAGTTTTCCGCATTGCTTTTCGATATTGTCGCCAAGCGACATCCACCAAATTAAATTAAACACAATATGGATCGCGCTAAAATGCACAAGCGCGGGAGTTAGCCAGCTTAGTGGTTGTGATGGATTAAATTGCAGAACTGTATAAATTTCATCAAATCCACCCAATAAAAAAGCGACATAAATAACAATACTCAATATGCTAACAGTTTGGTTAAGCCAGCTAAGCGCTTTAAACCGCGCCATAAGATTAAGTGATTGCCCTTGATATTTAAGCGGCGATTGTGTGCTGCCTACATCCCAAGATGCTTGCTGGTATTTTTCATGATTAGGGTTTTGTGTAAACTCAACCCATAAAGGCTGAACTTGATGAAAGTCCTCCTCAGTCACGCTAATAATGACATTACTGCCATCTGCTGAGTGTATCTTTGCATCTAGGCCTTGGCTTTTTAAATAATCTATAAAGCCTTGTGCGGCGCGTGGGTTATTTAAACTGCCAAGCTCTATCATCGTTCTACTTTCTCGCTATAAGACGCTTCCCAAGCAGTAAAACCGCCATCCATGCTGTATACGTCTTCAAAACCTTGCTCAACTAAATAACTAGCTGCGCCCTGAGAGCTCATACCGTGGTAACACACAATAATAATTGGCTGATCGAATTCTTTTTCCATCATAAATTGTGCAATATTACCGTTAGAAAGTGCTTCTGAGCCTGGAATACGACCAGCTTGATACGAATTAGGATCTCGAATATCTGCAATTACAACGTCTTCTTTATCTAGAAGTTCTAACGTTTGCGCTATAGAAATGTGTTTAAATGCCATTGAAGTCTCTTTAATTAATAGTATAAAAAAGGCGGCTAAAGCCGCCCTTCTTGTAATTTAGTTAGGAACTAATCCCAGTTTAAAATTACTTTACCTGACTGACCTGAAATCATCATATCAAAGCCAGCTTGGAAGTCATCCACAGAATACTGATGTGTAATAATTGGGTTCAAATCAAGACCAGATTGAATCAAGCTTGCCATTTTGTACCACGTTTCGAACATTTCGCGACCGTAAATACCTTTAATCACTAAACCTTTAAAAATAACTTGGTTCCAATCAACCGCCATATCAGATGGTGGAATACCTAGCATGGCAATTTTACCGCCGTGGTTCATGTTATTAAGCATTGAATTAAAAGCGCTTGGCACACCTGACATCTCAAGACCAATATCAAAGCCCTCTGTCATACCTAAGTCTTTTATTACATCTTCAAGCTTTTCGCTTGCCACGTTTACAGCACGTGATGCACCCATTTTGCGGGCTAAATCTAGGCGGTATTCATTCACGTCGGTAATAACGACGTGGCGAGCACCAACGTGTTTTGCAACCGCTGCTGCCATAATACCAATTGGGCCTGCACCAGTAATAAGTACATCTTCGCCAACTAAGTCAAACGATAATGCGGTATGAACTGCATTGCCAAACGGGTCAAAAATAGAAGCCAGTTCGTCAGAAATGTTATCTGGAATTTTAAATGCATTAAATGCAGGAATAACTAAATACTCTGCAAATGCACCTTCACGGTTTACACCTACACCCGTTGTATTACGGCATAAATGTACACGCCCAGCACGACAATTTCGACAATGCCCACACGTAATATGACCTTCACCCGATACGCGGTCACCTACTTTAAAGCCACGAACTTCCTGGCCCATATCAACGACTTCACCAACATATTCGTGACCAACAACCATTGGAGTAGGAATAGTTTTGCTTGCCCATTCATCCCATTTGTAAATATGTACGTCGGTACCACAAATAGCTGTTTTACGAATTTTAATCAGTAAGTCGTTATGACCGACTTCTGGCTTTGGCGCATCTGTCATCCAAATGCCCGGTTCTGCTTTTAATTTAGATAATGCTTTCATAATTCACACTCAACTAAAAAACCGAAGCAAGGCTTCGGTTTAAAATAAAATTAAATAACGCCCATTTCTTTACCAATACGGGTAAATGCATCAATAGCAATATCGAGTTGCTCAATGCTATGCGCCGCTGAAATTTGTGTACGAATACGCGCTTGCCCTTTTGGTACTACTGGGAATGAAAAACCGGTGACGTAAATACCTTCAACAAGTAACTTATCAGCCATTAACGAGGCTACTTTGGCATCTCCCAGCATTACTGGAATAATTGCATGATCTTTACCTGCACACGTAAAACCAACAGCTTCCATTTGCTCACGGAAATATTTAGCATTTGACCAAAGTTTAGCGCGAAGCTCGCCGCCATTTTCTAGCATTTCAAGTACTTTAATTGATGCAGTAACAATTGAAGGTGCTAATGAGTTTGAGAATAAGTATGGGCGTGAGCGCTGACGTAACCATTCAACAATTTCTTTTTTACCTGATGTATAACCACCTGATGCACCGCCTAGCGCTTTACCTAATGTACCGGTAATAATATCTACACGGTCTAATACATTACAGTACTCTGGTGTACCTTTACCGTTTTCGCCAACAAAGCCAACAGCATGAGAGTCATCAACCATTACAAGTGCATCGTATTTATCAGCTAGGTCGCACACAGCTTCTAAATTACAAATAACGCCGTCCATAGAAAACACGCCATCGGTAGCAATTAGTTTAGTTTTAGCGCCTGCTTCATCTGCTGCAATAAGTTGCTTTTCAAGATCAGCCATGTCGTTATTTGCATAACGAAAACGCTTGGCTTTACACAAACGTACACCATCAATAATTGATGCATGGTTTAATGAATCAGAAATAATAGCGTCTTCTGCGCCTAAAATAGTTTCAAACAAACCGGTGTTTGCATCAAAACATGAAGAATATAGAATGGTGTCTTCTGTTTCCAAAAACTCACTGATTTTTTTCTCTAGTGTTTTATGAATATCTTGCGTACCACAAATAAAACGAACAGACGCAACACCAAAACCATGATTATTTAAACCGTTTTGCGCAGCTTCAATTAGCTCTGGGCTATTAGCTAAACCTAAGTAGTTATTAGCACAAAAGTTGATTACTTTACCTGACGCAACTTCGATTTGAGCTTGCTGCTGAGATTTAATAATACGTTCGCTTTTATACAAACCTTCGGTTTTTACGTCTTCAATTTGCTGTTGTAGCTGGCTAAAAAAAGCAGATGCTCTCATCTGTGTTCTCCATTTATTTGAACGGGTAAACAACCACATTTAAGCGACTGTTTATTATGGGGGGTATTGTAAAAGTTTAATGGGGAAAATGCACGATTTGCAGTTCGTCGCAAACGCCTTAAACTGGAAGGAATTCCTGCCAGTTTACAGGCTAATCTGTTTAGTCTATTTATGTCTTTAAAAGTGCAGGTAAACTGTTTATAGAATCGATAATTAAATCAGCCTCTTGCTTGGCACTTTCATCAAAGCTTTGACCTGAACGCACTAAAACGCGGGTAGTGATCCCTGCTTTTTTCGCAGCCTGCATATCACTGAGTTTATCGCCCACCATTATACTGCAAGCAGGGTCGATGTTATGCTCTTGTATGCCTTGCAATAACATCCCTGGCGCAGGCTTTCTGCAACTGCACTCTTTCAAATATTCAGGGTGCGCTTTTTTAGGGTGATGAGGGCAAAAGTACACATCGGCAACTTCAATACTGTGATCGCTAAATTGAGCTTTCATCCATTGCGTTAGTGCTAAAAAATCAGTTTCGGTGTAATAACCTCGGCCAATTCCAGATTGATTAGTGACGATTATGATTTTATAGCCCGCATCATAAAATGCTTTACAAGTACTAAAAACACCTTCAATAAATTCAAATTTATCGCTTTGATACACATAACCATGGTCAACATTTACTACGCCATCTCGGTCTAAAAAAAGTGCTTTATTTTTTTTTTGTGCATTCATTACAAAGACTCTTTTTGTACAACATGATCAAACATCGCTTTTACGTTATCAACTGTAATTTGGCTCATTAAATCATCGCCTTTTACGCGCGTACCCCACGGCACTTGCTCAGCTGTTTTACCAGTTTGCTTAAGCAAATTTTGATGATAAACCTCTACCACGTAGTCTTGGTATAAGTAAGGACCTGTGCGTGCTGGGTTTGAATGTGCGTATAAACCAATAACCGGCGTACCAACCGTTACCGCCATATGTGCAGGACCCGTATCGGGCGCAAGCACTAAGCTGCCACGCTTTAACACGCACAACAACTCTTTGAGTTTCGTTTTACCCACTAAATTTAAAATAGGTGTTTTACTATACTCAACAATACTATTTGCTAGGTTAATTTCAAGTTCTGTTGGCCCCCCCGTCAATACCACCTTAAAGCCTTGCTCATTTGCATAATCAGCCAATGCTGCATAACAATCAGCGAGCCAATTGCGCTGTGCTTTACTTGCTGCTGGCGATATTACTAACAGTTTATTAGTTAGGTACTCTGGTGTTAGTAGTTCATCAGCAACCGCTTGGTCTTGCTCTGTATATGGCATGTCCCAACTCGGTTTATAATCAGCTACACCAATGGCTTTTGCAAAACCTTTAAAGCCTTCAAGCACATGCGCCTGAGCTTCTGGGGCTATTCGTTTATTAATAAACAAGCTGTGCAATTCTTTTGAACGCGCCCAATCAAACCCTATTTTTACTTTTGCAGGAATACAACGCGCTACAAACCCAGCCCTTAATGCAACTTGCATATTAAGTAGTACATCAAACTGTTGATCTTTAAAGCGTTGCTTTAAGCTTTTAAGTGCTGCTTTACCTTGTTTTTTATCAAATACCACCAGCTCAACACCCGGTAAGTCGGCAAGTAACATCGCTTCTATTTTACCAATAACCCAGGTGATTTTTGCATTTGGGTGTGCTTTTTGAATGGCTTGTACAGCACTCACACCATGACATACGTCACCAATGGCTGAGAGTCTTAATATACAAATAGATGAATAGTTAGGAGCTTGAGTCACACATTCCCTTAGGTATTAAATACAAAAGCCGATCTTAAATTATAATCACGCTATTGCAAGCACTTATCCTCAGCTTTAAAACGCGCTAATATAGGCACATTATTTAGCAATTACGCAGAGCTATGTTTAAACAACACGTGCAAGGCAATCACACTGTATTAAGCCACCCTAAATACACGAGCCAAATTACCCTCGATTGGTTTGATGCAAATTATTGGCAACAACAAAATAAAATTGTGGGCGCTAAAAAAGGTCGAGCAACTGCGTGGTTTTTTAAGCAAGACGAATTAACAGCCGTACTTAGGCATTATTGGCGCGGTGGCTTAGTAGGTAAATTGCTAAGCGATCAATATTTATACCCAGGACTTGAACAAACCCGTGTGTATAAAGAGTTTAGCTTAATGAGTAAACTTATAGAGCTTGGTTTAAACGTACCAACCCCTATTGCAGCTAAAGTAACCCGCAGCGGATTAATTTATCGTGGTGATATTATTACCGAGGCTGTTAAAGGCGCTAAAAGTGTACTCGACATATTAATTGAACGCCCATTGACCGAAGATGAGTTAGAGGGCATAGCTAAAACAATCGCGCTATTTCATTCAAAAGGTGTGTATCACGCCGATTTAAACATTAATAACATTTTGTTTGATGATACTGGTGATGTGTATATTATCGACTTTGATAGAGGTGAAATAAAAACACCTAATGTGCAGTGGCAACAAAGTAATATGGCACGTCTTGAGCGCTCATTTTTAAAAGAACAAGGTCGAAACGAGTCATTTAATTGGCAAGCGACTGACTGGCAAACTCTGCATAGCAACTACCTCAAAGCACTCGCTAACTAAGTTAACCTAATATAAGTTAACTTAGTTAGCCAATGCTAAATACTGCAGAGCAACCTGCTCTGCCTGTACTTGTTTTAGAATATCTGCGTTTTCTACATTTGGCTTATCTGCTAGCACCTGCTTAACGGCATTGGCTAATGCCTCACTTTGCTGAACGGGTACTAAATATTTACTTAGCTCGCCTGTTAATATCTCGCTTGGTCCAAATGTACAATTAGTACTAACTACCGGAGTACCCACCGCTAAAGCCTCAATTAATACCGTTGGAAGTCCTTCAAAATCAGAACCCAACACTAAAGCTTTGGCATGCTTAATCCAGTTGTACGGGTTTTGTTGAAATCCTGGCACTACTAACTGTTTTTCTATGCCGTATTCCTGTGCAAGCTTTAGCGCTTTAGCCGGTTTATTACATAAAAGTACTAACTTGTATTTTTTATCAAGCTTTGCAAATGCTGCAAATAATATATCGTGGCGTTTTTGTTTGGCGAGTCTTCCTACATGAATTAAGTAGGGCTCATTTGGGATATTGTTATTTTGCTCATTTGCTTGCTGTCTTATTTTTTCAAAATCGAACGGGTTGTAAATAGTCGCAATTGCACTTGGGTTAATTAAATCCCCTTGTATTATTTCTTTTTCAACACCCTTTGATACGCAAATAAGTGATTTACCATTTAAATTTTGCTTACTTTTTTTAAGATATAAGTATGAAAATGGACCTAACTTTTTTTGACGTGCAAGTTCTGCATTAACTGAGTTGTGAATAACAAAATGAACATTTTTGATATTACTACGCGCGAGCAAGTTATTACTTCTATCAAGATTAGAAAGCACTAAATCAATATTGCCCAGCTCGCTTTGTTTTTTTTCAAACCAAGTTTGTAGTGTTAAAATGCTATTTTTACGCTGCCAAAATCGATCTACTTTTGATGCCCTATGTGCGAATAAACTCTCCACGTTAAGTACTTCAGGGATATTATATTCAATGGAGTTAGCAAGAGACAAAATAGTGATTCTGTGCTGTAACTTGGCCATTTCCTCAGCAAGAGTAAGCATTACTTTTTCAGCACCACCACCCACTAGGGAATCAATTACAATCACTATATTCATTAGCGATCCCCTATAAGCATATTTTTTATGCCATTAGTGATCACATCGAAGCTATGTGTATTATCAAGTTGACTATATTTAGCAACGAATTCATTATAGAAAGGCTCGCTAATAACCTGAGCTATTTTCGTAGTTATTTCATCAATATCAAGATTTGCTTTTATGACAACACCTGCATTAACACAATGATCCAAACGTGTATTTTGATCTTTTGAGATAGCACATGCCACAACGGGGGTTTGAACTGCAATTGCTTGCAGTAAAGTATCTCCACCGCTAAGTAATGCGATTTTAGCTTGGCTCATTAATGCCAAAAAATCAGTACTTTGCAGACTTGCTAAACAAGTAACCTCATCACTCTCAGGAATGGCTTTCTTATAATTGGGACCAAACACAACAACTGCTTTTAAACCAGTGTGCTTAGTAATTTTAAGCGCGGCTTTAAAGTAAACATCAGCGCAATTAAGGTTATTTAATACATGTCCGCCTGAGCCAGCATTTACAATAAAATAGCCTTCCGATACTAAGTTATAGCGATTTAAAACATCACGTTTTTGCGCGCAAGAGGCAAATGTAACAAAAGGACCTACATTTCGAGGATGTGCCAAGGGAAACATGTCTAACTTCGTACTTTCAGCCCATGTAAGTGGCTCAATACAATAATCAGGCTGTACAACCCAATGTGTATCAATTAAATTAATTCTGTTAAGTTTTAAGCCTTTAGCACGTTTTTTTGCATGCTGAGAAATGAATATAACTTTAGCGCCTACCTTTTTAGCCGCCTTCATATGCCCTGCACGTCCTGCACAATCAAAAACAACGACATCAGGTTTAAATTGCTCTATAAAGTCGCAAACAAAATCAAGCTCTTTAGTCGCTGAGTGTTCGAGTAGTGTGGCTTCAAAAGGACAATCTCTTGCGTAGCTTGTATGCTTATTTAATATAAAGTGAATATCGAGAGAATCTGCAAGTTCTGCCTTTAAACTTTGAGCCAACAACAACGAGCGCATATATTCACCAATGCCTTCTGGTGATGATACTGGAATAAATAAAAGTCGTTTGTTGCTCATTGCATTCTCAATGTCCTATTTGAGCTCCAGTATATCAATCAGATACTTATTACGATAGACAGGTTGCATTTTAATATATTAAATTAACTCTATAAATTTGATTATTTACTGCAATAGCAGACTTAGATTGATAAACTTAGCCGCAATCTTAATCACAAGGATCTGAACTTTGCGAAACAGAATTTTTCTACTTTCTACTCTTTTTTGCGCTATGAGCGCATCAGTTAATGCTGAGCCATGGGTAAAACCCGATGATTATGGTCTAAGAGCTGATATTCAACAATTAGCTGATGCCGGTGTTATTTTAGCTCCTGTAACTACCTATCCGCTTATGTGGAAAAGTTTTATAAGCGATGTGGAAAGTATGCCGCTGGAGCAATTATCTCCAAGCTTACAAGATGCTTTACTTCGCGTTAAACATCGATATAAATCAGAAAATAATAGCTCACATAGTCTTCAATTATCAGCTTTTGCAGCCACAGATCCAATCATAGCAACAAGCTTTGGTGCAACAAATACTCAAGAAACAGAGCTTTCTGCAGCTTACGCTTATTTAGGCGATAACTTTGCAGCTAAAGTAGCTGTAAATTATAGAAAAGACGGTAAAAAATGTTTAGTTGATGGAAAAACGACTGACGATATAGTTACCAACGAGCAAGCTTTAACCGATTGTAACGATACCTCACTTGATAATAGTTACTTAGCTTACCGTTTAGGTAACTGGATTTTTAGAGCCGGTGCTGTTGAACAATTTTGGGGACCTGGTGTTGATAACAGCTTAATTATGTCAGGTAATGCGAAACCTTTACCTGCACTAAGTGTTACCAGAGAAAAAAGTACTGCTTTTGAGACACCATGGCTGAGCTGGATTGGTCAATGGAGCTTTACTGCACAAATGGCTAAACTTGAGTCTACGCGTGTTATACCTAATGCTTTACTGTGGAGTACACGTGTTAATTTTCGCCCTATTCAACAGCTAGAAATTGCACTTAGCTGGTCTGCACAATGGGCAGGTGACGGACAACCGGGCTCTGCGGGTGATTTTATTGATGTCATAACAGGGCAAACTGCATGTATCGATGGCAATGAGAGTTGTGATAGCCAGTTAGAGTCGAAAATAGGTAATCAATTGGCTGGTATTGATATTCGTTGGTCAGATACCTTATTTGATCAACCATATGCGGTTTATGCCAGTACTATAGGTGAAGATGCTAGCTCACAGTTTAAACCCGCTGATAGAGCATACTTATTTGGTGTGCAAACAACACAGCGCATTTATGCTCAAAACATATTAGTAAATGTTGAATATATAGATACTGGTGTTTCATGCCAAGCTGAATCAATAGTTGAAAATTGTTACTATGAGCATGATACTTATAAGTCTGGCTATCGCTACCATGGACGCACTATTGGTTCGACGTATGATAATGATGCGCAATCAGTTGTCCTAACACTACTTGGTCAGCTTTCTAATGGTGATGATTGGCAGTTGAAATTACGCAGTGTTGATTACAATAGTGACAATAGCGATTGGTACCCTAGCAATCCAGATTTAGGTAACAGCATAACTAAAACAGCCTACAACAGTAAACAATTAGAACTTCGTTACAGAATGCTTTCTATGGGAGGACGCGTCACTTTAGGTGCTTTTGCGTCTAACAACGACGGTGCTGAAAACGATACTTCTGCGTTTGCTAAGTACGAATATAACTTTTAATACGTTACTTTTAATAAAGTAACGTATTAAAAGTAAGAAAGGGATGAAAACAGTGTTTTCATCCCTTTTTTGTATTTTTTAGCAAACTAAATCAGTAATTACTGTTTAATTTTACTAATTACTTTTGATGTTGAGCATCCATCTAAAAATTCAAGCACTTCAACTTTTCCGCCATGGCGAAGTACATGCTCAGCACCCGCTATTTGCTCTACGGTGTAGTCGCCACCCTTAACTAAAATATCAGGGCTTATCTGCTCGATTAATTTAGCGGGAGTATCGTTTTCATCTAAGCTGCCAAACGGAATAACCCAATCAACTGATGAAAGTGCGCTAAGTACCATTGCACGCTCATCTAGTGGGTTAATAGGACGTTCTGCCCCTTTCAAGCGCGTAATAGATTCATCGTTATTTAATCCAACAACGAGTCTATCGCCTCGTGCTTTAGCTTGTGCTAAATAACGCACATGCCCAGCATGTAAAATATCAAAGCAGCCATTAGTAAATACAATTGTTTCGCCGTTTTGTTTTGCAAATTCAATATGCTGAAGTACATCATCAAATGGTGTTTGGTAATGCTCACCATTAGTATGTAAATACTGACCAAGCTTACGACTTAACTCTTCTGGCGAAACTGTAGCTGCACCAAATTTACTAACCGCTATACCTGCCGCTAAGTTAGCAATTTCGACAGCATCTTTAGGTTCCATGCCCGCACCAAGCATAACGGCTAATGTAGCTATAACCGTATCACCAGCCCCAGTCACATCACTTACTTCAAGTTCTTGTGCTGCAAAATCAAACTTTTCATCTGCATTAATTAACGACATACCTTGCTCAGAACGCGTAAGCAACATGGCTTTAATGCCATTTTTGCTAATTAAATCACGTGCACTTGCAGCTAAAGCTTCTTCTGAATCGGTTTGACCACCCGCTAACTTAAACTCATGTAAATTAGGCGTAATGTAATCAGCACCTTCATATAAATGTAAATCTGGCGATTTAGGGTCGATTAAAACCGTTTTTCCGGCGCCCTTAGCAAGGCTTACCATCTCTTTAATTAAGCTTAAAGATCCTTTGCTGTAATCAGAAAACACAATAAAGTCGTATTCATCAAGTACCAACTCTAAGCGGTTTAATAAAAGTTGGCTATGTTGCTCGGTAAATGTTTCTTCTAAATCAAGACGAACTAGTTGTTGGTGACGACTAATAACGCGCATTTTAGAAATAGTCGGTAAATCACATACACTGACTAATTGTGAGCTTATTTTTTCACCTTTTAGAATAGTCTCTAAAATCTGCCCGCTTTCGTCTTCACCAATTAAGCCCAGTAAGCCGACTTTTGCATCTAACCGCGCTATATTTTTTGCAACGTTAGCTGCACCGCCCGCTTTGTCTTCAAATTTACTTACTTTAACAACAGGTACTGGCGCTTCTGGCGAAATACGTCCTGTGTCGCCATACCAATAACGGTCTAGCATTACGTCGCCAACAACTAATATACGTGCTGCCGATAAATTTTTTAATAACGATAAATCCATTACTGCTGCTCCGCAACAACCATATCCATGGCTTCACATAACCAGTGACCTATAAACATGTGAGCTTCTTGAATACGTGCTGTTTCATCATTTTTTATAATGATAGGTAACTTAGCAATATCTTTTACTTTACCGCCATCACGCCCAGTTAATGCCACTGTAAAAGCACCTAGTTTATTTGCGGCTTCTAACGCTAAATTAATATTATTACTAGTACCTGATGTGGTTAAACCAATCACTAAGTCTTCTGGTTTACATAGCGCTTGAACTTGACGTTCAAACACCGTATCAAAGTGATAATCGTTGCTGTGTGCTGTTAAAATTGATGTGTCGGTGGTCAATGCCATAGAGGCAAGCGGACCACGCTCTAATTTATAACGCACTACAAATTCTGCTGCTAAATGCTGTGCATCGGCTGCACTACCGCCGTTACCAAACCAAACAATCTTGCCACCAGCTTGTAATGCACTATGGCATGCTTCTAACAATTGCATAGATTCTTGATGATAAGCCTCCATCGTTTCAAATAATGCCTGATGACGGTTTAATGTTTCAACGTAGCTAGTTGCCACTGAATCGATAATTGACATGAAAAAATTCCTCTTGGAACTGAAATGGCAGGAAAAATTAAATTCATTATTCCATAATTTTATTTAATTGTGTGTATTTTATCGGGTTATAACTGAACCCAGACCATATTTTATAACGAGTCTGTTTAGAAAACGGCTATTTCACGGTAAACTAACGCCACTTCCCTTTAAGAAAGATCAGTATGGCACGCATTTTTTACTCATTCGCATTAATTATTATTAGCCCACTGATTGTATTTTATCTCTATATTTTACGAGGTAAAAAAAACCAAGGCTATCGTGCACACTTTAAAGAGCGCTTTGGATTTGTCAGTAAGTCTTTATTTACGGTTAAAACTAAACCTTTAGTTTTTCATTGTGCTTCTGTTGGTGAGGTACTTGCCGCAACGCCACTTATTAAAGCTTTGCAAAAAGTGCATCCAAATTTAAATATACTTATAACCTGTAATACTCCAACAGGCAGAGAGCAAATACTTAGCCAGTTTAAAAATACTGTAGCGTGTAGCTATTTACCAATCGATTTCCCGTTTGCAACGGCTCGATTTTTAAAGCGTATAAAGCCACAAGCATTATGTATTTTAGAAACCGAGCTATGGCCAAATTTAATGGCGATAAGCCACAAAAAAAACATACCAGTACTTGTCATCAATGCAAGACTCTCTGAAAAGTCACAGCAGGGCTATCAAAAGGTCGCTAAATTAACGCATATTATTATGCGCTCAATTACGGTACTTGCGAGTCACAATAAAACAGATGCTAAACGCTTTATTGAACTTGGTCTCGAAGCTTCAAAAAGCCATGTAACAGGCTCAATAAAATTTGATATAACACCAAGTGAAGAGCAACTAGCTAAAGTACTCAACCTTAAACAGCTTTATAGTAGTAATGAACGCTTTGTGTGGGTGGCAGGCTCAACACATCCTGTTGAGCATGAGCTGGTACTTTTAGCCCATCAAGAGTTACTAAAAAAGCAACCGAACGCATTACTTATAATTGCCCCGCGCCATCCAGAGCAATTTGACAAAGTGGCAGAATTTTTAACGCAAAGCCCACTTAGCTTTAGCCGTCGTAGCCAAAATAACTATAATAATGAGCAAATACTCCTTGCTGATACGCTTGGTGAATTACAGTGTTTATATGGCGCTGCAAATGTGAGCTTTATTGGTGGCAGCTTAATTCGCAGAGGTGGGCATAACCCACTGGAATCAGCAGCGTTTTCGGTAGGTGTAATAACAGGTCCACACACATACAATTTTGACCATGTTTATCCCGAGCTAACAAAGCTCAAAGGTGCTGTAGTGGTTGATAGTAACGACGAACTCGCAAAGCAGCTTATAACGTTTAGCCAAAACACAAAAGCGTGCCAAACCTTAGGTATTAAAGCTGCGCAATGCGTAACTAAAAACCAAGGTGCTATACAAAAAACACTTAACATTATTAATCAATATTTAGAGCCAAAACCGTGACCAACATAGCTATAAGCCAAACCCGTGAATGGGTGTCATCTGTTATTGTTAAATATAACTTTTGCCCATTTGCACGTAAAGAAGTAGAAAATAACTGTATTCATTACATAGTAAGCTCTGCAACGAGCATGGATGATGCTGTAATGGATATGCTTGAGCAATGTGTTGAGCTTGACCGTGAACCAGAGCGAGAAACAACCCTTATCATGTTTGACAATGGCTTTAGTGACTTTGAAGACTTTTTAGACTTGGTCGATTTAGCTAATGCACTTTTAGTCGCGCAAGGCTTTGAAGGTAAGTATCAAATCGCTAATTTTCATCCTGACTACGTATTTGCCGACAGTGATGAAACCGATGCTGCAAACTACACAAATAGAGCGCCCTTTCCTACTTTGCATTTAATCCGCGAAGCAAGCATGAGCGAAGCACTTGATAGTTATAACGAGCCTGAATCTATTCCAGAGCATAATATAAACCTAGCAAGGCGTAAGGGTATTGATTTTTGGCAGCAGTTACTTGAAGGCTGTAAAAAACCGAGCGCTTAAATGCTCGGTTTTATTTTGGTTTGTAAAAACTTTGTACAAAACTTTGTGCAAAACTTTTTACAAAACAAGGCAATAACTAACGCTTATTTTTTAACCCAGTTACCATTTACTTCAACGTAATGACCACTTTGGGTTTTTTCAATTGTTTTAGCGGCAGCAAGTGCTTCTACTTGTGAAAGTGACAAGTTATTCTTTTTAGCCAGCTTTAAGTACTGCGCTTTACGCTTTGCATTTATGTCATCAACAACTGCTTTTGCTTCTGCGTTTTGTACAACGAGCCCTAAATAACCAGAGCTATCTTCACCTACAAAACCTTGGTTTTTAGCATCATCAAGGCTAATAGCCCACGCAGAGAACGACATACATACTGCACTAACTAAGGTAATAATATTTAATTTTTTCTTCGTATTCATGTTTTAGCTCCTTAAAATAACTCACTGTCGTCACTAAACAAACTGTCGAGTTCTTTATCTACTTTTACGCGAATTTCGTGATCGACCTTCACATTTAAATTTATAGTAATGGGCTCTTTAGCAGACACCTCAACACGGTGCGTGCAAGCACTTAGTGCACTAATAGCACTCAGCGCGAGCAGTACTTTTATCAATAACGACTGTCTCATTATTAGTTTCCTTTTTGTGAGTATTGTTGCTCAACTTTTTGTGTAATTTCGTCACTTAAACGTAGTGCGCGTAAAAGTGTAAATACGTTTTCTTCGTGGTTATAATTAAAGTTAACCTGCTGCTGCTCTGCTTTATTATAGCCTTGCAAATTAACCCCTAGTTTTAACCAACCATCATTTTTTAGTGCCACACTGCTATTAAGTTTTTGAATATCTAAATTAGTTAATAGCCCTAACACAGGTTGTAACTCTTGCTGTTGCTGCATTACTGAATCAAACGCGGCATTATTGGTAATTTTTAAATTACCTGTTCCTTGGCTAAATAAGCTACCGTCAATTATTTCAATTTTTCCACTATCAAAGTGAACTGGTAAAGACCCCGCCAAGCGCCCCGTTAATACAATGCCCGACTTATCGTCGAGTGTAACGAGTTTACTTGCATCAATGTTTTCAAACTTAACATTAGCAACTTGGTTTGGCTTCCCTATTGTGTAGCTATCTAATGAAAACTCGCCACCAAACACACTTCCTTTTACATCATTTATAAGCGCGGTATTGTTATTAACTTGCCATTGACCTTCAATCGCTTTAACTACAGCACCTGCTCTAAATTCATTTAAATTAAAGGTAGTTGGTTTTACATTAAGCTTACCTGAATTATATTCCCCGCTAAATACACTGTTTAAGTCACTCGCAAGGTAATCGTTATACAGTGCACTTGTATGACTAATCCCCATATTGAACGATGCACTTTGTAAGTTTACATCGCCACTAATATAGCCATTAAGTTCGCCCTCTGTTAACTGTGCAAGTGGCTCAAATTGACTAATAAACGCATTTAACGACAGCGCACTTTGTTCAGGAATAATGACTTCAAACGGATGATCTTGCGATGATATATGATGATTTATAACTAACTCAACATCGTTTATAAATGCGTGATGCGTGGCTTTTAGTGCACGGCTTTGCAAGCCCGTAGACTCTATTTTTATATTATTAAGTTTTATGTCGAGGCTATTAACAGCCTTTATATTCGTTTTTGCTGTTAGATCAGCAAATAACTCACCTACGCCTAAATTAGCATTTGCTGTTAATGTGTTACTTATATCTGTGACTTTAAATTCTTTATATTCTGCGCTTTTTAATTGCTGCGTTAACACTACCTCTGCGTTTAACTGTTTATCCATTTTTGCAGTTAAATCACCTTGATATTGCACTGCACTCATATCAAACGCATCTACACTATTAAGCGTTAATTTAGCATTTATAAGCCCAATTGGTTTTGAGTCTATAAACTCACTTATATTAAAGTGACCACTGAGGCTAAGCCCATTCGCTGTTGCAGGGACAAACTCAGGCAAACTTTCAAGTATAACGGCGTAATCGCCTTTAATCACAGCGCCAGATAACTGAGCATTAACGCTAATATTATTTATATCGGGTGTATTTATTTGAGCTGATAAATTTGTCTGTAAGTACTCAAGTGGAGATGTAATATTTAGTGTTGTATCTGTTATTAAAATATCAAATTGCTTATCGCCCACGCTTACCAAATTAATTACAGGTACACTCAACTTACTAGCCTCTAAGCTAATTGATTGAGGGAGTTTAAGTTGCCAATTTAAAGGAACTTGTTTGCTAATAAAGCCTGCATATTCACTCGGTGGTATTAACTCAGTACAGCTTGGTGTTAAATTAATTTTGTTATTAAGCAAATCGGTATTAAACATTAACGCTTGGCTATTTAAATTAAAATGAGTCGTCAATTTACCAGTGGTTAATACGTTAACTTTGCACTGCTCATAAGTGTGAGCAAGCTGGGAACTAATATCACCATTTAACTCAAGTTCTATACCATCAAAGCTAAACGCTTGCTGAGTATTAAAGTTAAAATCTGCGATTAATGTATTTTTAGTGTTTATAACCTGCTTTAAAAGTGTGTCATTAATTTCAAACTGACCACTTACTTTATTAGCAGTCAAAATTGCACTCGCGTTTATATCACCCGTAACATTAAATTTATTTAGCTCGGGTTCTAATATACTTATTTTAAGTGACTTATTGAGCTCGTCACTTTTTACTACAAGCTGTTTAATGCTGATTAATGGGCGATTTAAGGGAAGTGCTAAATCGAGATTTTTAGCAAGTTGATTAGCATTATCACTTTTAGGGAGTGAATTAACTGCTAGCACTGCATTTTTAATATCTATACGCTTTGTATTTGCAGTAATACCAGTAAGTTGTAATTGTTGATTTTGATAATTTACACACACTTTATCAGCATGAATATTTAGTTCAGACGTGATTGAAAAATCAAGGCAGTTTAATGTGACACCCGCTTTTTCGAGCTCAGGCGCTATAACCCACTGTAATAAAGGTAAACGAAATACATAACCAAGCAGTAAGGTACTTAGCAATACAGCCCCAACAATTAAACCAACTCGCTTAAACATACTATCCTTAAATGCTTTGTGCTTTTAGCTAAAACTATACTAATCAAAAAAGGCTGCACAATGCAGCCTTTTTTATTTTACAGTAAGATTATGAATCTAACTTGTATAAACGCAAATGTAATTAACCTACGTTTTTACGTGCGTTACGGAACATACGCATCCACGGGCTATCCTCGACCCACTCATCAGGATGCCAAGAGTTGGCAACGCTTCTGAATACACGTTCTGGATGCGGCATCATTACAGTGGCGCGACCATCAGTTGACGTAATACCTGTAATACCTTCTGGAGATCCATTAGGGTTAGCTGGGTACTGCGTTGTAGGGTTACCGTAGTTATCTACAAACTTAACCGCTACAGTGCCACTATTAAGCGCCGCTTTAGTGGCTGCATCGTTTGCAAACTCAGCATGACCTTCACCATGAGAAACTGCTATAGGCATACGCGAGCCAGCCATTCCGTTAAAGAACACAGACGGATTCTCTTGTATTTCTACTAAACTAAAGCGTGCTTCAAAACGCTCTGATTTATTAGTTACAAAGCGCGGCCAATGTTCAGTGCCAGGGATCAACTCTTTTAATGTTGATAACATTTGGCAACCGTTACATACACCTAAGCTAAAGGTATCTTCACGGTGGAAGAAGTTTTGGAACTGATCGCGTGCCATGTCGTTAAACAAAATAGACTTAGCCCAACCTTCACCCGCACCAAGTACGTCACCGTATGAGAAACCACCACATGCCACTAAACCTTTAAATTGCTCTAGCGTTAAACGACCTTCTAAAATGTCGCTCATGTGTACATCAATGGCAGCAAAACCAGCACGATTAAACGCTGCAGCCATTTCTAAATGAGAGTTAACACCCTGCTCACGTAAAATAGCCATTTGTGGTTTAGCACCGGTTGCAATGTATGGCGCCGCTATATCTTCGTTTAAATCAAAGTTAAGTTTTACGTTTAAGCCTGGATCTTTTGCATCAAATTTAGCATCAAACTCTTGCTTAGCACATTCAGGGTTATCACGGCGTGCTTGCATTTGATACGTTGTTTCAGCCCAAATAGTACGAAGCTCAGTACGCGTATGATTAAGTACCGTATTTTCGCCACGGTTAAATATAATCGCATCGTCACTGTTAAGCGTGCCAATGTTGTGGCTAATTGCTGCTATACCATGTTGTTCAAACACCGCATTTACTGCATCTAAATCAGCATTTGCTACTTGGATTACGGCACCTAGCTCTTCGTTATAAAGTGCTTCAATGTCTGAACCTGTTAAGTCAGCTAAATCAACCGTTACACCGGTATGACCCGTAAACGCCATTTCAGCAACAGTGGTAAATAAACCACCGTCTGAGCGGTCATGATAAGCAAGTAACTTACTATCAGCCACAAGTGCTTGCATTGCGTTATAAAAGCCTTTTAATAACTCAGGGCTATCAACATCAGGTGTTACATCACCCAATTGCTTATAAACTTGCGCAAGGCTTGATGCGCCCATGCGGTTTTTACCCGCACCTAAATCAACTAATATAAGCGATGTATCGCCTTTATCTGTGCGCAGTTGTGGCGTTACTGTTTTACGTACGTCGTCAACACGCCCAAACGCAGTTATAACCAGTGAAAGCGGCGATATTACTGACTTCTCTTGTGAGTCACCTTCATCTTTCCATGTCGTTTTCATTGACATAGAATCTTTACCCACTGGAATCGTTAAACCAAGCGCAGGACAAAGCTCTTCCCCTACGGCTTTAACCGCTTCGTATAAACCAGCATCTTCACCTGGGTGACCCGCTGCTGCCATCCAGTTTGCCGATAACTTAATGTTTTCAAGGCTACCGATGTTTGCACAGGCAATATTAGTTAACGACTCAGCTACCGCTAAACGAGCAGATGCACCGTAATTAAGTAATGCTGCAGGAGTACGCTCACCGAGTGACATAGCTTCACCGTGGTAAGTATCATACGTTGCCGCAGTTACTGCACAGTTAGCAACAGGTACTTGCCAAGGACCGACCATTTGATCGCGCGCTACTAAACCCGTAACTGAGCGATCGCCGATTGTTATTAGGAATGTTTTTTCTGCAATGGCTGGTAAACGCATTAAGCGCTGCGCTGCATCTGCTGCATTTATTAATGTAGTATCAAGCGCTTTACCAACAACGTGCTTTGACGTTACATCGCGGTGCATTTTAGGTGCTTTACCTAATAATACGTCCAGCGGTAAATCAACAGGGTTATTTTCAAAATGGCTGTCTGACACTGTTAAGTGAGGTTCAGCGGTTGCTTCACCAATAACAGCGTACTGGGCACGTTCACGCTTACAAATTGCTTCAAAGCGGTCAAAATCCTCTACGCCAACAGCAAGTACATAACGTTCTTGTGATTCATTACACCAAATTTCGTGTGGTGCCATGCCTGGCTCATCGTTAGGAATGCTACGTAATTGGAACTTACCACCACGTCCGCCATCGTTAACAAGCTCAGGGAACGCATTTGATAAACCGCCAGCACCTACATCGTGGATGAATGCAATTGGGTTTTCGTCACCTAGCTGCCAACATTTATCGATAACTTCTTGGCAACGACGTTCCATTTCTGGGTTTTCGCGTTGTACTGAAGCAAAATCTAAATCTTCATTTGATTGACCTGAGGCCATGCTTGATGCAGCACCACCGCCTAAACCAATGTTCATTGCAGGTCCACCTAGCGCAATTAATTTTGCGCCAACAGGAATATCACCTTTTTGAACATGATCAGAGCGAATATTACCTAAACCACCGGCAAGCATAATTGGTTTATGATAACCACGTACTTCTTCGCCATTATGGCTTGTTACTTTTTCTTCGTAAGTACGGAAGTAGCCTAATAAGTTAGGACGACCAAACTCATTATTAAATGCCGCGCCACCTAGTGGACCCTCTGTCATTATATCAAGCGCGTTAACAATACGACTCGGCTTACCAAAATCGCTTTCCCATGGTTGCTCGTAACCTGGAATACGTAAATTTGATACAGTAAAGCCAACTAAACCTGCTTTTGGCTTAGAGCCACGACCAGTTGCGCCTTCATCGCGAATTTCACCACCAGAGCCTGTAGCCGCACCAGAGAATGGCGCGATAGCTGTTGGGTGGTTATGCGTTTCAACTTTCATTAGTATTTCAATGTCTTCTTGATGATACGCATATTCACCTTGCGCATTTGGGAAGAAGCGACCCGCTTTTGAGCCTTTCATTACTGCCGCGTTATCTTTATACGCCGACAATACATTTTCAGGATTTAACTCAAACGTATTTTTAATCATTTTAAACAGCGATTTTGGCTGCTCTTTTCCATCGATTGTCCAGTCAGCATTAAATATTTTATGGCGACAATGCTCTGAGTTTGCTTGTGCAAACATAAACAATTCGATGTCGTTAGGGTTACGTCCTAACTTTATAAAGTTTTCTACCAAGTAATCTATTTCGTCATCAGCAAGGGCAAAACCTTGCTCAACATTGGCTATTGCTAATGCTTCGCGTCCGCCACCTAAAATATCAACAGACGACATTTGGCGCGGTGCATCACTACGAAACAGTTGTGCAGCATCTTCAAACTCACTATGCGTGGCTTCGGTCATACGGTCGTGCAATAACGCAATTACTTGTGCAAGTTGTTCTGCGTTTAAGTCACCTTCAACATAATAAGCAATACCGCGTTCAACACGGTGAACCTGTTTTAAACCACAGTTATGGGCAATATCGGTTGCTTTAGATGCCCAAGGTGAAATGGTACCTGGGCGAGGTGTAACAAGTACAAGTTTGCCAGCTGGGGTATGCTCAGCAATAGTTGGACCGTAAGTTAATAGTTTTTCAAGCTTGGTTTGCTCGGAGCTACTCAACGGCGATGTTAAATCGGCAAAGTGAGCATACTCGGCGTATACGTTAGTGACTGGAAGTTGCGATTGTTGGCAACGCGCTAAAATTTTATTAACTCTGAACTCTGACAGTGCTGGTGCACCACGAAGGATCAACATAGGTAATTTCATCCGGGGTTAGGGATTGAACGATATTTTAGGCACGCATTATAGTCCAATTAGCATTCAGATTTAACTCAAAATTACGCTTTTCATAAAATTAACTTTTTAGCTTTATTTATAGCCTCTTTTGGTTAATAAAATAAAAGGTAAAGTGACGCGATGGCTTAGTTTTGCTATAACGGTGACTGGCGAGCTTAAGGGGCACTCAATGTTCAAAGAAAAACTAATAATAATCATTACTTTAGTTATGCTGTTATGTGCATGCGATATGCAAGAGCAGCTAACTCAACTCGCCCAAATAAAAGAACACAATAAAATACGTGTGGGTACCCTTGCCAGTGCTAGTAATTATTATCAAGCCGTTCAAGGTGAGCAAGGCTTTGAATATGAGTTATCTCAAGCCTTCGCTGAATATTTAGGTGTAGAGCTTGAAATAGTCCCTTTCTTTAACTTATCTGATATGTTTGAACGCCTTGAAAGCGGTGATTTAGACTTAATAGCGTCAGGACTTACCTATAATAAAACCCGTGCAGAGCAATACCGCTATGGGCCAACTTACAGAACAATCAGCCAAAAGTTAGTTTATAAACAAGGGCGCGTTCGTCCTCGAGAGTTTGACGATTTAGATGGCAACTTTACTGTTATAGCTAAAAGTAGCCACTCGCTTACTCTACAAAAAATGAAGAAGAACAATCCAGATCTCACTTGGATAGAAAGCGAAGAGTTTGATGAAGAAGAACTACTTCAAGCAGTTATTGATGGCGAGATAGATTACACACTCGCTGATACGCACACGCTATCGCTGTTTCGCCGTTATCACCCAAATTTAAGCATTGGTTTTTCAGTTAGCCATAATGACCCGATTGCATGGATACTTAATAAATCTAAAGACGACTCTTTATATGCGTTGTTGGTGCCATTTTTTGGTGACGTTAAGCAAAGTAACCAGCTCTATGTACTTGAAGAAAAATACTTTGGTCACGTACGCCAATTTAACTATGTAAATACCCTTGCTTATATCGAAGCAATTAAAGAAACCTTACCAACATACCAGCCATGGTTTGAACAATATGCAGGTAGCCTTGACTGGCGGTTATTAGCGGCACTAAGCTATCAAGAATCTATGTGGAATCCTCGCGCTAAATCACCAACAGGTGTGCGCGGCATCATGATGCTAACTCGCAGTACAGCCAAACAAGTAGGTGTTACTAACCGGTTAGAACCAGAGCAAAACATTCGTGGTGGCGCTAAATACTTAAGCAAGCTTATTAAACGTATTCCTGACCGTATCCCGCAACCCGACCGCACATGGCTTGCTTTGGCCGGATACAATGTAGGTTGGGGGCACGTTAACGACGCACGTATAATTACCGAACAGCAAGGCGCAAGTCCTGACAAATGGGCTGATGTAAAAAAACGCCTACCGCTATTAATTAAAAAGCGCTATTACCGTAAAACTCGCTACGGTTATGCCCGAGGCGATGTAGCTGTTAAATATGTCGATAATATTCGTCGCTATTACGATGCACTTGTTTGGCTAGATGAAAATGATGCTATTGCTGCAGAGCCTGAGCCAGAACCAATTACAGAGTTGAGCACTGATACTGAGCTAAAGCTAAACGAAAAAAGTGAAGTGAAAAGTAAGGCCGATGAAGCTCAAACAGAAAAACAACAACCTATAATCGAACCCGAACAGTCGAGTGAAAACAATGGCTAAGATTAATATAAGTACCCGTTTATTGAGTATGTCAGTAAGCAAAATTTAAGTAAATTAAATATCTGTTTACTTGTCACCAAATGATCACTAATGTGTGTTAATTGTATATCATTATTTTATAAGATATACCCGTGCCTTTCTCACTCTTGCATTAGGAGAAAACATGCTAAAACGTAGACGCACACAAAGATTAAAACGCAATGTCATTTATTCAACGGCCACACGTCGTCGTGTTATGTTGCGAAAACTACACAAAAAAATCATCTGGCGTCGCCGAATGTTTGCTATGCAGCAAATGGCTGAATCAGAAATAGAGCCAATCGCTAGTTAACTTTAGTTAGGCTTATTTATTTGTTCATCACGAGCAGCTTTCTTAGCTGCTTTAATTTGCGCTCTTCTACGTTTAAAAAAATTCGAAATAGTATCACCGCACTGCTGTGCCAAAACACCACCACACACCTCAACTTGATGATTTAACTTAGGCTCTTGTAATAAATTCATAATTGAACCCGCAGACCCTGTTTTAGCATCGACTGCTCCAAATACTAAACGCTTTATTCTGCTATGCACTAACAATCCCGCACACATAGAACAAGGCTCTAACGTTACGTATAGGGTGCAATCAATTAAGCGGTAATTGTTAAGGACTTTTCCAGCTTCTCGCACTGCAATCATTTCGGCATGGGCAGATGGGTCATTATCCGTTATTGAGCGGTTATACCCAACTGAAACTAGCTGGTTATCTTTGACTACAATTGCTCCAACCGGAATTTCATCAAGCAGCTCTGCTTGCTTTGCATACAAAAGCGCTTGTTCCATCCAGTAGGAATCATCAAATGGTTCGTTCATTATTTCTACTTAAATAACCTTTTATGCTGTAATTATACCTAGTTAGCACTCTAAAGTGCGCCATTCATTACTTTATTGCAAAAATAAAACAATATTTACCCGTTTGTAATGGCTCACTCGTGCTGATTTACGCTATAATCTCACGCTTTTTTTATTTAGCTCACAACACGGGTAGCAAATGAAATTTCCTGGACGCCGCAGGCATAAACATTATTTTCCAGTGGAAGCCAAAGATCCACTTACCAATCAACTTAACGCAACAGAGCGATTACAACGTAGTTATATTACGGGTATCGATCAGATCGTTGTTGATATAGAGGCAAAAGTTGATCAAGCTTTCCTTGACGAATTTCAACTACGTAGAGGGATGTCGCAAGTTATTGATAGCGATACAACAAACGCCTTATACGATCGTTTAAAATTAAACAATATGGTTGATTTTGAGTTTGCCGGTGGAACCATTGGTAACACTATGCACAACTACTCTGTACTTGCAGATGATCGCTCAGTTTTATTAGGCGTAATGAGCGAAAATATAAAAATAGGTAGCTACGCTTATCGTTTTTTATGTAATACCTCAAGCCGTGTAGACTTAAACTACCTTCAACCAGTTGATGGGCCTGTAGGCCGTTGTTTTACATTAATTGATGAAACCGGTGAGCGTACTTTTGCAATAAGTGCAGGCCTAATGAATCACTTACGTCCTGAATCTATCGATAAAGACCTTATTGAGAATTCATCAGCGTTAGTGATTAGTGCCTATCTTATGCGTACTCAAGGTAGCGAAACAATGACTGAAGCCACTATGCAAGCGGTAAAATACGCTAATGATGCAGGTGTGCCAGTTGTGCTTACACTCGGTACTAAGTTCTTAATTGAACAAGACCCTACTTGGTGGGCAAACTTTGTTGAAAAGCATGTTGATATTCTTGCTATGAACGAAGAAGAAGGTTTAGCTATTACAGGTTTTGAAGATCCTCTTCTAGCTGCTGATAAAGCACTTGATTGGGTAGACTTAGTTATTTGTACCGCTGGCGAAAAAGGCTTATTTATGGCCGGCTACGTAGACGAAAGCTTAAAGCGTGAAACCGAATACCCGTTACTACCAGGCGCCATACCTGATTTTAACCGTTACGAATTCTCACGAGCTATGCGTAAAGATGAGTGTGATGAACCTATCAGAGCATATAGTCATACGGCCCCATTTATGGGTGGACCTGATTCAATCAAAAACACCAATGGTGCAGGTGATTGCGCACTTGCGGCTGTGCTTCATGATTTGTCAGCGAATGTTTACCATAAGCTTAATGTGGCAAACTCAGCTAAACATCAGCAACAAGCTATTACTTACTCGTCACTATCGCAAATTAGTAAATATGCTAACCGAGCGAGCTATGAAGTATTAGTTCAGCACTCTCCGCGTTTATCTCGTGGTTTACCTGAACGTGAAGATTGTTTAGAACAAGTTTATTGGGAACAATAAATAACGGTGGGAGCAATTATTGCTCCCTATCGATTTCCTAAAAAATAGAAATATCGAGCTTTTTAGATAGCAGTTCTAATGCTGCTATTCCTGCAACGGAGTTACCAAACGAATTAAGCCCCGGAGAATAAACAGCCACTGTAAACTTATTTGGTAGTACAGCTAAAATAGTACCTGATACTCCCGACTTACCAGGCATACCCACTCTGTAACCAAAATCACCCGCAGCATCATATAAACCACTCGTGAATAAAAGCGAATTAAGCTGTTTATTCTGACGACTACTTAAAACACGATTGCCCGATCGATTATCAACACCTTTATTAGCTAAAAAATTATAAGCTTTTGCTAATTCAATACAGTTGAGCTCAATAGAACAAAAATTAAAGTAAGCCCACAAAACATCATCTACTTCGTTTTCAAAATTACCAAACGATTTCATCAAATGCGCCATCGCAGCATTTCGGTGCCTGAACTCATACTCTGAATTAGCGACTTTTTTATCAATTACTATGCCTCTATTACCAGCTAATAACCTGAAGGTTTCGAGCATAGAATGCATTGGCGCAGATAAGCGGCTGTATAACGCATCACACGTTACAATTGCGCCTGCATTGATGAATGGGTTACGAGGTATTCCCTTTTCAAACTCAAGCTGTGTAAGCGAGTTAAAGGCTGTACCTGAGGGTTCCTTTCCGACTCTATGCCAAAGTTCATCACCATAACGCTGTAGTGCCATAGTAAGTGTCATAACTTTAGAAACTGATTGAATAGTGAAGCGTTGAGAACAATCCCCCGCACATACAGTTTCACCATCAGTTGTATAAATAGCGATAGAAAATTGTTCCGGATCAACCTCGGCAAGCGCCGGTATATAATCAGCTACTTTCCCTTGTGATAATAAAGGACGTACTTCATATGCGATTTCATCAAGCACCTTTTGGTAATCAGCTGTAGGCAATCTAGACCTCTATATCGTCATTCATAAAAATTGGATTTTAACACGCGCTATTAAGTGCACCTAGTTTTGTTGTCGAATTTAACGGTGAGATTTTACTAAATTTAAATAGAAAAAAACGTCACATTACTGTATCTGGTTTCTCTTAATTAAATCCTGGTAATGTCATGGTGCCCACTGCGGTGGAGAGTCACAGTGCAAATGCTACGAACTCATTGTCGAGCGGAGATTTTTATGATTTTAGCGTCGGGAGTCGCTACGCTCGCCCGACCTACGTAATAGGTGTTAATGTGAGTGGGTGTTAATTGCGCGTATTTCACTTTTCTGCAGACATAAAAAAGCCCGAATCTTAAATTCGGGCGCTCTACAATGTGAAGTCGGTGCGCTACGCAGTAGGATGTCGTAGTGCCCACAGCGGTAGAGAGTCACATAGCAAATACTACACTATTATTAATCGTATCGTCTCTTAGTATGCAGAGTTTTACTAATTTCAAAAAGCAAAAAACCCGTTACATTGCTGTAACGGGTTTCTCTTAATTAAATCCTGGTAATGTCCTACTTTCACATAGCAAATGCTACACTATCATCGGCGCTGTTTCGTTTCACTACTGAGTTCGGCATGGAATCAGGTGGGTCCAAAACGCTATTGTCACCAAGAAAATTCTTTTCAATTTTCTTATTTTTAATTATTAAGATTAAAGTCCTTCGACTGAATTTGAAGCCTGGTAATGTCCTACTTTCACATAGCAAATGCTACACTATCATCGGCGCTGTTTCGTTTCACTACTGAGTTCGGCATGGGATCAGGTGGGTCCAAAACGCTATTGTCACCAAGCAAATTTGGGCGTTAATCCGTATCGCTACGCACTAACTGAATTTGGAAAATATCTGATAATATTTTTTAAGTCTTTCTTCAAGTAATATCTACTTTAGTCATATTAACTTCTGTCTAAACTGTCGCATAAAACGCGTTTGGCGTTGTATGGTTAAGCCTCACGGGTAATTAGTACAAGTTAGCTTAATGGCTCACACCACTTCCACATCTTGCCTATCAACGTTGTAGTCTTCAACGGCCCTTCAGAGACTTTAAAAGTCTAGTGAGAACTCATCTCGAGGCCTGCTTCGCGCTTAGATGCTTTCAGCGCTTATCAGTTCCGAACGTAGCTACCGGGCAATGCCATTGGCATGACAACCCGAACACCAGCGGTTCGTTCACTCCGGTCCTCTCGTACTAGGAGCAACCCCTCTCAATTCTCAAACGCCCACGGCAGATAGGGACCGAACTGTCTCACGACGTTCTAAACCCAGCTCGCGTACCACTTTAAATGGCGAACAGCCATACCCTTGGGACCGACTTCAGCCCCAGGATGTGATGAGCCGACATCGAGGTGCCAAACACCGCCGTCGATATGAACTCTTGGGCGGTATCAGCCTGTTATCCCCGGAGTACCTTTTATCCGTTGAGCGATGGCCCTTCCATTCAGAACCACCGGATCACTATGACCTACTTTCGTACCTGCTCGACGTGTCTGTCTCGCAGTTAAGCTGGCTTCTACCATTACACTAACCGTACGATGTCCGACCGTACTTAGCCAACCTTCGTGCTCCTCCGTTACTCTTTAGGAGGAGACCGCCCCAGTCAAACTACCCACCAGGCACTGTCCGTAACCCCGATTCAGGGGCCAACGTTAGAACATCAAAACTACAAGGGTGGTATTTCAAGGTTGACTCCACAACAACTAGCGTCGCTGCTTCAAAGTCTCCCACCTATCCTACACATGTAGGTTCAATGTTCAGTGCCAAGCTGTAGTAAAGGTTCACGGGGTCTTTCCGTCTAGCCGCGGGTACACAGCATCTTCACTGCGATTTCAATTTCACTGAGTCTCGGGTGGAGACAGCGTGGCCATGGTTACACCATTCGTGCAGGTCGGAACTTACCCGACAAGGAATTTCGCTACCTTAGGACCGTTATAGTTACGGCCGCCGTTTACCGGGGCTTCGATCAAGAGCTTCTCCCTAAGGATAACCCCATCAATTAACCTTCCGGCACCGGGCAGGTGTCACACCGTATACGTCATCTTGCGATTTTGCACAGTGCTGTGTTTTTAATAAACAGTCCCAGCCACCTGGTCACTGCGGCTCCCGTCCGCTTAGAGAGCAAGTCTCATCACAGATAGGAGCGTACCTTCTCCCGAAGTTACGGTACGATTTTGCCTAGTTCCTTCACCCGAGTTCTCTCAAGCGCCTTAGTATTCTCTACCTGACCACCTGTGTCGGTTTGGGGTACGATTCCATATAATCTGAAGCTTAGAGGCTTTTCCTGGAAGTATGGCATCAGCAACTTCATCACCGTAGTGACTCGTCTCGTGTCTCAGGTTTAGTGTTTGTCCGGATTTACCTAAACAAACGCCCTACTCACTTTCACATAGACTACCAACGCTATGCTTGCTTAGCCTGCTCCGTCCCCCCATCGCAATTATATCGAGTACAGAAATATTAATCTGTTTCCCATCGACTACGCCTTTCGGCCTCGCCTTAGGGGTCGACTTACCCTACCCTGATTAACATGGGATAGGAACCCTTGGTCTTCCGGCGTGGGAGTTTTTCACTCCCATTATCGTTACTCATGTCAGCATTCGCACTTCTGATACCTCCAGCATACCTCCCGGTACACCTTCAACGGCTTACAGAACGCTCCCCTACCACTCAGAATAAATTCTGAATCCGCAGCTTCGGTGCATAGTTTAGCCCCGTTACATCTTCCGCGCAGACCGACTCGACCAGTGAGCTATTACGCTTTCTTTAAAGGATGGCTGCTTCTAAGCCAACCTCCTGGCTGTCTGGGCCTTTCCACATCGTTTCCCACTTAACTATGACTTTGGGACCTTAGCTGGCGGTCTGGGTTGTTTCCCTCTTCACGACGGACGTTAGCACCCGCCGTGTGTCTCCCGGATATTACTTTACGGTATTCGGAGTTTGCAAAGGGTTGGTAAGTCGGGATGACCCCCTAGCCTTAACAGTGCTCTACCCCCGTAAGTATTCGTCCGAGGCTCTACCTAAATAGATTTCGGGGAGAACCAGCTATCTCCCGGTTTGATTAGCCTTTCACTCCTAGCCACAGGTCATCCCCTAACTTTTCAACGTTAGTGGGTTCGGTCCTCCAGTTGATGTTACTCAACCTTCAACCTGCCCATGGCTAGATCACCGGGTTTCGGGTCTATACCTTGCAACTATTCGCCCAGTTAAGACTCGGTTTCCCTACGGCTACCCTATTCGGTTAACCTCGCTACAAAATATAAGTCGCTGACCCATTATACAAAAGGTACGCAGTCACCCAACAAGTGGGCTCCTACTGCTTGTACGTACACGGTTTCAGGTTCTATTTCACTCCCCTCACAGGGGTTCTTTTCGCCTTTCCCTCACGGTACTGGTTCACTATCGGTCAGTTGGGAGTATTTAGCCTTAGATGATGGTCCACCTATATTCAGTCAAAGTTTCACGTGCTCCGACCTACTCGATTTCACTTAAAATGTCTTTTCATGTACGGGACTATCACCCTGTATCGTGGCGCTTTCCAGCAGCCTTCCATTAACACATAATAAGCTTAAGGGCTGTTCCGATTTCGCTCGCCGCTACTTTCGGAATCTCGGTTGATTTCTTTTCCTACGGGTACTTAGATGTTTCAGTTCTCCGCGTTCGCCTCGTTAACCTATGTATTCAGTTAACGATACCTGCAAGCAGGTGGGTTTCCCCATTCGGAAATCTTAGTCTCAGGCGCTTTTTACTAGCTTGACTAAGCTTATCGCAAGTTAATACGTCCTTCATCGCCTCCAACTGCCAAGGCATCCACCGTGTACGCTTAGTCACTTAACCATACAACCCAAACGGGTCTTT